>NZ_CP038033.1:3094338-3403772 GCF_004421105.1 Nitrosococcus wardiae
ACCATTCTTCTTGCCAAGCCGATCAGCTTCCACTAATTTTTCAAGTATCAGTGTGGGTTTCATCCGCCCACCGAAAGCGCCATGCAAGATCTGAGCGATCTTTTGAACCACATCAATACCCACTTCATCCACTAGCTTGAAGGGCCCCACAGGAAAACCAAAATTAACCAATGCCTTATCAATCTCCTCAATGGAAACCCCCTCGGCTAAAAGATGAATAGCTTCATTGATATAGGGGCCTAATATCCGTGTGGTATAAAAGCCTGTTCCATCACGAACCACAATTACCGTTTTGTTTTGGCGTTTGCCCAGTGCAACACAGGTGGCGATAACCTCCGGTGCGCTCTTGTCGGTCACAATAACCTCAAGGAGAGGCACTTTAGGCACAGGCGAGAAATAATGCATCCCAATCACAGCCTCGGGATGCTGACTCGCTTCAGCAATTTTATGGATGGGAATGGTGGAAGTATTGGATGCAAAGATCATTTCAGGACTACCGTAGGCTTCCACTTCGCGTAGTACCTGATGTTTTACTTCAAGGTTTTCACTGACGGCCTCAATGACCACATCGGCTTGTTTAAACCCTGTGTACTCGGTCGTAGGACGGACCAAAGCTAGAACACGGTCACGCTCCCCTAACGTCATACGCCGTTTTTGGACTTGCTCAGTCACGGAATTCCATACCGAGCGAAGCCCTCGCCGTAAAACTTCGTGATTGACATCTTTCAAGCGCACGGGCAAACCTGCCTCAGCGGCGGTCACATAGGTTACCCCACTGCCCATCAGCCCCGCCCCCAAAACGCCGACCTTATGCACTTCCCGAGAGCTTACCTCCGCTTCTGTTCCTGCGTCTTTTTTCAGCGCGGTCCTTGCTAAAAACAGGGCCATGAGATTACGGGCTTTGGTGCTCACGGCCAATTCACCGAAGGCTTCCACTTCCGCCTTAAAACCCGCTTCCAAGCCCTCCTCAATGCCGGTTCTGATCACCTCCAGCGCCTGAAGGGGAGCTGGCAAATTGCCATGGGTATGGGACAGGACCTTTTTCTTTGCCTGGTTAAATAAAACAGACCGGCCCGCTGGATTCTCCTCTAAGAGCAGCGTTCTAAGTTTCCGCAGGTTCAAAATGCTGCCAAGAACCTGACTAAGCCCACGGGAAGAGCGAGCTTCCCCCTCCTTTTTCTCTCTCAACTCTTTCCAGGAAAGTTCACGGGCACGGGCCAGAGCCGCTTCTAACAGGACTGGCTGGGGAACCACTTCATCAACCAATCCCATAGCCCGGGCCTTAGAGACGGAAACCGTCTTGCCCGTCAATATCATATCCAGTGCCGATTCAAGACCCACCAGGCGAGGTAAACGCTGAGTCCCTCCCACCCCGGGAATGACTCCCAATTTGACTTCAGGCTGGCCAAATTGCGTTCGATCGCTGTTGGAGGCGACCCGTGCCTGACAGGCCAAAGCCACCTCTAGCCCTCCACCTAAACAAACTCCGTGGATTGCCGCCACAATGGGAAGAGGAAAAGATTCCACCCGTTTCATCACCCCTTGCGCTGCATGGGAGAGCTGCCTTGCGGCCTCAGAATCCGGCAATTGAGTTAACATCTTGATGTCGGCACCAGCGATAAAATCCTTTTTGGCTGAGGCCAGTACCACCGCCTCCAAATCCTTATCTGCCACCAGTTGCTCAAGCACATGATTAAAGTCCTGCTCAAAACCTGCTTGGAGAGTATTGACGGGGGCATCAGGAACATCAAACCAAATGATGGCAGCGTTATCCTCTCGTCTTTCAACCCATAGTGATTGAGTGTTCCCTACATCCCTCATGAAGTCACCTCCAACACCATGGCAGCCCCCATTCCTCCTGCGGCGCAGGCGGTACATAGGGCCACCCCACCCCCCCGGCGCTTTAACTCCCCTAGAGTTTGGGCGATTTCCCGGGCACCCGTGGCAGCAAAGGGATGGCCCATGGCAATCGACCCTCCATTGACATTGAGTTTATCCCAATCGACTTTTCCAATAGGCTCACTGCGGTTTAATTTTTCCCGCGCGAAAGTAGCCGATTCGAAGGCTTGAATCGTGGAAAGCACTGTGGCGGCAAAGGCCTCATGCATATCGATCAAATCCATATCCGCTAAGGTCATCCCCGCCCGTTCTAAGGCAATGGGTGTTGCATAGGCAGGCCCCAACAGCAGTTGATCAAAAGGGTCCAGGGCCGCGAAGGCATAACTTCGTACTTTCCCCAGAATAGGCATTCCCAATGCCTTGGCCTTAGCTTCATTCATTAACAGCAGGGCACTGGCCCCATCAGTTAAGGGAGAACTATTTCCCGCCGTCACAGTACCGTATTTCTTGTCAAAAACAGGCTTCAACTTGGCATAGGTGGCCAGATCAGACTCGGGTCGAAGCAAGTTGTCCTCCACCAAGGTCTCGGTAAAATCAGGAGGGATATGCACGGCCATGACTTCATCGGAAAATTTTCCTTCTCGCCAGGCATGGGCTGCTCGTTGATGGCTGCGGTGGGCAAACTCATCCTGAGCTTCTCGGGAAATACCATTTTCCTTTGCCATCCGCTCACCCGCTTCCCCCATGGTTTCCCCCGTTGAGGGTTCTGCAATCGCCGGCGGGCGAGGAAGCAGATCACTTGGAGAAAGATTCCTGAAAGGAGCGAGACGCTGGACCAGGGTTTTGGCGCTAGCGGCATCATGTAAGGCATCCTGGAGGGGCTTAGAAGCCATCATAGGTACATCGCTGGCGCTCTCTGTCCCACCGGCAATTCCACACTCAATGGCCCCCTCCTGGATGGCCTCTAACACGTTCACCGTGGTTTGATAGCTCGTGATGCAAGCCTTGGAAACCGTGTAAGCGGGAATCCCTGGAGGCATTCCAAGGCCTAATACAATCTCCCGGGCGACATTAGGGGCCTGAAGGGAAGGAATCACTTGCCCAAAGACCACCTGATCCACCGTTTTAGGCTCCAAATCAGCGCGCTCTAAAAGTTCCGCACAGACCAACTTTCCCAGATCTAAAGGAGTAAAATATTTAAATGCGGTTTGCCGTTTAGCAAACGGCGTGCGTACCCCCGCTACAATCACCGCTTGCCTATTACTATTCATTCGCTTCGATTTCCATCAAATACAGATAAAGACAACCTTAGAAGATTTGGCGCCAAATTCAAGGAAAGGTAAAAAATTCTCCCTTTCTCGTTCTGGGAATTTTTATCACCCTGATACGGCTTGCTTCCGTTCCTCAAGCCCCACTCCAGTGAGTTCTTCCGGCGCAAAATCATCCACAGTAATGATTTCCCAGGTCAGTTCTTTGGCTTTCGCAACCGTCTTTGCCTCTCCCTCTGAAATAACTCCCCCCTCCACGGCCTCTTCAAGGGAGAGGCTTTTCAGCCCTTTCTCCTTAGCTGCTTGATGGAGCTTTCCATTAATTTCATCGGCAGCTATTACCGCTTCAAAGGCTTGTTCTAAACGAGTCATAGGATCTTCCTCTCTGCCACTGCCCAGGAAAATTCCTGCCGTCAGCCGATCTCGTGTGGTAGAGGGGGACAATAGCAGGCTAGCGCACTCCCGCCCTAAGTCATCTGGGGGCTTTCTGAAACGTCTGCCCCAAGGGAAAAGAACCCCGCGCAATAGCCAACCTACAGGACGGGAGGGAAAATTTGCCAAGATATCCTCGAATGTCTGTTGGATAAGATAAAGTTCTCTCTGGCTACACCAATGCAGCAAGGGAAGATCTTGCTGTGGCTGACCATCATCCTCAAATCTCTTTAGAAGACCACTGAGTAAATACATATGGCTCAGACAGTCCCCTAGACGACCCGATAGTTTCTCCCGCCGTTTCAACTCTCCCCCCAGAATTAACGAGGTAAGATCAGCAACCAATGCAAAAGAGGCGCTGAGACGACTCAATTGTCGATAATAGCCAACCGTGACACCCCCTTCCGGGGCATGGGCCCAACGCCCACCCGTAAGATTATGCCACCAGGCCCGACCCAGATTGCGCAGCAAAAATCCCATATGCCCAAAAAGAGCCTGATCAAAGGCTATCAACCCCTGCTTTTCATCCGGGTCTTGAGCGGCTTGCATCTCTTTGAGAAGATAAGGATGGCAGCGAATCGCACCCTGACCGAAAATAATCATACTTCGAGTAAGGATATTTGCCCCTTCCACGGTAATGGACACGGGAATCGCATGGTAGCTATTTGCCAGATAGTTATTTGGTCCTTCGCAAATAGCTTTGCCCCCATGCACGTCCATGGCATCATTGATGCTCTCCCGCATGCGCGTAGTGGAGTGGTACTTGGCGATGGCGGAAAGAATGGAAGGTTTATTCCCCTGATCAACCACCGCGGTAGTCGTCGTTCGAAGGGAATCGAGCAAGTAGGCATTGGCCGCAATGCGCGTCAGGACCTCTTCTACTCCCTCAAACTTACCAATGGGAAGGTGAAATTGTTTTCGTACCCGGGCGTAATCCCCCGTGGTGCGGGCACATAGTTTGGCAGCCCCGGTGCTTAGGGAGGGCAAAGATACCGAGCGCCCTACCCCAAGGCACTCCATCAACATCTGCCACCCTTGGCCAACCCGCTCCTGGCCGCCAATAATCCACTCTAGGGGCATGAACACATCCTGGCCCGTGGTGGGACCATTTTGAAAAGCTTGATAGGAAGGATAATGGCGCCGCCCAATTTGAACGCCCGGCGTGCCCGTAGGAACCAGGGCGAGGGTAATGCCAATATCTTCCTTCTCCCCCAACAGATGCTCCGGATCATATAAGTGGAATGCCAGCCCTAATACGGTCGCAACGGGACCTAGAGTAATGTAGCGTTTATTCCAGGAAACCCGCATACCCAAAGTACGCTTGCCTTGATAATCACCATAGCAAATGATCCCTGAGTCAGGCATGGAAGCGGCATCGGAACCGGCGGTAGGACCTGTCATGGCAAAACAGGGTAACTCCTCGCCCCGGGCTAATCGGGGGAGATAATGGCTTTTTTGTTCTTCAGTGCCGTAGAGTAACAAAAGCTCCGAGGGACCCAAAGAGTTAGGTACCATAACAGTCACCGCAGCCGTCACACTCCGGCTGGCCAATTTGACAATGACCGAGGAGTGAGCCAAGGCCGAGAACTCCAGTCCTCCATAGGCCTTAGGGATAATCATTCCCCAAAAACCATTATCCTTGATAAACTGCCAAACTTCGGGGGGCAAATCCTTCCGCTCATGGTTAATTTCCCAATCATCCAGGAGCCGACAGAGTTCTTCGGTAGGGTCATCGATAAAGGCCTGCTCCTCCTCCGTAAGCTGGGACGGAGGTAAATCATGTAGATATTTCCAATCGGGCCTTCCGGAAAAGAGTTCGGCCTCCCAACTTACTGTGCCTGCATGCAATGCCTGTTGCTCTGTCTTTGAAAGAGGGGGTAATACGCGGCGTATCCTATTGAGTACCGGTCGACTAATCAGATTGCGCCGCAAAGATGAGAGAAAAGTAGCCATTCTTAACCCCCTATGGTTCTCGCTGAGAAGCACCCTGCCCTTTGCTAGAAGCAGATCACACGCTAGGAAGAGCGAGGATCACTAAAGCAGGTCGCACACAAATTAAGTGTAGTCCACTTAAGCATAAAATTAGAGTAACGTTTTTTGCTGTTGTTCCCACAAGGAACATTGCTACAATCATCTCATCCCCTAGAGTGTCATCCTGTTAGGTAAAGGCCAAAGCCCACTATGTTGAGAAATAATAAAAGACCCATTTACTATACCGATGTTGAAAGCTGTGTCGAAAATACTTTGTGCAAAGTGGGCAAGCACATCGTGCTTGGCACCCCCATTGGGCTAGGAAAACCTAACCACTTAATCAACGAATTCTTCCGTCGAGCAGTTCAAGATCCCAGCCTAAAATTAAAAATCTTTACGGCCCTAACTCTAACAAAACCACAATGGAAGAACGGGCTTGATCGCAGATTAATAGAGCCGCTTTCCACAAGAATTTTTGGCGGTTATCCTGAGCTCGAGTATGTTTCGGCACTTAAGAAGAACAAGGTTCCTCCAAATATAGAAATTGCTGAATTTTATTTACAACCTGGTAAATTTCTCAATAGCCTCCATGCCCAGCAAAATTTTACGAGTAGCAACTATACCCATGTGGTGCGAGACGCTTTAGATAGCGGTGTTAATGTTTTTGCCCAGCTTATTAGCAGCACTCAACTAGTAGCGAATGAGAATCACTATAGCCTAAGCTGCAATCCTGATCTTACTCCTGATATTATCTTTAAAATGCGTCAACAGGAACGGGGCGGAAAAAAAATTGCCATACTAGGTCAAGTCAATCCTGAGTTACCTTTTATGTACGGTGATGCACTGATATCGCCGGATGATTTTGACGCCATTGTGGACCATCCTCAATATACATTCAAACTCTTTGCCCCCCCCAACATGGCAATTAATTCGGCCGATTATATGATTGGGCTTCATGCCAGCACACTTATCAAGGACGGGGGAACAATTCAGCTTGGAATTGGTTCACTAGGGGATGCTGTCACCTATTTCATCAATATGAGACATCAACATAATTCCGTTTATGGCGATCTTTTATCGGAATCAAAAACCTTGGATAAATTTGGAAATATGATCCATAACGTGGGAGGAATAAACTCTTTTAAAGAAGGTCTCTATGCCAACAGCGAAATGTTCGTTGAAGGTTTCATGCAACTTTATCGTAGTGGAGTGCTAAAACGAAAAGTCTATCCCCATAAAACCCTTCAACGGCTCCTCAATAAAAAAAGAATTAGCAGCCAAGTTTCTCCAGAAACTTTGTCTTGCCTCATAGAAGAAAAAATCATCCCTCCCAAGCTTAACGCCAAAGCTGTTGCCCTACTACAAGAGTGGGGTATATTTAAAACAGAATGGGCATACCAAGATGGTTATCTCTACTCTCCTAGGGGGATGGACATCCCTGCCGACCTCACGGATACTCACGCTGCCGAGAAAATTTATCATTATTGCTTAGGGCCTCAGATCAAAGGAGGACATTTACTCCATGCAAGCTTCTTCCTGGGCCCCCAGCGATTTTATAATTTTCTACGGAATCTAAAAACAGAAGAACGTCAGCAGTTCTGTATGAAGAGGATCTCTTATGTTAATCAACTTTATGGTGATGAGGACCTCAAAAGACTACAAAGAAAAGATGGCCGCTTTTTTAATTCCGCCCTTATGGTCACCCTTGATGGTGCCATAATTTCAGATAAACTGGAAGATGGTCGTACCGTGAGTGGAGTCGGTGGTCAATACAATTTCATTGCCATGGCCCATGCTTTATCTGATGCCCGCTCCATTATCATGCTCCGGAGCATTAGAGAAAAACACGGCGAAATCAGTTCTAATATCGTCTGGAACTATGGTCATACCACCATTCCCTGCCATTTACGAGATATAGTGATAACCGAATACGGCATTGCTGATCTAAGAGGCAAAAATGATCGGGAAGTCATCATCGCCTTATTGAAGATTGCTGATTCTAGGTTTCAAGAAGCCCTACTCAAAGAAGCTAAAAAAGCAGGAAAAATTCCTAAAGGCTACCAAATTCCTGACGGTTTTAAAGATAACTATCCAGAGCGCCTTGAAAAGCATTTTCATGTTTATAAAGCACAGGGATTTGTCCCGGAACTACCCTTTGGCACTGAATTTACCCCGGAAGAAATGGTTTTAATGAGAGTGTTCGAATTACTTCAAACCATGGTGGCTAAAAAAAGGTTTGCTATCCCCAATAGGCATCAGCTCAAAATGATGACTTCTACACCAGAAAGCGCCACAGCCTACCTAAAGCGATTACAGCTGGATAATCCCACCACATTGAAAGAAAAATTAATGCAAAAATTGGTACTTTATGGACTTTCTCAAATCGGTGCAATCTAATGTGTGGTCGTTATACCCTTCATGCTCCCATTGAACAGCTCGCTGCCCATTTTCATCTCCTTCAAATGCAACAGCTCACTCCCCGGTTCAATATTGCCCCTTCCCAAGCCGTTCCCGTCGTACGCAGGGAATCCTCCCAGAGAGAGTTGGCCATGCTACGCTGGGGGCTCATTCCCAGCTGGGCCAAGGAAGAAAAAACCTCCTATAGCATGATCAATGCCCGCGCTGAGACCATTGCTACTAAACCCGCCTTCCGGAGCGCATTCCGGCATCGGCGTTGCCTTATCCCTGCCGATGGATTCTACGAATGGAAATCAGCAGCGGATGGCACCAAACAACCCTACTATATCCGCCGGCGCGATGGCGAAGTGTTTGCCTTTGCTGGGCTCTGGGAACATTGGGAAGGGGAAACGGGCAAATGCATCGATTCCTGCACGATTATTGTCACCGACGCCAATAAACTCATTCGACCAATTCACGACCGAATGCCGGTCATCCTAGAACCTGCCGACTACGAAGCTTGGCTCAATCCCAAAAACCAAGATACCCATACCCTGACAGCGCTGTTAAGACCCTATCCGCCGGAAAAAATGGACGATTACCCCGTGAGCCGACGGGTGAATAGACCAGCGAATGATGATCCTGAATGTATGGTGTCTATAAGTTGATACCAAATTTGTCTTTAAGATGACTGGAGTTCGTGTGTTATGATTTTCAGAGATATATGCTTCTGTAAGTATGGAGCAAGACCTAATCTATTATTTTTTGCTCTCAATAGTTTCAAACGATGGTTGAGGCAAAAAGTGTTTTAAATAGTAAAGTTTATGGGGACTCCCACTCAGAATATTGATTAGCGATTAGTAACTAAAAAGTACCGAAAAATCATGAAAACGGACCCCGTCTTCTGTCAAACTCCGGTAGATCCTGAGACTACCCAGTTAAAAATTGGCGTCGAGAGCGAAACCTATTATTTCTGCTCATCCAACTGCAAAGACAAGTTTAAACGTCACCCTAAAAAAACGAAACAACCGACCCTTACGCGGTGGCAATACGGCAAAGTTCGTCTCATGGGATGGCTGGGTTACTGGATCATCACCATCATTTGTCGCACCATTCGCTGGGAGTCTCAAGGAGATAAGTATCTGGAACAGATCTACGCGGCTGGCTCCCGCGCGATCCTCACCTTCTGGCATGGTCGCATTTTCCCGGCAACCTGGTACTGGCGGAACCGGGGCATCATTGTCATGGCTAGCATGAACTTGGATGGCGAGGCAATGACCCACTGCATTCAACGCCATGGGTATAGTGCCGTCCGCGGCTCTAGCTCACGGGGCGGCTTGAAAGCCCTCTCCGCGATGGTGAAGGAGATCCAGCAGGGACGTGACGCCGCTTTCACCATCGATGGTCCCAGGGGTCCGCGACATGTGGCGAAAGTCGGTCCCGTTATTCTCGCCCGAAAGACAGGAGCAGCAATCTCCTGCTTTCATGTTTCAATGAAACACAAAATCCAACTCAATAGTTGGGATGGATTTCAAATCCCGATACCTTTCACCCGAGCAATCGTTTTGAAGGCACCTCCAATTTGGGTCCCCTCGAATGCCAGCGAAGACAAAATGCGCCAAATCCACATGCGGATGCAACAGGTCCTAGAGGAGCTTTGCGAACAAGGAGATCACTGGTGGAACTGAGAAGCTACACGCACCATAGAAATATAAAGTGCAAAGCACGGTGGGAAAAACAGAAAAAAGGTCAGAGCTTGCATTGCGCCTTTCGAGGCACTCCCTATAGCTTCTTCACTAAGCCCTACTAGGTGCTTACACCTAGCGCTGAAGGTATAATGGTTTTAAAAAGCTGTCGGAAAGCCTTGCTTTCAGCGAAGGGGGGATCAAGGTCGAGCGAGATTCCCTTACTTAAGCGCTTAAAATTTTGGTGGGTACGGTGCTAACCCGCCTTACCCCCTACTTTAAAAAGGGCTTTCCGCCAGTTTCTTAGCCATGGGCAGAACTTCTGCCCTTTCTCGTTTCTCCGATAACCAGCGATTTGCTAACTTCCATGGATAAAAGCTATAACCCACAAGCGATAGAACAATACTGGTATCAGACCTGGGAACAAAAAGGTTATTTTGCCCCCCAGGGAGATAATGCCCCCTACTGCATCATGATCCCCCCGCCCAATGTCACCGGGCACCTCCATATGGGACATGCCTTCCAAGACACTATTATGGATGCTCTGATTCGCTACCACCGAATGCGGGGGGATAATACTCTGTGGCAAGTAGGCACCGACCATGCCGGAATCGCCACCCAAATGGTAGTCGAGCAACAGCTCAATGGCGAGGGGAAAACCCGCCATGATTTAGGTCGGGAGGCGTTTATCCAGCGGGTTTGGGAATGGAAGGAACACTCAGGCGGCACCATTACCCGCCAGCTCCGCCGCATGGGGGCCTCCGTGGATTGGGGCCGGGAGCGCTTTACCATGGACGAGGGGTTGTCCCAAGCGGTGTGTGAGGTCTTTGTGCGCCTCTACGATGAAGGGCTCATCTATCGCGGCCAGCGCTTGGTGAATTGGGACCCGGTACTGCATACGGCCATCTCGGATTTAGAAGTCGTTTCGGAAGAGGAGCATAGCCATCTTTGGCATATGCGTTACCCCCTAGCGGATGGCAACGGGCATTTGGTAGTGGCGACCACCCGTCCCGAGACCATGCTCGGGGATGCGGCAGTGGCGGTACACCCAGAAGATCCCCGCTACCAGCATCTCATCGGCACCACACTGGCCCTTCCTCTGACGAACCGCACTATCCCCGTGATTGCCGATGACTACGTGGAGCCAGAATTCGGTAGCGGCTGTGTGAAGATCACTCCCGCCCATGATTTTAACGACTACGAAGTGGGACAACGACACAAGCTGCCCTTAATCAATGTCTTCACGGTAGATGCTTGTATCAACGAAAATGCCCCCGAAAAATACCAAGGCTTGGACCGCTTCAAGGCTCGTAAGCAAATCGTGGCTGATCTGGAAGCCGCCGGTTTATTGGAGAAAATCGAAGATCATAAGCTGATGGTCCCCCGGGGCGATCGCTCCCGCACCGTTATTGAACCTTATTTGACCGACCAGTGGTTCGTCAAAGCCGCCCCCTTGGCCGAACCCGCGATTAAAGCGGTGGAAAATGGGCAGATCCGCTTTATCCCCGAAAACTGGAACAAGGTTTATTTTGAGTGGATGCGGAATATTCAGGATTGGTGTATCTCTCGCCAAATTTGGTGGGGACACCGGATTCCGGCCTGGTACGATCCGGATGGAAAAGTTTATGTGGCCCCCACGGAAGCCCAAGTCCGCCAGAAATATACTCTCTCTCCAGACCTTCCTTTAAAACAGGACCCGGACGTTCTCGACACTTGGTTTTCCTCAGCCCTATGGCCTTTCTCCACCCTGGGCTGGCCGGAGGAAACGCCCCAATTACACACCTTCTATCCGACCAGCGTACTGGTTACCGGATTTGACATCATCTTTTTCTGGGTGGCCCGGATGATCATGATAGGCCTTAAATTCACGGAAGACGTTCCCTTCCGGGAAGTCTATATCCATGGTCTGGTTCGCGATGCCGAAGGGCAAAAAATGTCTAAGTCCAAGGGTAATGTTCTCGATCCCCTGGATCTCATTGATGGCATCGATCTGGAAACCTTGGTGACTAAACGGACCAGCGGTTTGATGCAACCGGCCATGGCCAAACGCATCGAAAAGGCCACCCGCAAGGAATTCCCCCGGGGAATTCCCGCCTTTGGTTGCGACGCCCTGCGTTTCACCTTTGCCATCCTGGCGACCCGGGGTCGAGATATCCGTTTCGATTTGGGCCGGATTGAGGGCTATCGTAATTTCTGCAATAAGCTTTGGAATGCCGCCCGCTATGTCCTAATGAATATGTCCTCAGAAAGGCAACCTCATCCAGAGCAGACCGCAGGGGATAAGGTACTGGGCACTCCGGAACGCTGGATCCTGTCCCGCTTGCAATCAACCACCCAACAAGTCATTGAAGGCATCGAAAACTATCGTTTTGATCGTGCCGCCCAGGCTATTTATGATTTTACCTGGAATGAATATTGCGATTGGTATCTGGAACTTTCTAAGCCGGTGCTGAATAATCCGGCCAGTCCAGAGGCCGCCAAGCAGGGGACCCGCCACACCCTGGTGGAAGTGCTAGAAACCCTATTACGACTTGCTCATCCTATCATTCCGTTTATTACCGAGGAAATCTGGCAACAAGTAGCACCGCTGGCTGGCCGCCAAGGGGAAACTTTGATGTTGCAACCCTATCCCCAGCCGGAAATTGACACCATCGATCAGGATGCCGTCGAGGAGATAGAGTGGGTCATTGCCTTTGTGACGGGGGTGCGTTCCATCCGATCACAAATGAATATCGCCCCTAATAAATCCATTCCGCTACTGCTGCAAGCCGGCACGGGCCATGACCGGACACGGTTGGAAACCAACCAGGAATTTCTAGCCACTCTGGCCAAACTGGACTCTATTCAGTGGCTTGGTGAGAAAACCCCACCCCCTGCAGCAACGGCCCTAGTGGGCGAACTTAAGCTTCTCATTCCTTTGGCTGGGCTCATTGACAAAGAAGCGGAACTCCAACGCTTGGATCGGGAAATCCAAAAAATGGGCAAAGATCTAGAACGGGTCAAAAACAAGCTGGCTAATCAAAATTATGTGGAACGGGCTCCGGCTGAAATCGTGGCAAAAGAACGCCAACGGGCCGAGGAATTGACTGCTGCCTTAACCACCCTGGAACAGCAACATGCTGAAATAGCCGCCCTGTAAATGTCAAGGCTATAAAAAATTTGGGCCGGATAAAATCCGGCCCAACCATAAGCAGCAAATAAGGCATCGAATGCCTTACCTACGGCTTATTCATAAACTCTCTGCAAAACCCCTTAGTGCTCGACGACGTTCAAGGAGCCAGGCAGATGGATATTCTTGGGATGGAGCTGACACCAAATGGTGAAGGCCCCAGCCTTGTCAGCCTTAAATTTAATGGTTTTGGTCTCACCCGCTTTAATCACCTCTTGGATCCCATAGGCGTCGATGGAGAACCCTTCGCTGATGGGGGACTTGTTGTCTATAGTAATCTCTACTGGAGTTCCTTTCTGAACAACTAGCGCCTCGGGCTCATTGAGGACATTGAAAGCGCGAATATTTTTGACCGTTACACCTTCCACATTGAGTTCTGGAATGGTGGTATCATACGCGTTGATAACTACCGTGAAACTTTGTGGCTTTACATCCTTTGCCTGTGCTGCGCCTATCAACAATAATCCAAAAGCAAAGCTTACCAAGAGAGCTTTGGTCATTTTCATCATTAACTTTCCTCTACCCAATTTTTAGTTTATAAGTGAAATAGCCCCTCTTTAGGGGCACTTACAATTCCTTAACAGACAAAAGAACATTCTTTAAGATCTTTACTTAAACGACCCCTAGGAATTTCAATTGCTGTTTAGGATTGTATTCTGTTTACGCATTATGTTTTTATATCAAAACTAACCGATTTGGTTTCGAGTCGATACTTTAGATGGGAAGATCACCGATGTCAATCGTCAATATTGTGACTCATTGAAGTGAATACCTACAGACAAATAAAAATAAAGCGAAAACGCCCTATTTCTTGACCGCCACTGAACGGGAAAATCAGCCCCGCCAAATCACTCACTGCTGATTATCGGCAATTAATAATCTTCTGGGCGCAGATAGGGATTAGTCCATAACGTCACCTGAAGCACAAGCGATTTGAACCAAGCCTGATGCATTTTCTCAACTTCGTCTGCACGGTGGCCTTTTTTCTCCAAGAATGGTTTGATGGTCGCCGTAATGGGGTAAATAAAGGTGATTAAATAGCGATAGTTAATGATGGGAACGGACTGGACACCATCAGTCTGGTTTTTCTTGGTACGGTAGTGTCTTAAACCAATCTCATGCTGATAATTAAGCCAATCCTGATCATAAGTGCGGTTGCAGGTATCGAGTATCCATTGACCGAAACGCTTGCGCACAGCCGTTAAATAATCGCTGTCAGGCTCACCCTGCAGGTTGGAAAAATAGTGCACCAAATGAGGATGAGAACCCACAAAGCCATACCACAAGTCCAGAACCTCGTCCACCTGATCGGCTAATACTTCGCCAGCAAGGCGCAAGTATTTTTCATCATCTTCAGTAAAGAGTACTGTCTTTTTAAGAAGATCGAAGTCCTCCAAAGAGACGGGAGATTTAGCTACTGCCTCTGCTCCGTAAGTATACCCCGGTATTTCTTGTTCGCTCATTATCCGTTTCCTTTTTCCTTAACCCTCTGAGTAAGCAACTTTGTCGTCCCCACCCCCATAAGCAATGCTGCTAACAATCCCCAGAAGTATGAAGCTAAACATTGCTTGCAGTTTTTTCTTCATCACGATGTCCTCCATCGTTAATATTATCGATTCGATACCATAAATGAGACTTTCAACATTTGTCAAGTAGGGTATCGATTCCATAGAAATTTTTAAGTATGATTACAGATCATGGACAAGCAAAAATTATTTGACCTACTAGAGCGCGTTGGAACCCTGCTTCGGACAGAAGAGCGGAAGACTGCAGCAGTGCTGAACCTACATCCTGCCCATCTCCAGGTCTTGCGTTATCTTGCCCAATGCAACCGATACAGCAATACACCCATGGCTGTATCGGAGTATCTAGGTACCACAAAGGGCACCACCTCCCAGTCCCTATTAGTATTACAACGACATGGATACCTTCAAAAAGAACCTGATCCGAAAGATCGGCGTGTAGTCCATTTAGTGCTCACCTCCAAAGGCCAGGCGCTAGCTCAAAAGCTTTCCTCACTACCCAGTAAGGAATCGGCCTTCACTGGATTAAACACAACAGAGCTGCAAACGACCCAACAGGTCCTTGAACAATTGCTCCGCAACCTCCAGAAAGCAAATCATCACCACACCTTCGGGCAATGCCATACTTGCCAATATTTAATGACTACCAATAACAATCAGCTTTTCCGCTGCGGGCTAACTCAGGAAATACTTAAGGAAGAAGAGACCTTCAAGATTTGCCAAGAGCACGCCTATCCCGCCTCTTCTCGCAAACCGGAAGCGGTCACTGCGCCCTAGATCCCCCAGGGCGCAACCTCTCCCTCTATAAGTAAGCAGAATACAATTCCGCATTAATCTGTTCATTCAAGGTTTCTTGCATTTTGTCGTTGAGCTTCCCTACCTGACTTGCCTCCTGTGCTTGAGCAGTAAAGAGAAAAGAACTCAACACCAATCAGCAATGACCCAAACAAACTGCGGCTTCCGCATTACTCCTCCTCGTCTTTGCTAATATGGATGATGGATAACAGTCTACCCCTTCATAAAATCTAGCATACCCCACCGGCCTTTCAATTGGCTTTTCTGAATACTTCCATAATCTACCTGAACCTGGGTACAGAACGTATAAAGAATTTCAATGCAATGGGTAATGGCCCCTAAATGGGCAATTTCATAACCGTGGGTGTTTTGGGTGGGGAAACCTAAGCAAGCAGCCCGGGGCACATGGCCATACTTCATGGCAATAGAACCATCACTACCAAAACCACTAATCGTCGCCAATTGCAGGGGGATTTTTCGGCGGGCCGCAGCTTGCCTAATAAGTCCATTGAGCCCCTCATCGTAAAGGCCGTAACCGTCCTGGGAAAGCAGCACAGGGGCAACCCCTTCTTTGATGGGGTATTCAGATGCCAAGGGGCATATCTCCAAAGCGATCAAGGCCTCTAGAGATTGTCGTTGAGTAAAATAAAGTGCTCCTATCGCGCCTACTTCCTCCTTGGCAGAAGCCACCAGGTAAACATCCACCAAAGGTCTCTGGAGATTCCGGGCCAATTCCAGCAGAATCGCCACTGAAGCTTTATTATCCAGGGTATAACTTGCGATATAGTCCTTCAGGCGGAAGGGACGTTTACGGTGTTTTCCTACCACCATCCGAGTACCCGGACGCACTCCCGCAGCATCCAACTCTTTCGGCGTGCACTTCGTTTCAACCCACGCATTCTGCCACTGTAGAGACGCTTGATCCTGTTGAGCTTTCTGTGGAGCTTCATGGGAGACGTGGCGGGAACCGAAAGAAAGAATGCCACTAATGCAGGCATGGTCACCGAGCAAATCCACGACACCTTCCCCGTAGACCCAGGGGAAAGCTCCACCCAATTTCCTCACCTCCACCCGCCCTCGGTTATCAATAGATTTTACAATGGCACCAATTTCATCCTTATGCGCCGTAATAGCAATCGCGCCAGGATTTTTTCCAGGCACCCTCACAATAAGATTGCCTGCGGCATCCTGCCAGGTTTCCTGGCCCAAGGCAGCAAAACGTTCGAGTAGCCAGCTATCTATTTCCTGCTCAGCACCACTTGGAGAGTGCTGTAATACCAGCTCTTCGATCAAGCAAAATAGCTGGTTATCGCTGATTAAGTCCATGGAATAGATGCAATTTAATTCTTAATATTCGCCTATATAGCAGTCGATGTCCCCTCTTGTAATTAAGGCAAAAACTCTTCCGCGAGGGCATTAGACCCATTCATCTGGATTAACTGCTCTATTTCAGCAACCAACGTTTCGTCTTCATCTGGATCAATATCACCCGTACCGACGAGTGTGGCCACCAAACCCTGCCTCATGGCTCCTAGCACCGAGCCAAGCGTAACAGGCTGAATAGCATCAGGATTGTCTATTTCCGCCTGGATCACAATCGCTAAATTTTCACTCGCCCTATACTTCATAAAGCTTTGTGCAAGCGTGTCTTTACCGTACCCCTCAATCAGGGCATTGATTTCAGAAAAAAGCTTCTCTCGTTCTTCAGCGTCGATAGTTCCTTCCCTAATCAGTCTATCGACCAGACCTTCATTCATCGCCTTTAGCACCGCATGCAAGGTGGGAGGATTTCTGCCTACTTGATCTTTTATCTCGGCATCAATCACCCTGGCTAGACTAAGGCTGACATTGCCTGCTACATCTATCTTGAAGGTCATATTTTCTCTCCTTTTAATTGGCGGAAAGCTGCCGACTCATTCCAAAATATCCGCTATACTATGGGGTAAGATATTTTTCTACTCTGTCATATTCCAGCACAATCCAGTGCCCTCTGCTATGACCATCATTTTTTCAAATTGATTTCAAGCTTGCTCATCTAAGAGATTTAAACCTGCGCTTACCTCTTCATCTCCCTAAATGGGCACTATAATTTGAATTTAAGCGTCTAAATTTAATCAAAACCTATAAGTTAATAATAAGAATCGATACCATAACTCATCCTACTGCTGCAACATAGAAGGTGTTATTATGCAAGTTTCTGATAGAAAAGTGGTTTATATTCATTACACTTTAAAAAACCAAGAAGGCACTGTGCTTGATAGCTCTTCCCAGGAAACACCATTAGCCTATATACATGGGATAGGAAGTATTATTCCTGGGCTCGAAAAAGCACTTGCTGGAAAAACTGAAGGTGACAAATTCAATATCAGTATAGACCCAGAGGAAGCCTATGGAGAGCGCAATGATATGCTTATCCAGGCCGTTCCACGGGATGCTTTCCAAGGAGTTGATGAGCTGCAAGAAGGCATGCAATTTCAGGCCCAAACCCCCAGCGGTCCCCAGTTAATCACGGTGACTGACATTGGGACTGAGCAAGTAATGGTAGATGCTAATCATCCCCTGGCTGGTGAAAAACTAGACTTCGATGTGGAAGTGATCGATATCCGTGAGGCAACGGAAGAAGAGTTAGAACATGGTCATGTGCATGGTGCAGGTGGCCATCACCACGCTTAGCAGTATTGCTACCCCTACTTTTTAATAGGTCAAACCCGAAAAAGTGCAAGCCTCGCTCTAGCGGGGCTTGTCTCTCTCAAAGGCTCTCAATTAAGTACCTATGAATAAAATATGAGGTATTTTAGGAACTCGGTGCGGGGACTTCCCTGTCCCCTGGCTCCACGCCACCGGCTCACTTCAGGAATGCTTCAAAACTTTTACTGAGATACTTAAAATAACTTTTCCCAGCTAGGTAAAAAAGGTGCAAACCCCTTTACATGAACAACTGGAAAAGGTTGCCACTCTTAATGAGCTCAAACAGCTCTGTGAGCATTATTTGGATTCTGAGGTGACCACAGGGGAAAAACTCGTATTTGGAGAAGGGTCGCTCCAAGCAGAAATGATGATCATCGGCGAAGCTCCAGGTGTCCAGGAAGCAAAAACTGGCCGGCCTTTTGTTGGGAACGCAGGAAAATTACTCAACACCTTATTGAGTCAAATTGGGTTAAAACGAGAGCAAATCTATATCAGCAACATCCTCAAAACCCATCCTCCCGGCAACCGTAAACCTTATCGCAGCGAAATTAAAAAAGAACTCCCTTTTTTACTACGGCAAATTGAACTACTTCAACCTAAACTGTTGGTATTGCTGGGCGCAACCGCCCTGCAAACCTTAGTCAATCCGAAAGCAAAAATTACCGAGCTGCGAGGCAATTGGATAGAAGTCAAAAATTTACCCACCTTGGTCACTTATCATCCAGCGGCGGCCTTGCGGGATGAAACTAGGAAAACGGCACTGGAACATGACTTTAGCAAGCTCCAGCAGCGCTTGGCCGCTGGAATTTAGGTATTTTTCTCAATCTGTGAACAGTAATGGGTCTAAAACGTGAGTTAGGGCCCCTAACGGTCGTCTGGTTGGTCGCCGGCAACATGATGGGCGCTGGCATCTTCATCACTCCGGGTTTAGTCGTTGATTGGCTTCCAGGGATGATATGGCCCCTTGCAGCTTGGATTTTGGGAGGGGTTCTTGCCCTCTGCGGAGCAGCTATCTATGGTGAGCTAGGCGCTAGATTTCCCCAAGCCGGAGGCGACTATCAATACCTGACTCTTGCCTACGGCCCCGCCTGGGGGTTCCTGATGGGATGGGCTGCGCTGGCCATTACCTTCTCAGGTTCGGCTGCCGCTATGGCTATTGCTGTTGTGACCCATTTCCAAGCGGCCTGGCCGATACTCCAGGGAAGCTCCCCTGTCATCCAATTGACTTATGCTCCCTTGCTTATCCTGCTACTCACCTTTGCGAATATCGCCGGAGCAAGGGTAGCGGGAAGGACAACGGCTTTGTTAACTGCCCTTCCTTTAATCGGACTTGCAGGACTATTCAGTGGCGGACTTCTATTTGGTGAAACGGAAACCCACTGGCCAGAGCCACCAGCTATTCAGCTCAATGACCGTTTGCTAGCACTGGGAGCCGCAATGGTACCGGTATTCTTTAGCTACTCAGGTTGGAATGCAGCCGCCTATGTGGCAGGCGAAATCAAAGATCCGGGACAAAATTTACCTCGGGGTCTTTTCGGCGGTACCCTATTGGTAATATTACTTTATCTACTGATTAACCTCCTATTGCTGATGGTGGTCCCCCAGGAAACTCTGACCGGGTCCACAACAGCGGGGGCAGAAGCCGCCCGGCGACTATTAGGCCCAGGTGCCGAACAGCCCCTTTCGGTGATGATCGCAATAGCCATTTTAGGCTCCACCAATGTGACTCTGATGGCAGGAGCGCGCATTTATTATGCAATGGCCTGCGATGGCCTTGCCCCCCCAATATTTAGCCGTACTAATGCCGCCGGAGTTCCCTCGGGAGCCCTCTGGATCAGCGGCCTCTGGACTGCTTTACTTGCGGCTACCGGAGGAATCGAGCGGCTTGTCAACTGGGCCACTTTAGCTATTCTGCTATTATCCTCCATGGCGGCTGCATCCTTATTTATTTTTAGGCGCCAGAATGGAGCCCCTCCCCCTTTTAGCTGCCCCGGTTATCCTCTAACGCCTTTGCTTTATCTGCTGGCTTCTCTAGGAGTAGCCTTTGCCAGTGCCATTCACAACTGGGAACAAGCTTTATACGGAATATTACTCGTGGCTACGGGCTTGCCCCTTTACAAGTTAATACAGCGATAGATGTGAGAAGCCCTTTTAAAGATTACATAATCCCTTTCCTAAAGCCACCCGCTCAGAGGCAGCGGAGGGAATCTCCCCAAGGCTCTGAATGCGTTGGAGACGAGCCCGCAAGCCAGCCTTGTTAGCTAATTGAATACTCAGGCCAGGGCGGGCATTAAGCTCCAACATCAAGGGACCCAGCTCCCGATCCAAAACAATATCCACCCCAATATAACCCAAGCCTACTAAATCAAAACAGCGGGCAGTCAGTTCAAGAATGGCATCCCAATGGGGTATTTCTAACCCCCTTATTCCCCCACCCGTATCCGGATGATGATCAATCGCTTGTTCTCGCCATACGCCAGAGCTAGTACGGCCGGTCATCAAATCGATACCGACACCAATAGCCCCTTGGTGTAAATTGGCCCTGCCATCTGAGAGACGGGTAGGCAGCCGAATCATCGCCAATACCGGTACCCCGCGGAAGACCAGCGTGCGGATATCCGGGACTCCTAAATAACTGACGGCCTCAAATACCGGATCGAATTTAACCCGATATTCAATAAGGGCAGTGTCAGGCAATCCTCCCAGGCTATACATGCCACTTAAAATATTGGCGATATGATGGCCGATTTCCTCTTCAGTCAGAATTATCCCGCTGGCCTTACGATAACGCCCCTTGTAGCGTCCAGTCACCACCAAAATCCCTTCACCACCACTGCCATGGGCAGGCTTGATGACAAAGTCCTCATGGGGACCGAGAAGCTTATCCAAGCTCCTAATCTGGTGAACTATATCGACGAGGCCATAAAGCTGGGGCACCGCGATTCCCGCGCCTAAGGCCAATTGCTTGGTTAGTCTCTTATCATCGACCAAGGGATAATGGCGTCGCGGGTTAAAAGGCAAGATATAGTCGGCATTGCGTTGGTTCATCCCTAGAATGCCAAGCTGCCGTAAACGCCGCCAAGGAAGGATCATCGGGTATCCGTTTTTCTCAAAAATTCCTTAAACCGCCACAGTTCCGTTAGTCGATAACCGGCATAGCGTCCTACTAACAAAGTCATGGCCAAAACCACCAATAATAATTCAGGAAAAACAAAAACCAGATGCCCTAATAACTTATTGGTCATCAACAAATAACTTAATACGGCCACCAAAAGACTCCCCAAGCCTTGTTGCAGTGCTTCCCCGGGACCATGTTCTTCCCACACCAGGGACATACGTTCAATGGCCATGGTCAAAATCACCATAGGGAAAAGGGCCACAGACAAACCCCGTTCTAACCCTATTTTGTGGGTGAGTACACTAATGACGGCCATTAAGAGAATGACCATTACCAGTACCGAAGCTAGGCGTGGTACAAGCAGTAATTTAAGGTATTCCAAATAAAAACGCAGTAGCAACCCTAGGGCCACGATTCCCGTAAACAACAGGACTCCCCAGAGGAGTTCGGTTTCCCGAAACGCCAAGGCTATTAATATGGGCATAAACGTCCCAAAGGTTTTAATGCCAATAATGTTCCGTAGCACCACAATCAAAAATGCCCCAATGGGGATTAATAAAAGAACCCGGTAAACATTTTGCGTCTGAACAGGAAGGCTAAATAAGGAAAAATCCATAATCATGGAATTAATTTGCCGTGCCCGTCGTTCCGCCACCAAAACCAACTCTTGAAATTGACTGGAAATGGAATATTCAACCTTGGGTGAACTTCCTCCTTCCAAGTTGATCAGGGGATCATTGCCTACATACCAGATCAATGCATTCCCAGGAAATCCTCGGCTTCCAGTTTTGGGATCAAAAGCCAACCACTCCTGGCCATTATGGACTTCCAACCACGGAGTCAAGGTACCGTGATTTATGCCATCTTTTAGCTGTAAGAGATGAACGATGCGGGCAGGAATCCGGGCACCCGCCAAGATATAAATAACCCGATCTACCCAGGCAGCCGAATCCTCAACACCTTTACGCAGAACCTGAACATTTTCATCAGGGTTAGGGGCATTAAGACGGACCAAAAGCTCCCCCGTGAAGGAAGCCACATCGGCAGATTTGCGGCGCACCTCGTCCAATAGCGCTTGCACCACTGACCCCATGGGTTCAGGATAATCAGGAACGGCTGGAAATGGAGGAGTAATTCCGCTGCGCGCCTTTATCGGAACAGCTACCTCAGGGGCTAATTCAATACGGTAATACAAGACTTGTTTCCCTCGGACCCGGCGCACAGCCCACTGGGCAATACGATTAATACCGTTGTCTTCCATGGTCAAGCCATACTTGGTAGAAATGAAATCTTCATCCACCACCGTAAAGCCAAGAGGATTGTTGGGGACATAGAACCGAGCTTTCACAGGTTGGTTGCCTTTAGCCTCAAATTCAAGACGGGCCTCCACCATCCAAACTTCGGTTTGTTCAGCCGGTAGTACCGGCAAACCCAGGCGCGTCACCTTATAATAAGTTACACCTGTCCCAATAATAATGAGAAAAAGGGCAAGGATTTTGACGTGTAAATTCTTCAAATTTTATTTTCCAATAGAAGGCTAATCCCAGCGCAAGGGATTTAATTTTGTCGTATTTCGGCTTTTTGATCCGAGGCTTCGTCGGCGGCATATTTTATCAAGCAAGCATCCCATCCTTCATTAGTGAGAAAGGTTTTACTGGGATCAATGAGGGCCACATCCTTCAGAAAGCGACGACCCAAAAGGAGGGGGTAATTTAACTGACTGCGATCAACCAAACTAAACTGGGTCTCGTAGCTCCTGCCATTTAAACAAAACTTCAAGTTAACTACGGGTCGTCTTTTGGCATTGCCCTTATGTCGTTTTATTCTCACATTACGGACCAGTGGCTGCTCCACATGGAGCTGCTCCATCTCTTCCCCTTTCCCCTCCAGCTCAATGATAAAACGCACCCATTCCTCGCCATCTTTCTCAAACCTTTCAATGTCTTCGGCATGTAATGATGAAGTCTTGGCACCGGAATCTAGCTTTGCTTTAAGCTCGGCCCCCCAGGGAATAAGAGCAACTCGCTCCACCCATCCCATGATAATTCGTTCTTTAGCTCCAACGCCTTCACTGCCTGAATTTGCTGCTTCCGATACACCACCCAGTGCCAGCAGCCAGAACACTATTACGCCGCCAAAACGTTGCATAGAACTTCTCAACTTTTTTAAATTTAAGAGAGCATAAATCTTAACAAAAAACGACGACATCCACTGTCAAACATTTGAAAACATACTAATTAATGTTATTAATCATAAAATCCCCTGTTATTAAAAACCTAAATAACGAGGGACTCGGCGCCGTAGGTGCAATAACTCTCTCCAAAACGGGGATAGCCAATAAATAGTCCTTCAACTGAGGGAAAAAATTTGCAACAAAGGCAGAAATAAAGGCAATCACAGTCAAACTTGTGGGTAACAAAAAGACCAATAACTTGCGCCCTACAGGCATCCCATGGACTTGCTGCAGAGCCTCTGAAAGCCGTGCTTCCTGGGCTTGTCTCGAAGTCAACAGTTGGTAAGCAGAAGCTTCACTAGGTACCGGTAGAAAAATCAACTCAGCTAGCATTAACCCGTAAGTGCCTAATATGATGGTCTCGGAAACAGACATTGCTTTAGCGTTAAGATTTTGGAGAGTGAAGGGAGGGTATGAACCGCTCCCTGAACTGATAGAGAATGTCATCCGCAAAAGAGTAGGTTAGAAAAACCAGAGCCAAAGCACTCAATAAATTTTTTGCCGGCAAAGCCAAATGGGGTAGCAGATTCGCTAATAGAACGACCTGCGTCGCTGCACAAACAATCCGGCCGCGAAGATTACCTCCGGCTTTAGGCTTGGGATCATCTGCGGGGATCGCAAAAACTTCCAACAATAAGACATAGCCATAACGATAAAGAGGAAATAAAAGTAACCACACACCTAAACCTCCCACGGTAACTCCTAATACCGCTAGCATAAAAACCAGGGCCTGATCGGTTTCAGCATCAAGAATTGCCCCTTGGGGAGTCCCTCCATAGAGGGTAGCAAGGCGTCCATCCATCCAATCACCAAAAGAAGCTATGATCATCATGACCAAAACCAGCGCTACCGCCCCGCCGCAGGAGGCTATCATCAAACCTGCGATTCCTACCCAAAACCGAAGTAACGTCACCCAATCTGCAGGCGTTCGCCAGGCGCGGAGGAAGTAGGCCAAAAAACCATGACTGCCCATAACCCAAAGAGCAGTTAGGACAATGCCAAAGGCATAGCCAGGGGAAAGCATTTGCAGATAAAATGCTGTCACCGCCAACAGCAAAATGGATATGGACGATTGGAAAATCAAAAACTTGCGATAGCATTTTCGGGAACTATGATCGAGGTGTTGCTCACTCATCGTTAAAAACTCACCACTCCAAAATATAAGCGACAGACGATTTTAGAGCTATGGAATGTGCCGTACTTGACTCCTCGGTCGATGAAATCTGGGAAAGCCTGCTTGATTTTAAGCGTTGGTGCCGAAACGATGTTTCCGCACCAGAGACTCCCTGTGTTTTCTTCTATCCCCATGAAAGCGGGGATCAGACCCCCTTATGGCAGTTCACAGCTAATCTTGAAGTGATAGCAAAAATCAAACCCAAGGCGCTTATTGTTGTTTATTTATCCGCACCCAAGCCGCCTTATCCCCACTTAGACAACCTAACTTTTGGCCCTATTCCAACGCTGCTCGCCTTCGATCCTTCGGCATTATCTTTCGGCGAATCGCCGTGGTGCTATTCACGGGGTCCAGCCCTACCCTGCCACCTCCTGACCGCCTTTCGCCTTTACTTACCTTGTCTCACCGGCCATCATATCGCATCCCAAAACTACTCGCCATGGGTCAGCGGTCACCTGGCACAAACCTTGGACGGTAAAATTGCCGCCGTGAGTGGACATTCCCAGTGGATCAGCAATCATGCCGATCGCAAGCACGCCCACCGCCTCCGGGCCCTTCATGACGCCGTACTGGTAGGCCGCAGCACCGTAGAAAAAGATAATCCGCGGCTCACGGTGCGTGAAGTTCAAGGGGAAAACCCTGATCGGGTGGTTCTCGACCGCCACTGCCATTTACTCGCCGGAGAAAAACTCTACCGGATCTTCCATGAACCGGGAAACAATTGGTTACTCCATTCCAGCAGTCTCGATAAAGTCAAGGAACGCTACCCTATTCCCGAAAAAGTCACGCCGTTGCCGATAAGAGACAAAGAATGTGGTAATAATAGCAAAATCATGGACTTGAAGGCTGTCTTAGAGACGATGTGGGCCATAGGAATACGTTCCGTCTTTGTTGAAGGCGGAGGGAAAACCCTCTCCCTTTTCCTCGCAGCGGGACGTACGGATCTGCTTCATCTTCATATTGCACCGCTGCTGCTGGGCTCCGGCTTGCCCTCATTCCAGTTACCTCCTGTCGACCGTATCCAAGAGGGAACCTATTTTCATATGACCCACTTCTATCTCGATAAGGAAATATTATTGGAATGCCTGCCTCGCCACCGACCCTAGTTCCCTCTAACACCCGGGCCTACTGGGTCGAAATGCCGGGGAGGGGTTCCATTCGCCAGGAATCGCTTTCTTTACCGGCACCGGAGGGTCATAGCCTCATCGAAACCTGGGTAACGGGCATCAGCCCTGGAACGGAGAGATTAGTGGGATTAGGGCACGTGCCTCCTGAGTGCTGGAGCACCATGGAGTGCCCGTCCATGGGAGGCTCATTTGAGCTGCCGGTTAAATATGGGTATTGCCTGGTGGGCCAGGCCATTAACGGCCCTTATGCTGGCCGGCGGGTCTTCACCATGCATCCCCACCAAAATTACGCCATCATCCCGGACGATCGACTGCTGCCGCTGCCGGAAGATTTTCTTCCCCTGCGGGCCACCCTGATCCCCAACATGGAAACCGCCCTGAACGCCATCTGGGATAGTGAATACCAACCTCCGGTGCCCGTTGCCATCGTCGGAGGGGGGATGGTGGGACTGCTCATTGCTTTTTTGCTCAAAACTGCCTGGGACAGCCAGCCTGTGATTATTGAAATTGACAAGCAGCGCCGGCAATTGATTGAAGAACTAGGATGGGGGCTCACTACCCTTGACCCCCAGGCCTCTCCCCGGGAGGCTTTTTCCCTATGCTTTCATAGCTCGGGGCAAGGCTCAGGACTGCAAACGGCGTTAGACAGTGTGGGTTTTGAGGGTCGGGTCATCGAAGTAAGCTGGTTAGGCCATCGCCCCGTATCCCTCCATCTCGGCGGTTCTTTCCATTTCCAACGGAAACAGATTCTTTCCTCTCAAGTGAGCACGATTGCCAAATCCAAGCGGGGGCATCTAACTCACCAACAGCGTTTAGAACAGGTCCTAGTGCATTTGCAAAATCCACTGCTGGATGCTCTCATTTCACAAATCATTAAATTTGATCATCTACCCCTTTTTATGCAGCAACTCTACCATAAAAACCCAGACGGCTTTTCTTTTGCCGTTATTTACCGTCCCTTTGAGCATTACTTTCAGAAAACTTAATTTTTTTTGTACTTATGTATGCCATTGCCGTTAAAGACCATTTTATGATTGCCCACAGTTTGCAAGGAGAAGTTTTTGGCCCCGCGCAAAAGCTTCATGGCGCCACCTATAATGTGACCGCCGAGTTTCGTACCGAGAGACTCAGCCAGGATGGCATAGTCATTGACATCGGCCTGGCTCTCAATGCCCTAAAAGCCGTCCTGGCCTTGCTTAACTATAAAAACCTGGATGAAGAAGAGCCCTTCCGTGGCGTTAATACCACCACCGAATACTTGGCTCACTATATTCACGGCCAACTTGCCAAACGGGTACGGGACTCTTTCCAGGGAACACTGAAAATTACCCTGGAAGAAAGCCATGTGGCCAGGGGCTCCTACGAGGGAACGGTCACTTGAACCATGATTTACCTAATGGCGCCCGCGCCTAAAGCCCGCGTTTCTGGAGGATTCCGGGTCAATGAGGCCCTGTGCCAACGTCTCACCGCCACGGGAGCCGGGGTCGGCATTCATGCTGATGCCGAAGACATACCCGCTAAGATCCAATTCCTCCCCTCCACCGCACCGGCCCATATTGTCCTGGATAGTCTTTACCTTACTGACCTCAATCCAGTTCGCCTAAATCATGCCCTTGCCAAAAGAGACACCCCAACCCGTCTTTATTTTTTGCTCCATTTTCTACCCTGCATGGACCCTGTTCTTTCTGCTACAACACGGAAAGCCTTGCAAGAAAAAGAACGCTACTTATTTACCTTGGCAGATGGGGTACTTGTCCCCGGTTCTATCCTAGCCGATTATTTGAAAAATGAATCTTTATACACTGGCACTATTTATCATTGCCCTCCCGGCATTGAGTTTACCGAACTGGATACCGCCCCATCTGATCTCTGGAATAAGGATCCTTTCCCCCGATTAATAACCGTCGGCACTTTAAGCCCCAGCAAAGGGCAATTAGACATTTTGTCTCACTTACAGCAACTAACTCCTCCCTTTAAAGGCACCTGGAGGTTGCTGGGTGATTTGCATACAGAACCTGAAGTTTACTGTCACTTTCAAAGAAAATTAAATAATAGCAACTTAAAAGAATCAGTCCACTTATACCACAGCGTTCCCCATTCACGCCTCGGCAAATTATTAACCGACGCCGATCTTTTAGTCTCAGCCTCACGCTTTGAGTCTTATGGCATGGCTATTGCTGAGGCGGTAGCAGCGGGTATTCCGGTCTTGGCTTACAGAGTAGGCGAAACCTCGCAGTGGATTAAAGAAGGGGAAAATGGATTTTTAATTCCAGTGGGGGATCAAAAAAATTTTAAATCAACCCTGACAAAATTACTTCACCATCCCAAAGAACTTTATCTGTTAAAGAAGCAAGCACAGAAGATTAAAGAAAAAACTTTCTTGCCAACCTGGGAAATGGCTTTCCAGTATTTTTTAGAAGCCTTGGGAGAGTGATTATACTTGGACCAGACACCTATCTCATACCAATTTAATCAAAGAAAGAACGCTAACTTCCGGTGCGGATATCATCTATTTCAGCGAACACAAACCACACTTCTGATGTCCTAACTACATCCTCGCCAACACATCCCGATGAGGAACCAACAATGAAAGTTCTTGCTGATACGCCTGCTGCCGTTTTTGCGCTAACCATTGTTGGAATGAATTCCTCTGCCGAGTATCGGTTCCCATCCATGCAGTCATTGCCTTTTCGAAAAAATCGAGTTTTGCCAGGAGAGCACCCGTTTGCAGAGGGGATATTTCCCAAACGGAGGGGCCGCTTTCCACCTTAAAGCCATGCTCCAGGAACAATTCCTCCATCCACTGCCCACAATGGGCTGCCATGGCCCGGCCAAAATGCTGGGGCCGGTGCATATGCTCTTCGTAACGCCGACACCAGTATTCCGTTTCTTTATCAGTCGGATCAAAACAAAGGCCTCGATCCAGGTTGAGGGTAAATAAAAACAGGGGGAAAGGTTTTCCCCAGGCCTGGCGAAATAGCTGGAGTAACCGCTGAAATTGATCGGCGCTTAAGAGATCGAAGACGGCATTGGCAAGGACCAGCTCAAAGGAGTGGCTATAAATAGGGCAATTCGGATCTAAGAAATTCCCTCTCACAGGATGGATGGCTTTGGGGATAATATTATTGCCCTCTTCTTCTCCCACACCCTTAACAAACCGAGGAAGCTGCTTTAGAAGCCCAGCATCCCGCTCCACCAACCACCACTGGGCCGGGGGAGGCAAAAGGCGACAGTAATAGCCAACATTAGCCCCGGCACCGGCTCCTAGATCCAAAACCCGAAGCCTCTCACCCGCCGATAGCTGACTTAAAGCTTGGGCTTCAAGATGCCGATTACGGGCTGTTGCATCCAGTGGATATCGGAGCAAAAGCCAATCAATATGGGCCTTTTGATAAGATTTCTGCAAATGATTGGTATTCATTGAAACCTACGCCATCACTTTGCGCCTAATAACAATAAGAAACTTACTTATTTACACGCTAAACCGTTCCCTATCTTATTGTATTATCCTAAGACTATGACAGAAAAAGCAGGCAAATCACTTCAACCAGAAGCCCGCAGCACTGAAGTGGATGCGTTCCTTAAAAAAGTCGCGGCCATGCCCCGGATTAAATCCAGTGGCCGCTATGGCCGCCTCATCTTCGCCATGGATGCCACCGCAAGCCGGGAACCCACCTGGGACCGAGCTTGCCATCTCCAGGCCCGGATGTTCCAGGAAACGGCCGCCCTGGGTGGGCTTGAAATCCAGCTATGTTATTATCGGGGGTTTAAAGAATTTTTCGCCAGTCCTTGGGTCCGCCACTCCGATGCGCTCCTGAAACAGATGACTGCCGTGAGTTGCCTTGGTGGCTACACTCAAATTGAAAGGCTATTGCAGCATGCCCGGAATGAAGCCCGAAAACAAAAAGTCAACGCCTTGGTTTTCGTGGGCGATTGCATGGAAGAGAACGTGGATCGTCTCTGTCATATTGCCGGTGAGCTTGGGGTTCTAGGCATACCCGTCTTTGTGTTTCAGGAAGGCTATGACCCCCTGGCGGAACAGGCCTTTCGGCAAATAGCCCAATTAACCCAGGGCGCCTATTGCCGCTTTAATGCCGCCAGCGCGGAGCAATTGCGTGATCTATTAAGCGCCGTGGCAGTCTATGCCACCGGAGGACGGCATGCCTTGGAAAACTTTAGCCAGCGCCAAGGTGGAGTGACCTTGCAGCTCATTCATCAAGTCAAAAAAGATTAGTCAACGTGCGTCCTGCTGTTCTGCTTGCTTTGCTGGTCCTCATTGGGGCCATTTTACTACGCCGCTGGATTGACCAAACCCCGCGCCCGGTGGTAATCCAGTATATGCGCCGGGCCGGTATTGCACTGGCTATCGGCCTTTTCTTATTTCTTATGGCCACAGGCCGACTGCCCTGGGTGATGGCACTGTTAGGCGCCCTAGCGGCAGGGGTTGCACGGCTGTTGCCCTTACTCCGCTTTGTTCCCCTGTTGCAACGGTTATGGGCTTACCAGCGCGTCAATACCGGTTTTGGGAATGCCGGCTCCGGAAGTGCCGCCCCTCACCGTTCTACCGTGGAAGCACGGTTTGTGCGCATGACCCTGGATCACGAGACTGGAGAGATGACAGGAGAAGTGCTGGCAGGCAGTTTCGCCGGCAAATCCCTGGACACCCTAGGCCTACCGGATCTGGCTCAGTTGCTTCTGGAATGTCAGGCGACAGATGAAGAATCGGCGGCCCTAGTACGGGCCTATTTGGAGCGGGTCTACGGAGAAGATTGGCAAGACCAAGCCAATGCCAAAACCCAGCAAGATCACCCCTCCGGTAATGGGGGAATGTCACCGGAAGAGGCCTATCAGATCCTAGGCTTGGCGACCGGCGCCAGTGAACAGGAAGTCGTTGCCGCCCACCGCCGGCTCATGCAGAAAGTCCACCCGGATCATGGAGGATCCGATTATCTTGCTGCCAAAATTAACCAAGCCAAAGACCTCTTGCTGGGGAAATAAACCCCGCCATTTTGAACCTCTATGGTTTACTCCCCGGGACGGGCTGAAATATTTTGCTGAATAGGGCCTATTCTCCGAATCCAGGGGTTGTATTTTTTCCAAGGGTCGGGAAGTGCTTGCAGAGCTTGCGAAGCGGAGGCAATATTCTCATAAACGCCAGTGACCACCCTATGCCGATACCATCCCCCCTCAGCAGTATGGAAATGGACCGAATTCGGAGGAGGCGGATAACGCTCAATAAAATCCGCCAGCCACGCCTCATTGATTGCAGTTAACAATTGCAGCGTATAGTGTTCAGGCGGTTGGCCGAGCAACCAATTAGCGTTATGCAAGCTAGGCCCCAAACGGCTAATCTCCTCTCTCAGCAGCGACTTTTGCTCAAGAGCACTGACCCGCTGCTCTAACTGCCCCATGGAAGCATTTAAGCCGACTGTTTTTTGCTTAAGATCGCTCCATAAACGGTTATGTTGGATAAGCGTTTCTTGAACTGCTTCCAGTTCCCCACTGGTTTGAGCGTCTTGCGGTTGGGTTTGTGCAATCTGGGCTTGAAGCTCATTTTGGGCCTGGTCCGCCTCATTCAACTGGCCTATTAATGTTGCCGACGCTGGACCTTCCATAGGCACTTGGGCCGCTAATTTTTTAGTATGATTGAGATGCAACCAAACCCCAGCAACTGGCCAGAGAGCTACGGCAATCCCTAGCACCCAGAAAAATTTATGGGAGCGGGAGATATGCTTATCCGTTCGAGCTCCAAGCGCCCTAAGTTGCGAGGCCTGATTGGCGGACTTGTTTTCAAGCTTGGTGGTCCGGGTATTTAATTCATCTGAATCGGCTTTTAAGGCGTCCAATTGGACTGCCAGCTCGTCTTTAGAAGTGGTCAGACCGCTGACCTTTCGTTCTAGAGTCGTTGCCGCACCTAAGGCCTCTTCCACTTTAGTGGCCAGATCGCCGGTCTTGGTCTGAAGCTCCTGGGTCTCGGAAGCAAGTTGGCGAGTGCTGGTCTCCAGGGTGTCGGAGCGGCCCTTCAGGGCCCCAAGCAGGGACTCCGCGCTATCGCTCTTTTGGGTCAACTCACCGATTTTAGTGTTCAGCTCTTCAGTACGGCGAGTTAATTCCTGAGTTGTCGCCTTAAGAGAACGGCTTTGCTCATCAAGGGTGGCCGTTTTGGCTGCTAACTCATCCGTTGTGGAAATCAGCTCTTCAGCTTTCTTATTCTCATCCATAGCGGTAACCTCTTCTGCCCACAGCTACTAATTATTTTCTTTATAGGGATCTGCACCCAAACTTTCTAAACCGGCGCGGGCGCAGTTCTCATCTAAAATAGCCCCGGGAGCGCCGCCTACACCAATACCGCCCACAATTTCACCCCCTATCTTGATGGGCAGCCCTCCCCCAAGGATCAAAATAGATTCATTCATATCTCTTAGTGCTTGAATTTCTGGCGTTTGGGCAATGAGCCGCGCTAGCTTTTGAGTCGGTTCCCGCAAGCTTGCAGCCGTGTAGGCCTTACCCCGGCTACTATCAACGGTATGGGCGCCGGCGCCATCCCCTCTTAGCAGCGCTACCACAACGCCAGCCCCATCCACTACCGCAGCACTGACTCGATAACCTTCTTTCTTACACTGATCAACCGCAGCAAGTGCCGCCTTATTGGCCAAAGCAAGGGGCAATACGGATTGCTTTGGAAGCTCTTCTGCGAAGACCAAACTATGGGCACCAACGGCCCCACCCAATCCAAGAATTATTAAAGAACGAAGGACTCTAATCTTTAATGTTATTTTGCCCATCATAGGATTCTCCCCAATGACTTTCCAGATACCGCCATTCTAATACCCCTCTCTAGACGAGTGAACTCCTCTTGAGATTAATACCCCATTTGCTAGTTTTAAAATATGTGAGGAGAAAACACGATGATTAAAGCCCAATCAAGCATTCTTGTTGATCGCCCATTGGCGCATGTCTTCCGGTACGTCTCCGTTGATTTTTTCGAAAATTACCCCAAATGGTCCCCCGAGGTGATCGAACTTGAAAAGATAACCAGTGGCCCAGTGAGAGCAGGGACCCTGGCCAGACAGGTACGCATAGATAGCGGTCGTCAAACGGAATCGACTTTTCAGGTGGTTGAGTATCAACCGCCACGACGGATATGGTTTGAAAGCACATCAAGTCCCCATTATCGAGCACTCTATGATTTCGAACCCATAAATGAAACTACCCGGGTCTGCTTTACCTTCGAATTGAAACTAGAGCTTTTTATGAGACCCTTTGAAAGTGCTATCGCCTACTCGGTCAAGGCAGGTAGCGAAAGCGTAGTTTCTAACCTAAAACAGCTACTCGAATCAGGGAAGCGTTTTCAATCCACAACGACTCCTGCGCTCTAAGGAGGTCGCCTGAGAATGAATTGCTCCTTCTCTGGGAGTGGCAATTTTCTCTCCCCTCACCTATCCTGTCCCCTTAACCGCCCACAGTGTTGTTCCAGCTCATCCCTAAAATAAACGATGAATGAATATCACCTCCTCTTGGAAAAGTTTCATGGCAAAAAGACGAAATGACCTCCCCGTTTGGGGAGCCTTCATGCTATTATTCTGGACCTCGATTTCTACTGCCGCGCTAGCACAACCTGCTTGTGATCCAGATAACGGGGGACTCATCTTACCCAAAGGCTTTTGCGCGCTTATTGTAGCGGATCAAGTGGGCCAAGCGCGCCATTTGACGGTTGCCCCCAATGGGGATGTATTCGTTGCCATCGGTACAACCGATAGGCCAGGCGGAGTCCTGGGGCTGCGGGATACGACGGGGAATGGCGTTGCCGACATAAAGAAGCGTTTTGGTAGCGGCTCTGGAGATGATGTGGAGTTTCATGGCGGCTATCTTTATTTCTCTACCCATGACACCGTCATACGCTATCCATGGCGTGCCGGAAATTTAGAACCTGCGGGGGCAGCCGAGACCATTGTCCAAGGACTGCCAGCAGCGCATGGTCATCGGGCTAAAAGCATCGCTTTCGGGTCTGAGGACAAGCTTTATGTCAATATTGGCTCCCCCTCCAACGCCTGTCAAAAACAAGACCGGGCTGCGGGTTCGCCGGGAAAAGATCCTTGCGATGAACTCAATACCCGCGCTGGAATTTGGCGCTTTGACGCCCATCAGTCCCATCAGGATCAACAAGATGGCGCTCGCTTTGCCACCGGCCTTCGCAATACGGTTGCCCTTGCGGCGCGCCCCCAAGACGGCGAACTCTATGGGGTGATCCACGGACGGGATCAGTTAAATCTGTGGCCTCACTTCAACGAGACCCAGAATGCGGAAAAGCCCTCAGAAGAGCTGGTGCGTATCGAAGAAAATAGTGATTTTGGCTGGCCCTACTGCTACCATGACCCGGCGCTAAAGCAAAAAGTCTTAGCCCCCGAATACGGGGGAGATGGAAAAACGGTGGGCCGCTGTCAAGAGAAACAAAATCCGTTGATGGCCTTTCCCGCCCATTGGGCTCCCAATGGCTTGCACTTTTATTCCGGCAACCAGTTCCCGAAAAAATATCAGGGAGGTGCATTCGTTGCCTTTCACGGTTCTTGGAATCGGGCCCCATTGCCCCAAGGCGGCTATCATCTTGTCTTCGTGCCCTTCAAGGAAAAAGAACCTGCTGGCGCCTGGGAGGTGTTCGCTGAGGGTTTTGCCGGTCAGCACAAGGATCCCCGTGCTGCGGCCCACCGCCCCGTAGGAATCGCTGAAGGGCCGGATGGTTCCCTCTATGTCAGCGATGACCAAGGGGGACGTATCTACCGTATTCTCTATAGAGCCTGCGATTGCTAGTCGCCGCACTTCAATGAGTCAGTTACCGCAACAAGCCAATCCGATTGATGGGACACCCACGGCGGCAGTAGAGAACAGGGTCGATTCTAATTTCTCAACAAATCTCCTGGATAAGAAGATTGCCGAAACTATTATCGAAGACTCTATTCGCCGTTACTTTGCCAAACGACGCTCCCTGGTGACAGGGTTTGTAGACCGGCACTTCAGCTTCAAGGGCACTCTCCGTCTACACCGCCGCGCCCTCGGATGGGATCTCTTGGTGGCCCCCGTCAATATGCTCCTGGTCATTCCCAAGGCTGGCGCCATGTTAAGCGCTGCTGGACTGAGATGGTTTGGTGCATACCGGTTGGCAGACTGGTTAGCAGGACGGCAATTATTTCTGGAAACCAATGTGGCCAGGGAAATCACCTGGCTGCTCCACACGGAGCTCCTAGAACTGCCCTATCCACAGGGGACGCGGCAAAGCACGCGGGATGCCCTGGCCGAGGAAATTCTTGCCGATCCCAGAGTTGCAGACGCTCTTGAAGTAGTCCTGGCTGCAGCCTCACAGCGGCTGGGAGACACTGAAGCCCAGCAGCGGCTCACCACTACCCTTGAGACCTATTGCGGCGCCCGTGCTGCTGCCGCAGATATTACCAATGCCTTATTATTGTTAGGCACTGGAGCTCTGACGGTGAAACAAGTAACCCTAGGGGCTTTATCCCTCGGGCCTGCCGCGGCAGCTTTGGTTGCCCAGCAGATGGCTATCGCTGCTTTCCCCTTAGGCGCAAGCCTAGGCGGGATCTGGTACCGTATTTTTCCAGCCTCCCCATCGGCCGAATTGATCATTGGGTTAACTATTACCATTATGGCAATCACGGCCTGCATTGCCGCCCTCTCGGGCGTACTCGCCGACCCCCTGCAGCGTCTACTCGGCTTTCATAAACGCCGCTTGCTAACCCTCATAAATAGTCTCGAAAAAAATTTTATGGAAAGGAAGCAATATCCCTATGAAGTCCGGGATCACTATGCAGCACGTCTCGTTGATCTTTTCGAAACGGCCAACCTGCTTTTACGGTAACGCTCTTAAAAAGGACCATTTTCTGAGACGGGCATCAGCTGCCAATTCTGCCCCCATCGTTTCTGGTTATGGCAATGACACTAGGCCGCGGAGGCCGGCCCTTACCCTCAGGCCAATCACTGACCCCTTTGCGGAGAGTGCCCCCCTCTCCCGGATGTTGAATACTGACAAAGAGAGTCCGGTTATCCGGAGTAAATTCCGGACCACACACCTCGCACCCTTGGGGACCACTCAGGAACTGACGCACCCATCCCCTGTTCTTACCTGCCGTGGGCACTCCATAGAGGCCATTGTTAATAGGCTTGGAGAGGTTTAGGGCATCAGGTCTACCATCCGTAGCGATCCATAAGTTGCCTAAGCGGTCGAAGGCCAAATTATCCGGGGAGCCGAGGGGGCTAACCTGGGAGGCAGCCGGATAGCCCCCAAAATAAGTATCCTGGGGACCGATCTCCGCACCGGTCAATGACGTTAGGAACTTGCCTTCTGGATGAGAAGGGTTACCGCAAAGAATAAAGATCTCCCAGCTAAAGGTCAGTGCCGTAGGATCATGGGAATGTTCGGTCATTTCAATAATATGCCCCCATTTGTTCGGGGTACGCGGGTTTTTGGCATCCGCTGTGCCCGCAATCCGGCGGCCATTGAAAGTATTCACTTCCGCACCGCGCCAAGAATTGTTAGTCAAGGGGACATAAATTTTGCCATTGACTGGATTAGCTTCAATATCTTCAGGTCGATCCATGGGAGTCGCCCCCACCAGATCAGCGGCTCGCCGGGTATTAATCAATACTTCCGCTTGGCTGGTAAAACCATGATCCTCATCAAGGGGAGTCTGCCCAAACACCAACGGCAACCACTGCCCCGTGCCATCATCCTGAAAACGGGCCACATAGAGGGTGCCCTTATCCAGTAGGGTCAAATTATGGGCACGGTTCTGGGGATCGTAGGCCTTATCGCTCACGAATTTGTAGATATACTCAAAGGGTGTATCATCGCCAGAGTAGACCGCCACCTGGCCTTCCGGCGCCACCATCACATTCGCTCCTTCACGTTTAAACCGGCCCAGGGCGGTTCTTTTCTTAGGAGTAGAATCAGGGTGATAGGGATCGATTTCAACGACCCAGCCAAAACGAAACGCCTCAGTGGGATGTTCAGCCACATCAAAGCGCTTATCAACCAACTCCCAGCCCCGGGAACTCAACCCCCTCGGCAGGGGCAAACGCCCATGAAAGACCGCATATTTCTTTAATTCTGGTCTCTTTTCTCCCTCTTTCTCCGCCTGTTTTTTTAACCCATCAAGATGGCCAAAGTATTGATCAAAATTTTCCTCACAGGTCAGTAATGTTCCCCAGGGAGTTTTGCCGCCAGCGCAATTATTCAAGGTGCCCAAAACCTTTTTACCGGAAGGATCGGCCGCCGTTTGTAGTAAACTATGCCCGGCAGCCGGTCCAGTCAGCTCCATGGGAGTTTCCCCCGTAATCCGACGATTAAAGGGGGAATCCTGCTTAAAATACCATTGGCCATCCCGCCGAATCACTTCGACGATGGAAACTCCGTGGGCTGCTTTCATGACTGAAACTACGGCGGGAAATTGACGCAGGAAATCGGTCCGGACCGGAGCATCGTCGCCAGGCCAACCAGGGAACATGAGCTCCTCGGAGGTAAACTCATGGTGGGTAGCTAATAATCCCCGGGAGGAATGGGATTGGAATAAGGAGAAAAAACTGTTGAAATCGCAATTATAACCAAATTGCTTCGCCTGAAGTTCCGCCCCCTGGGGAGTCAATAAAATATCGAGATGCCCGGTGTCTAGATCCGGGACCCCAGAAAACAGGGCCTTACCCCAGGAAAGCAGTACCCTGGCCTGATAACCCTCCGGCACGATGACTTTATCGGCACTGCTGCCAGCAATAGGCGTAAACCCTAACCCCCCTTTAGGGGCTGCCTGCACCCCTTCTGGGGTCCAGAGGGAAGGGAGCAAGGAAAGCACGGGAGCGGCCGCCACTACCCCGACTCCCTTGAGCACGGTGCGTCGCTTGAGGCGGCGCTCGAGAATGTTCCTAATGGATTCCCCTGGGGTCAGAGGCTCCGCCTGCGAGGTTAGAATGCTGCGATCTTCCTCCACGTTATCAGAGCATCTAAGCGGTGCATTTCTCTTCGTCGCAACCACCACCCACCGCACGCCCCTCTTCAGGGCTGGATGGTTCAACCGCAGCTGTCTTGGCTTCGCTGATAAGGGTCGCAATATCCGCCCCTATCCCCATATCGTCATCGCGACCAAAACTATGCTTGCGGATGCAGCCCTTGTGATCAATCAAGATCAGGGTGGGAGTTCCGTGCATCCCATAGGCCCGCATCGTCAGGGGGGGTCCTGACTGCCCGTCCGGCTGGTCAACCCCGATAGGAAAGGTATAACGATACTCGTGAATAAAGGCTTCAAGGGCCTGGGGGGTCACCACCTCATGGTGCTCGAACACCGTATGCAACCCAATTACGGCGACCTCATTGGCATCAAAAGTGTTATAAATTTTCTGGGTTTGAGGCAAACCATGGACCACACACCCCGGGCAAAGCATTTGAAAAGCATGTATAACCACGACCTTTCCACGAAGGTCAGCCAACTGCAAGGGCTGGCTGGTATTAAACCATTGGACGATATTCCAATCAGGCGCCAAAGTTCCGCTAGACCGCATATCCCACCTCTTCAAATCTCTCTATATATTGTGGATGAATTAACCGTTTATCCTAGAAACGGCAGTTTCTAGATTATGCCAGGGTAAATTACCCCCAAGCAATTGACCGTCCCAGCTTAGGATTAACAGGTCCTAGTCAGTTTGCGCCAGCAACGGCAAACATCCGGCTGGGGTGTTAGAGCTAAATACCCGGGAGGGGGCCTGCAACCATTCAGCCAAGTCTTGCCAAACTCGTTCAGCCTCCCGATCCCGCAACAGCATATGGTAACCCTCTGGGTAAAAAGCTGCCGAACGGGGTCCAGGGATTTCTTCCAGAAGACGACAAACCGGCTGTTTAGGTATAACTTGATCCTGGTTTCCATACAACACCAGGGTAGGCGTATAGAGCTGAGAGATGGCCGCCCGAGCCTTATCCATGAGATGAACCACCCCATAAAGGGCATCGATGCGGGTTTTTTTTATCACCAAAGGATCATTACGCATTTGCCTCAGCATTTCGTTATTATCTGAAGCTCTAATCTTCAGACCTCGCCCACTTACCCTCAACCAGGGTACCGTATGGGCTGACACCCATAATACTGAGCGGTAAAACCTATTCATACTTTGCCCTCCCCAAACCGCCGGAGCGACTAAGATCAAGCGCTCCACGGGGGGTGCATCCGGAGCGGTCATCGCCACCATAGCGACAGCCCCCCCCATGCTTTCCCCTAAAAGATAAAGGGGCTGATTCCGATATTGGGCGCCCACGGCTTTGATAAAGGCCTTAAGATCACTAGCAAGTAACTCAACACCAGGCCAGATTCCCCGCTGACGAGTAGCGCCAAATCCTCGCTGATCATAGGCATAGACGGCCACGCCATGTTGCGCTAAGTAAGTCCCAACCGCCTCAAAAGCGTGGCTGTAATCATTAAATCCATGAATGGCAACCACCACGGAGGTTGCTTTCTCCTCCGGGAGCCAAGCGCGCATGGGAAGGATTTCACCATCTGCGGTAATAAACCGCTTCGCCCCAAGTCTTGGCATTTGCACCGGCTCACCTGGACGTTGCATGCGGGGGACACACCCCACTAACGCTAACAGCAATAAAAGCAACAACATACTACCAAGGACTCGAAGTAACATGGCATATCCTTAAGCAAATAATTAATCACACGGCACTGTCCGCTCAGCCGCCCAGGACCGCAAATAGGCAATCTTCTCCGCCATCGTCACTGATAATGGCCGTGTCAGCGCAATCTCAGCGGCAATGGTTTGGGTATTCAGGGTGAGATTTTGTGCATGGGCGGAGTAATAGGCGGAAACAATCACCTGTTCGATTTCTGCACCGGAAAACCCTTCGCTCATCACCGCAAGAGAGGGAATATCAATCGCCGCTCCATCCCCATTTCGGTTAACTAAATGAATACGGAAAATGGCTTCACGGGCAGGTTGATCCGGTAAATCAACAAAAAATATCTCATCAAAGCGACCTTTGCGGACCAGTTCCGGTGGCAAAGCCTCAATATCATTAGCAGTTGCAACGATAAATACAGGAGTTTTTTTCTCTGCCAACCAAGTCAATAAAGTTCCTAGCACACGGCGCGAGGTGGCGTTGTCCGAGCCATCCGTGGAGACCCCCTTTTCAATCTCATCAGCCCACAACACACAAGGGGCCATGGCTTCAGCAGTTTTTAGGGACTCCCGCAGGTTGCGCTCAGTTTCACCAAAGAACTTATTATAAAGGGTGCCAAAATCGAGCCGCAACAACGGAATGCCCCAAGTCCCCGCAACTGCCTTTGCGGCCAAGCTCTTACCGCATCCTTGCACGCCTAGTAGTAAAATCCCCTTTGGCGCCCCAAGATGGGGCGGCGGCAAACCCTCCGTTACGGGGCGGCGGCGCTGCTCAAGCCAGTGCTTAAGTCGCTTAAAACCGCCGACATCGGAAAAACGTGCCGTATCATACTCAAAGGTAAGGACCCCTTGCTGATTGAGAAGCTCATATTTGGCCTTCATTACCCGCTGCAGATCACTTTGGGTAATCGCCCCGTCATTAAAAATGGCATTGCGAGCTAACCGCTTAGCATCTCTATAGGTTAAGCCAGACAAGTTACTCACCAGCATTTGAAGGGCCTGTGGATCGGCCTTAACTGATTGGCCGCTGTGGTGGAGAGACCACTCTCTGGCCACCTCTCGCACTAGGGCATGCAGTTCTGATGGGTTAGGCAAAGTCAACACGGCCCGGGCTGAAAATTTTTGTAATTCTGGCGGAATATCAAGATGATGGCTCAACAACACCAGCGTGTGTTTCCTCACTTCACAAGTGAGGGCAATATCCTTTAATAAGCGCACATGGAGGGGATCCTCCAAATAGGGGTGAAAATCAGCGAGAATAAAAAGACCTGGCAGGGAAACCGCCTTAATATGCTGCAGAACATCGAGCGGTTGACTATTATGGCGTTGGGGAGCGTAATCCTGGTCGAGACGTCTCAAACCTTCGGTCACACTCCATTTAAACACCGGCCTAGCCAAGCGCCGTGTAATTTGGGTTAATAGTTCTACAGCACGCAGTTCTTCATGGGTTTCAATAACGATGATAGGGATATGGGATTTAATCAAAAGTTCGATATCGTAATGATCGCTCATTGTGTGCTATTCAAGTATTTGATCCATCTTGGTTGAAAATTTATCGGTAGCAAAAAAATCGGCTGAAGGTATCCTTAAATTCTGTTTCCCCCGAACGACTGTTTTTCAGCTTTCAAAAATCAAACACTTCGAAGTGAAACTTTATCGCCAAATTGCCAAGATCCTATGTTTTGATTTAAAGGGGATTTATCTATTTAGGAGCGAGGCAGCAGATCGTCATGAAAACTCAAGGAAAAAATTTGCCCATGATCCTGAATGTCAACGCCTCACCGGTAACCCGAGCGCCCATGAGTTACTACAACTCCCCCTCTAGGTTAACCTGTCGAAAACAGCCCCGCCCAATGAACGCCCTCTGCACTACAAGCCCTGCCGAAATGGCCACGAAATTTCTCCCCAGGAACTTCCCATGCAATATGCCGCGGCCCATGGCGTGGAAGTCCGGGATTCAGAATTTGATCTGGTCTTCAATGACGGCTCGGCAATCAGCGTCTATGGTTACGCCTCCCCCTTCTTTGATGGACAAGGCCAAGTTCGGGGGTGCGTAGGCGCGTTCATGGACATTACCGAGCGCAAACAGGCTGAGGAAGCCCTAAGCGAGATCCGGCGGCGGCAGAGCGCGGTTATTCAAGCCAGCAATGCCAGCTATTATGAGTTTGCCACCGACCTCAGTTGGGGGAGCATCGATAGACGATTCGCCGAAATGCTGGGGTACTCCTTAGATGAGATACCCCCTGTGCCGGAGCGTTGGGATTGGTGGAAGCAGCGGCTGCACCCTGAAGATCGCGAACAGACCCTACAGGCTTATCATGATTTTGTTCAGGATTTAATTCCCGTCCTCCGCCAAGAGTACCGCCTGCGGCACAAGGATGGTTCATGGCGGTGGTGGCGGGTGGTCAGCACCACGGTAGAACGCAATTCCCAGGGATACGCCACCGCCATCGCCGGATTAATTTTTGATATCACTGAGCAACGGCAGACTGAAGAAGCCCTCCGGGAAAGCGAGGAGCGCTTCCGAGTTATGGCCGAAACGGTGCCAGACATTATCTTCACCAGCCGCCCGGATGGCTCCAGAGACTATATCAATCCCCGCTTTTACGAATACACCCAGCTCGCTCCCGAGTCAGCAGAGGGATTTGGCTGGATGGCGGCCCTCCATCCGGATGACTTGGAACAGGTAAAAACCCGCTGGAAACATTCAATGGAAACCGGTGAGCTATTTGAAGCCCAATATCGACTTCGCGATGGCAACGGCCGCTACCGCTGGTTTCAGGGCCGCGCCCATCCCATCCGCAATGAAACCGGTCAGATTACGAAGTGGTTCGGCGCCTGTTCCGACATTCATGATCTGGTCCACGTTCAAGAAACACTCAAAGAAACTGACCGGGGTAAAAATGAATTCCTAGCCATGCTAGGCCATGAGCTGCGTAACCCCCTTGCCCCTATCTGCAATGCGGTGGAGCTTATGCGGATGCACCTTCATAATCCAGCTATTCAGAGTAAGGGTATTGATATCATTGATCGGCAGGCCAAACACCTGACCCGCTTGGTGGATGATCTGCTCAATGTGGCCCGGATCGTCACTGGGAAAATCAATCTTAAAACCCAACCGGTAGAGCTTAAAGAGGTGGCCATGCAGGCGGTTGAAACCACTCAGCCTGCCATTGAAACGGCTCACCATGAACTCACCCTGTCATTCCCGGCGCAGCCACTTAAAGTGGAGGCGGACCCTGTGCGGTTAGTGCAAATCGTCGCTAATTTGCTCAACAATGCGGTTAACTATACTCCACCAGGCGGCCACATCCACTTGCAGGTAACCCAATCCCAAGAGGGCGAGGCGGTCATCCAGGTACGGGATAATGGAGTCGGGATCTTGCCCGAGAAACTCCCCTATATTTTTGATGTCTTCACTCAGACTGGCCGCTCCTTGGATCAAGCCCAAAGCGGTCTGGGGCTAGGACTAACTCTGGTCCGCCGTTTAACTGAGATGCATGGGGGAAAAGCTTCCGCATTTAGTGAAGGCCCCGGACGAGGAAGTGAGTTTACTATCCATCTGCCGCTTATTCTGAACCCCCCTTCTCAGGAATCCCCCCCCGCCCCCAGCACCGCGCAGAGTCAAGGTTTGCGTCGCATCCTGGTAGTCGATGACGAACCAGATGTCCGCGCTTCCTTTACCCTGCTGCTGGAAGCTTTGGGGCACAAAGTCAAAATGGCGCCTGATGGCCTCTCTGCCATTGAAGCGGCGCAAAATTTCCAACCTGAGGTGGTATTCCTAGATATTAGCATGCCGGGTATAGATGGTTTTGAAACAGCCCACCGTCTTCGGAAGAGACATTCCCGAGAAGAAATGATGTTGATTGCATGGACTGGCCATGATTTAGAAGGATACCGGGATCGCGCCGAGCAGGCGGGTTTTGATCACTACCTGTTAAAACCCATAGATATCCACCTAGTGGAAACACTACTTGCCTCACGCCTTCCTCAAGAGGGTGCTGGCTAGAGCATCAGCTTTCACGGAGACAAAGGAAAATAGAGACATTGAACAACCTAGATTCGGTTTTTAGCCGCCAATGCACGCGAATAAACGCTTCAAAAAATGCTTTGAATAATTTTCTGACGGGTCAACACTGGCCTGTCTTTAAGCTCTTGAAATATTTGCGTTCATAGGTGATAAACTATTAATTTTAAGAAAACTACGACTGTTCTAAAAAGTGGGAGGATACCATGAACCCCTTAAATTCTATTCTGGGCACGATTATTTCCGGGTTCGTCCTGGCGGCAGTGCTGACTTTCATTATCAAAATAATAGCAGGCGGCTAACCTGCTTTTTTTACCACCAAGACACCAAGAACACGAAGATGAAGGAAAACTTCTTAATCCATTCTAGTTTTTAATTTCTTTGTGCCTTTGTGGTGATCTCGTGAATTATTCGGGCTATTAAACTTAATGGAGATGACCCTATGGAATCCATAACCTCACTTGCCCTTGATCGTTGGTTGCACTTTCTCTCAGGCATCACCTGGATCGGATTGCTTTACTATTTTAATTTTATCCAGGTCCCGGCCCTAGCTGAAGCGGCTAAGGATAAAAAGGGTCCAGGCCCCGCCGCCATCAGCAAATACATCGCCCCCCGAGCTTTAGCGTGGTTTAGATGGTCGGCGCTGGTGACATGGCTGTCCGGGGCTTACTATTTAATGGCGGCGCCTCAGTATAGTTTGCATGGGGCCTTCACCCTGGGTATTGGGGCTAATGATATCGCCTTGACCACCATTGGCATGGGGGCTTGGTTAGGGACGATTATGCTGCTTAATGTTTGGGGACTGATTTGGCGCAATCAGAAAAAAGTATTGGGTTTAGTTCCGGCCACTGAGGCACAAAAGGCCAAGGCCAAGCGGGTCGCCTTTCTCGCCTCCCGCACCAATACCATGCTCTCCATCCCCATGCTTTTATTTATGGGTGGAGCCGCTCACGGCCTGCCCTTTTAAAAGGGAATGATGATGCCCTCCTCCGCTCAGGCAGATGAGCGTAGGAGGGCAAAGTTTGCAAGCGAGTGTCCTCAAGGGGGCCTCCCAAAGTAAAATGGTAGATGCTTTGAAACTGGGTCTCTCTCAATCCCAGGGTTTGGTGCATGGCATCATCAAAGTAGCAACCTATTCCCGTCCCCCGAACACCGGCCGCCTCTGCTTCCAGATAGAGTATCTGTCCAATTAGGCCCGCTTCCCAAAAAAGCCGCCGATACCCCCAAGGCCCCTCACTAATTGCCGCCTCAAATTCACCTATCATGCCCAGACTAAAAGCCCCGTCGGCGGCAATGGCTTGATGACAGGAAATGATGCCCGCCGCCCGTCGGGCGTCGCCCTCCACTAATTGGTAAAGGGCCAAATGGTCTGGGCAATGCTCAGGGTGCTGCCATAAAAATTCCTCGCCCAGGGCAACCCGTAAGGGGACATCGGGGCGACGCATGAGGAGATACAAGCCTGGAGAGAGGCCCTCTACCCGGTGGACAAATAGCACCAGGTGAATCCGGGGTGCCCAGGGCCAGGCCATCCACGGGGGGCACCCGGGCCTAGGCAAGGTCATCTCTAGCATTCGAAAGAAGGTTGGAGCTGGAATGGCCGTCACCCCATCCAAAGACTGGGCACTGCGACGTTGGCGGATAAGATTGACCGCCAAAAATCTGTCCCTGGTTGGCAAGGGCCCAGGCAGAGGGGGGGCGCACCAAGGAGTTTCCTGGGTAGTAGGCTTGCGACAAGCCTCAGCCACTTCCTCGATGATGGGCCATTCAAATCGATGGTGGGAACTCAAAGCATTGGCCTGCCCCTGCCATTGGCCTGCTTCGGCCCCTGCTAGCCAGGGTTCTGCAGAGCGGGGCTTAAAATCATCGAGATCCGGTCCCACCAGGAGCATCAAATCAGGATGCTCTCGTTCTGCCCCTTGGTAATCTGCATCCCGATTTAATCCTAACAAGGCCGCAATGTCATCATCACTCCAGTTAGGAAGGATTCGAATTGACCAGCCCAGGGTAGCAGCGGCATAGACGACAGCGGCAATGGCATGTCCCACATCATGCTGACAGTAACGATAGGCCCGCTCACCATACTTCCAAGCCTCCCGCCAGTGAATAGAGGACAAACCGAGCACTATTCCCCCCTTAGAAAGCGCCTGTTCGGGGAAATTTTGGGGAAAACGGCAACGCTGCTCCAAGCGATGATCATCGCTCACATAATGATAAACCCCCGCGGGAAGCCCAGGTAAATTCGGGGAAACACAATAGGCTTCTGTAGGATGCAGGTTCCCACTGGAAGGATTACAGCGCAGCGCCCAGCGCGTCCCCCCATATTGCTTCCAGGCCGAGATGCCAAAACTCAGTTCAAACAAGGCGGCAACCGTCTCCAGGGCCAAAGGCTGGGGTGGTATCACCTGGGGGCGATATAGCGCCGGGTAAGATGTTTGCAAACTATCTGCGGTAAGGGGCAAACCCACATAGTCGCACCCTGCATAACGGCGGAAGGGATCGGGCTGAGTGGCCCAATCAAGTCCTCCTGGCCCTCTAGCGTAGTGGTTGAGGTGATGTTTGCTGCGCTGGTGGTATTGCCGAACCCGATCTTGGGCCGTCTTTCCAGGGGATTTATCCATAACTCATCGTCACCTCGCAAATCACCTTGCGGGTATCTTATAATGAAATTGATTAAAGTCTCGACTATTTTTTGCCAGGTAACAACTTGGCTTCATCTGCCTCTATCCTATTGCTATCCCGAGAGGTTCACACTTATGTCAATGTTCAGGTTTCTCCCGGGGATTATCATTGTTCAGGCGGCCACCGCAGTGCTTGTTTTTGCCTTTGGGGAAACCCCTGAAGCAAACTGGCAGCTATATGGTCTGCTGGCACTGACTGCAAGTTTTCTGACTGCTTTCTGGTTTGCCTCCATCGCCAATCACATGAAGAAAGATGCCCTAGCGCGGATGAAGGAGAAGTTGCTTCGGGAACGAGAACAGCTCCTTGTGGCCACGGAGAAAGAAAAGAGACAAGCATTCGAACAAACCCAGCAGCGGATTGTAAAGGAAACCAACCGCGCCCATGCCAAAGCCAATTTCAAGGTGGGAGCCACCGTGGTTGGCGCAGTAGGCCTAGGAATAGGGCTGCTTTCTTTTCAGTTCTTTACTATTGGCCTACTGACCTTATTAGCCGCCGGTGGCGCTTTGACTGGTTATGTGGTACGGGCCCGCCAGGATGGCCTGGCGGGGAAAGCGGCTAAAAAGCTCCTGGCGCGACGCAAGCCCACAGAGCTTATTGAGGCGGAAACTTCCGGGCCCACTCCCCCTCGTCTGGAAAAAAAGCCTTAGGAGTGGGATATCGATACCCACTCTAGAAACTGGCAAAACCGCGCGTCTGGCGGGGATTGATAACGGCCACGGGCAGCTTGGCTGAAATCAAGGCGGCGGTGGCAGGCATTTCCAACCCCCCGTGGCCTCCAAGACCACACAGGTAGGAGAGAGTGCCTGTCGATGCTGAACCAAATCAATTCTAGGGTCAGGTCGATCTATCACGCCCTTAAACTTCAATATAAACGCTTGACTCTGCGTTTGGAAAGTCACAGCATCGGCGACTGCTGCACTTGACGCTTGTGGCTCTGATCTGTGGCGAGATTACGCTGACGAGCTTGATCAGGCACACTTTCTTTCCTCTCTATAAAGAAGGTTTTATAGACATAATAGACGCACAAGCAATGCCATGGGCCAGATTTTGATCATTAGCGCCCATCCCGATGACATGGAAATCGGGATGGGGGGAACGGCGGCCAAAAAGGCCGCCGCAGGCGCCCCCATTACCGCGGTGATTTTGACAGATGGGAGAAGAAGTCCGAATCCCTTTGGCTGGTCGGAAGAAACCATGGCGGACATTCGCAAGCAAGAAGCTACCCAAGCGGCAGAAGTGTTAGGGATTAAAGAAGTGATTTCTTTTGATCTCCCTGATCTAAAAAACGCTCCCAATTACCGTTTGGCAAAAGATCGGCTCGGCGCGCTTATCAAACAATTACGGCCCGAAGAGGTCTATTCCCTCCATGATCGCTGGGACAGGCACCCCACCCACCGTCTGGCGGGACAACTAACCCGGGAATGTATCGAGGAAACGCCCCTCTCCATAGACGCCGTATGGGCCTATGAAGTTTGGGGATTATTCCCCCGTTGGGATCGCATTGAATATATCGATGACCAGATAGGAAAAAAATTGCAGGCCATAGGAGCCCATAAAAGTCAGATCGCTTCTATCCCCTATGGGGAAGGGATTTTGGGGCTCAATCGCTGGCGAGCGGTCTTTGCCGATCCTCAGCAAGCTGCCCCCCAAGGGGCCTTTGCGGAAGTTTTTCTGGTCATGAAGCTATAGGCTTTCTTTATTCTTAGCCTGCACCTGCTGATAGATATGTTCCATGGCCTCAATAAAGGAATTATCACGTTCCCAAAAGGGGGGATAATCTCCCTGTTTTTTGATTAACAACGCCGGAACGCCTGAAGATGGCCGAGGCGCACCCTCCCTGGGGGCCTCCTGCGGATGTCCCGATCGATCAGGCAGTGAATGACCGCTCCAAAAAGCTTTGTAAGTGAGATTTTTTTCCACAGGGTGAAGGTTGGGCTGGGGGTAGCGATGAGAGACCCCTTCGGGAGTTAACTCTTCCTGGGGCAATAACTCATTGGCCAAGGCTTGTCCGAGGGGCGTTTTCGCCAATTTCTGCTGGAGTTTTTCCTTGCTCAGGCCCCGCAATTGAAATAGCAAAAAAGGATCGTGGTCCAGCAAGTGGGCCACATGATAATAAACGCCGGCCACATGCTTGCAGGGATTGGCCCAATCCGGGCAGGTACAGTCGGTTTTTAAGTCTTTTTCAGAGCCCGGCAGGAGAGTCTGTTGGCTTGCAGCAAAAGCTTCTTCGATGTCATCGGGCATTTCATTCAGCAATAAGCGGGACAGCCAGCCCGCGTTGCTGCCCAAGCGCTGAATAATTCCGGTCCAGGCTTTGCTTGGAATACTCCGGAGCTGGATCTCTACCTGATAGCGGGGCTCCTTGTAGACCCCAAAATAGGGATTAACATTGCCCCGGATTTTGGCCTTGATGGTGGCGCCTTCTAGGGAAAATGACAACAGGCGACGAGGGCTTGAGTAGCTGCGGCCACGGCTTAACCTCCCCGGATCAGTGCACCGCTCTAAAGCTTCAAGGAAGCGTTGTCCCCACCAAGTACGGCTTATTTTTGCCATAAATTACTCCAAAACGGCGCTGCGATTAAGTGCAATCAGGGCCTGGAAAGCGTCGTTATCCAGTTCCGTTAGCCAGCTTTCATCGGTGCCGACGATGCTTCCCGCCAGACGCTGTTTTTCTTCCAACATTTGATCGATCCGCTCTTCCAGGGTACCGAGAGTCACCATCTTGTGGACAAAGACCTGCTTAGTCTGACCAATCCGGTAGGCCCGATCAGTGGCCTGATTTTCTACCGCCGGATTCCACCAGCGATCAAAATGGAAGACATGGTTGGCCCGAGTGAGGTTAATGCCGACACCGCCAGCTTTAAGGGAAAGGATAAATACCGCAGGTCTGGCGTCAGGATCCTGGAATTCGGCAATCATGCGCTCGCGACGGCGGCGGGAAGTCCCCCCATGGAGATAATAGGTAGGATAATGATAGTGGTGTTGAAAGCGTTTTTCTAAGGCCTGGCCGATCTCCGTAAACTGGGTAAACAGGAGCAAGCTTTCCCCTTCCGCCATCACCTCCTCGACCATCTGGGCTACCCGCTCCAGTTTGTGGGAACGACCCTCGGAAAACTCGCTGCCATCCTGGAGGAATTGAGCCGGATGATTACAAATTTGCTTAAGGCGCATCAATGTGGAGAGGATCAATCCCTTGCGCTGGATGCCTTCTGCTTCTGCTAAGGAATCCTTGACTTCTTGGATCACCGCCTCATAAAGGGAAGCCTGTTCTTGGCTAAGATTGCAGTAGGTTTTTTGCTCGATCTTATCGGGCAGCTCGGCAATGATGGTTTTATCGGTTTTCATCCGACGCAAAATGAACGGTTCCACCAGACGTTTCAGAGTGGCGGAACAGGCTGCATCTTCCTCTTTGCGGATAGGAATCTCGAAGCGTTTTCTAAATTGGGTGGCGGTTCCCAGATAACCCGGATTAAGAAACCGGAAGATGGACCAAAGATCCAGCAATCGATTTTCAATGGGGGTGCCGGTTAGGGCGATTCGGTGCGGAGCCTCTAATTTTACAATCGCCTTGGTTTGGGCCGCATTAGGGTTTTTGATATTTTGGGCCTCATCCACCACCAAACGACGCCAGGGAAGGGTTGCCAAAAGTTTGGCATCCTTACGGGCCAGGGTAAAGGAGGTGATGACCACATCCTGCTCCCGGCAGACGGCCTGGAACGCCTTAGCCTCCTGTGGCCGCTGGGAACCATGATGAATAGCGACTTTGAGTTGGGGAGCAAAGCGCTCTAACTCTTTTTGCCAATTACCGAGGACCGAGGTAGGGGCAATAAGTAGGGTCGGCCCAACGGCCTGCTCCTCACTGCGTTCCTGGAGCAACAAGGCGATAACCTGGATGGTTTTCCCAAGCCCCATATCATCGGCAAGACAGGACCCTAGACCTAAATGTTCCAGATAGCGCAACCAGGAGAGCCCTCGCTGTTGGTAGCCACGCAGTTCCCCCTGCAGTCCTGGCGGCGTTGCCAGGGGGATGAAGGATTCTTTATTCCGAAGACGCGAGAGCATCTCTGCCAGGGCTTCGTCGCAGACCAGCTCCATCTCCTCATCTTCCTCGCTGGCCGCAGCCCGCTGCAACATTTCGGTCAAGGACATCTCCTGGGGAGTGGCGGGTTGCTTCTGCCAGAACTCCAACATTCTGGCCATTTTGTCCTGATCCAGTTCTATCCACTGGCCCCGGAAGTGGACCAGTGAGGCCTTGCTTTCCACCAATAGCTGCCACTCCTGCTCACTCACCGGTTGGTCGCCAATGGCCAGCTCATAGCGATATTGCAACAAAGAGGGAAGGTTGAAATAGCCGCCGACGGCTCCCTGGGAGGGGGTCGGAGCCGAGGTGCGAAGACGGAGCCGGGCCCGTTGCCGGCCCTCGGGGGTCCACCAGGCGGGGACGATTACTTTATAGCCCCCATCCTCCAACACCCAGGCATTTTCCTTAAGAAAGTCCAGGGCTTGGGGTCGATTCAAAGGGATTCCTACGGGTCGATCGGTCGCCAGCCCTTCCCACAGTTTAGGGTACATGCGCGCCGCATGGGCGAGTTGTAATAACAGACGCTGCTCAAAATCCTTGCCGAAACGGCGCTGGAAGGTGGTGCGCTGGTTTCCCTTCAACTCCCAATACTCCTTCAAGGAAAGCTGCAAGGAAGGATCTTGGCGCGAGGTCACCAACCACTCCAAATACCAATCATCGGGTCGTTTGGGTAAGGCCTCATGAAGCCGAAAACCTAAAATAAAACCGCCTTCTTCATGGAGGCTTTCCAAACGGCGGCGCCAATCACACCACTGCTTCCAAGTTTCCATGGAAGCATGACCCTCTCGCTGCCCCAGACTGCCCCCTATAAAAGTCCCTGCGACTTCCTTATAAATCTTCTGGGTAAAAGGGGTCTCGCTCACCAGCCTATTGAGGGTCTGTTCGGAAAAGTGCTGCAGCAGATCTTGGGAATCATAGAATTCCGGTTTTGCCTCGCCCTGATTTGGGCCTCTAGAGGCGACCCGGCAAACCACCGGCATGGTGGCAGCATAGCTGTTGAGGAACTCTCCATAACGGGGCGAGAGGATCCGCCAAGTGGGTTCAAAGCTGAATGCCGAAGCCCGTTTTTGACGACGACCGGAAGGGGTTTTAGGGGACTGAGGCAGTAACGCGGGGATGTACTCGTGCCGATTGATCAACTCACGGAAAGCACATCCATAGCGGTACCAAAACAGCAGGTCATTGCCTAGCACAACCCGATCCGGATAGTGCTGGACCTGAAAATGGATCTCTTTTAGAAGCGGTAGGGGATTAACCACTTCCAGGGTATCCACTTGCCAGGGTTGCCAAGTAAAGGACTCAGGCAATTCGATTCCCTGGTAGTAGGCTTTCTCCAGGGAAGGCAAGGGAGTCTTATCCCCGCTCGGCAAGGTCACCCAGGTAGGCGCCTGGCTGACTTTAAGAGGGGTAAGCAGCGGCTTAGCAAGGGGCAATACTTCGGTGAAAAAACCCCTAAGGGCGGGTTGGCTGAGATGATGAGGATGAACAGCGGGCTTCCGACGACCCCGCAATGGGGTATCGCTCTCCACCCAGAATAGGAAACAGCCCTCATTTTCAAACTGAGCCCCGTCACCGGGCAACCAGGTACCGTGGAGAATATGCATTAGGTCTTGAACATCGTCATCGTGACTACTCCCCGCCCTATCGGACGCCCCCGTTTTGGCTAAATATACTCAATATAAATTAACCAATCCCCATAATAAAAATAAAAATTGAAACTCTAGAGACGGAAGACTTCGCCCAGGATGATATCAATCTGGACACAATGCCCTTTGTGCTTACCCTCGGTTCCACCAACCCCGACTATGTCGCCCTATCTTTGGCGTCTCACTCGTCTATCAGTTCTGATTATGATAATCTCCATAATGTATGAGTAAACGGCGGCTTATCGGTTGTTTTTGCCTGCTGCTCTACCTGCTGGCTTGGGTAGGCAGTGCCCAGGCTATACCCCTATTGCTTACCAGCGTTGGCCACGCCCATAAAATATTCTTGACCTACCACGGCGATAAGATCCAAATCGCCCTCCACCATCCCGGTTATGTAGACCAACACGAACCCGTAGCTACGACTTCTTTAGAGGCCTATCAGCATGACCTGCTGGATAAGGCCCTATTGGCTTTGGATGTCCGGGCGGACCATGACTATTCGGACCATGTGATTCAACTTCCCCTGGATAAGCCGCCAATCCTCACAACCAGTCAAAAAATCGACAGCAAAGAAACGAAAGCCTCCCCGGCTTTCTCTTTTCTAGCGACTGCTCCCCCATTTCCTGCCTTGGCAGAACTCGCCTGTGCGCGCCATTTAGGCCAGCCGCCACCGGCTGTCCCCTCCATCCCCCTTCACTTACCCACGACTGTCCTTCTGAATTAAGTCCCCAAGAAAGGGCTGTACCCCCTTATGGGCCCCATTTTCCTCCCCCAGGAGGTTTCTCTATTTAATTGATTTTATTCTGACGACTACCGCGTCTTTACAGAAAAGGATGGAAACCCTGGCATGCTTTCCAAGCACCTTTCACTCTTGTTATTGACAACTTTACCTGCGCTAACAGGAGGCTGCCGCGCTTATTCTCCTCCTGTCGGAGAGCCAACAAATGCTACCCTATTGGAGCAAACATCCGCGACCATTTCTCCTACGCCAGCGCCTTTAGTCCAAAAATTTAAAGAAGCCTCCCAATCCATTCCTCAAAAAGCTATCGAACCTACGGGGGAACTCACACTGGAGGAAGTGGCCGCCTTTGCCCTACTCCAAAATCCGGAATTAGCCGTTTTTTCTCAGGAAGTCCGGGCGCGGGAAGCAGCTGTGCTCCAGGCCGGCTTGTTACCCAACCCCCAACTGAGTATCCAAGGTTCCAATCTGGCCAATTCCAGGCTCAAAAGTTTTGATGGCCCCTCAACCACAGTTCAACTCAGCCAACTCATCCTCCTCGGGGGTAAAATTGCCAAAAGAGTCAAGGCGGCTCAGCTTACCCAGGACTTGGCTGGCTGGGATTACGAGGCTAAGCGAGTCGAGGTGCTCACCCAAGTCGCGCAATCCTTTATCACCGTGTTGAGTGCCCAAGAGAGACTGGCCTTGGCGCAGCAACTGGTGCGCCTCGCCGAACAAGTGGCAACCACGGTCTCCAAACGGGTTCAAGCCGGCAAAATCTCCCCCGTGGAAGAAACCAAGGCCCAAGTGGCCCTTTCTTCGGTTCGCATCGAACTGACCCGGGCCAAAAGGGAACTCAGAGTCGCTCGGAATCAATTGGCAGCGGTCTGGGGAAGTACCACACCTCGCTTTCAAAAAGCGGTCGGTCAACTCAATGAGCTCTCCCCCTTGCCCTCCTTGGAACAATTGGCCCAATTGGTCAGGCAAAATCCCGATCTTGCCCGCTGGACCAACGAACTCGCTCAGCGCCAAGCCCTGATTGACTTGGAAAAAAGTAAGGCCATTCCTGATCTTACAGTGAGTTTTGGGGGAACCGAATATGCCGACACAGGGGATTATGCCCTCGTGGCCGGTATTTCCATCCCCCTTCCCCTATTCGATCGCAACCAAGGGGGAATTGCCGAGGCCCAACGCCGACTCACCAAAGCAGAGGAAGAGCGGCGGGCTGTGGAAGTGCAGGTGGCCACAGCTTTGAGTAGCGCTTATCAGCGCCTAGCCACTGCCCATGCCGAGGCGACTATACTCCAAACCCAGGTCCTTCCAGGCGCCCAAAGTGCCTTCGACGCGGTTAACCAAGGCTTTCGCCTGGGCAAATTCGATTTTCTGAGCGTATTGGACGCGCAACGAACCCTATTTGACTCCAAATCCCAATATCTCCAGGCCCTCACTGATTACCATCAGGCAGTGGCTGAGGTAGAACGACTCATTGGGGAACGGCTTGAGGCAGCTAGCAACATTGAAGGATAAAATGATGAAAAGCAAAACCCTACTCGCCATCCTAATTGTCATTGGGGTAGGACTCCTGCTCGGATGGTTCATTTTGCAAATGGATACGCCGCTAATAAACCATGAAAACGGCAAACCTACAGAAGACACCCAAGCCGAAACAACAACTCCTGCAGAAGGATTTATTGCGATTACTCCCCAAGCCCTGCAAAGTGCGGGCATTCAGGTGAGAGTGGCTGAGCCGGCAGAAATTAAAACGGCCTTAGAACTCCCCGGCGAGATCCAGTTCAATGAAAACCGCCTAGCCCATGTGGTCCCCCGAGTGGAAGGTGTTGTTGCCGCGGTCTACAAACATCTGGGGGCACTCGTCGAAAAGGGAGAACTCATTGCCGTCTTGGAAAGCCGGGAACTGGCAGATTTAAAAAGCCAGTACTACACCGCCATTAAGCGGCGAGAGTTAGCCCAGATCACTTTCAAGCGGGAGGAACGCCTATGGAAGGAGAAAGTCTCTGCCGAGCAAGATTATCTAGCGGCAAAAACAGCCTTGGCCGAAGCCAAGATTGCCGTGACTGCTGCTGCTCAACGATTGTTTGCTTTAGGATTATCCCAGCAAGAATTGAATGCCATTGCCAAAGAAAGCCAATCAAAACTAAGCCGCTATCCCATACGGGCTCCTTTTGATGGCCGGATAGTACGCAAGCATATTGTGCGCGGTGAAGCCGTCAAGGCCGATGCCGAACTCTTTATGATTGCTGATTTGTCTACCGTCTGGGGAACCATTACCGTCTATACGGAGGACCTCAATCGAGTTCACTTGGGCCAGAAAGTCGCGGTCAGATCCGAAGAGCTAAGCATGGAGGCCACCGGTACTATTTCCTATTTGGGATATCTGGTTGATGCCCAAACCCGCTCTACTGAGGCCCATGTGGATATTCCCAATCCCGATGAACGCTGGCGTCCTGGTCTTTTCGTGACTGTGGAGGTGGCTGAAGAGGAAGTGACTGTTCCTGTCGCCGTGGCAGAGGAAGCTATCCAGACTTATCAGAATAAGCCCGTAGTTTTCGTCCAGGAAAAAAATGGCTTTAGGATACGCGAAGTCACCTTAGGACGCCGCAGCGGACAGTGGATAGAGGTGGTAACCGGCCTCTCCGCCGGCGAGCATTATGCTGCCGACAACAGCTTTGTGCTCAAATCCGAGCTCAACAAAGCGATGGCCTCAGAATAAGTACCTATGAATAAAATATGAGGTGTTTTAGGAGCGAGCCGGAGGTGTTCCGCAAACCCGTTTTTCCTCCCTGAAAAAAGGGTTTGTGGGGACTTCCCTGTCCCCTGGCTCCACGCCACCGGCTCGCTCCAGGAATACTGCAAAACTTTTGCTGAGATACTTGCTTCGCTTCCTTCGTCTGCGGATAAAATCATGTTTGCACGCATTCTAAAATTTTCTGTCCAGCAGCGCTGGCTGGTCCTTTTGGCGACCTTCGGCGTGGCCGCGCTAGGAATTTACAATTATCAGCGCCTGCCCATCGATGCAGTACCGGATATCACCAATGCGCAGGTCCAGATCAACACTGAAGCGCCAGGTTATTCGCCACTAGAGGTGGAGCAGCGCATTACTTTTCCCCTCGAGATTACTCTGCAGGGTCTTCCGCAGTTGGAGGAAACCCGTTCCCTTTCCCGTTATGGGCTTTCCCAAGTAACCGTCATTTTTGAGGACGGCACCGATATCTACTTTGCCCGCCAGCTAGTTAATCAGCGCATCCAAGAAGCCAAAGGCAGCCTCCCGCCGGGTATCGAACCCAAGATGGGCCCTATCGCCACGGGACTTGGCGAAATCTTTCTGTGGACTATGGAGGCGGAATCCGGGGCTCTCAAGCCTGATGGCACCCCCTATAGCCCCACTGATCTTCGATCCCTCCAGGATTGGGTGATCAAACCTCAGCTGATCACCGTCCCGGGAGTCACCGAAATCAACAGTATGGGAGGGTATATCAAACAATACCATGTGACCCCTTACCCCAAAAAACTCATTGCCTACGGCCTCTCCTTCCGGGATTTGCTCGCCGCCCTCGCCCGCAACAATGCCAATGTGGGAGCGGGTTATATCGAACACCATGGCGAGCAATATCTGATTCGGGCTCCGGGACAAGTCCAAAACTTGGAAGAAATACGCCATATCATCGTCGGCACCCATCAGGGTGTCCCGGTGTATATCAAAGACGTAGCCGAGGTGGTGCTGGGAAAGGAATTGCGTACGGGGGCGGCCACCCGAGAAGGCGAAGAAACCGTACTGGGCACCGCCTTCCTGCTCATGGGAGAAAATAGCCGAACGGTAGCCCGTGCGGTTGCGAACCGACTAGAAGAAATCAACCGGACCCTACCCGAGGGGGTGGAAGCAAAAACGGCCTATGACCGCACCACCCTGGTGGATAAGACTATCGCCACAGTGAGAAACAACCTGCTGGAAGGAGCCACGCTAGTTATCGTCGTGCTCTTTCTCTTTTTGGGAAATTTCCGCGCCGCATTGATCACCGCCATGGTGATCCCCCTGTCTATGCTGTTCACCATCACTGGCATGGTCACCGAGAAGGTCAGCGCCAACCTCATGAGCCTAGGAGCGCTAGATTTTGGAATTATTGTGGATGGGGCAGTAGTCATCGTTGAAAACAGTATCCGACATTTGGCGGAGGAACAGCAACGGCGAGGGCGTACCCTGACTCTTGCTGAACGCTTGGAGGTCGTCTTCAACTCCTCTGAAGAAGCCCGCCGGGCGATCCTCTTTGGACAAACCATTATCATAGTCGTCTATCTTCCCATCTTTACCCTGACCGGAGTGGAGGGGAAAATGTTCCATCCCATGGCCTTTACAGTCGTCGCCGCCCTGCTCGGGGCGATGCTTCTCTCGATAACTTTTATTCCAGCGGCGGTGGCTATCTTTGTCAGCGGCCGTATTACGGAAAAAGAAAATCCTGCCCTGCGGCTGGCCAAAAAAGCCTATCTGCCAACGCTAAATTTTGCCCTAAACAACAGAGCAGTGGTGATCACTGTGGCGGCAGTAATCGTGGTCTTGAGCGGACTGCTAGCGACCCGCATGGGGACCGAATTTGTGCCTACCCTGGATGAAGGGGATATTGCCGTCCAAGCCATTCGGGCAACTGGAACCGGTCTGTCTCAGTCGGTGGAGATGCAGCGTACCCTGGAGAAAAAAATCATGGATTTTCCGGAAGTGGAAACGGTCGTCGCCCGCATTGGGACGGCAGAAATTGCCAATGATCCTATGCCTCCCAATGTCTCCGATACCCTTATCATGCTCAAACCCAGGGTGGAATGGCCCGATCCGGAACGTCCCAAGATCGACTTGCTCCGGGCAATGGAAGCCAGCATTACCCAGCTGCCGGGCAACAAATATGAGTTTACCCAACCTATTGAATTGCGTTTCAATGAACTTATTTCTGGCGTTCGGGCGGATATTGCGGTCAAAGTCTTTGGCGATGATATGGATATCTTGCTCACCACCGGTGAGCGCATTGCGGCAGTGCTGAGAACCGTACCCGGGGCGGCGGATGTCCGGGTTGAGCCGGTGACAGGCTTGCCGGTCGTCACTGTAAAAATGAAACGGCAAGCCATGGCCCGCTATGGGCTTAATGTGGCTAACGTCCAAGAAGTAGTCACCGTGGCACTGGGAGGAAAAACCCCTATCGGGGAAGGCAGCACCGGTATGATCTACGAAGGGGATCGCCGTTTTCCCCTAGTGGTTCGCCTTCCTGAACACCTGCGCGGTGATCTTGAGACCTTAAACCGTCTCCCGATCCCCCTTCCCTCCGGGGGATCGGCACCACCACAATTTGCTTTACAGGACGCTACCAAACCATTACCCCGCCCCAGTTATATTCCCCTCAGTACCGTGGCAACCTTGGAAGTTACCCCAGGGCCCAACCAAATTAGCCGAGAGAACGGCAAACGCCGTCTAGCCGTTACCGCTAACGTCCGTGGCCGCGATTTGGGTTCTTTTGTGACAGAAGCCCAGGCCAAAATTCAGGACCAGGTGGCAATCCCTGCAGGCTATTGGACCACGTGGGGCGGTCAATTCGAACAAATGATCGCTGCGGCCCAGCGCCTTGAGATTGTGGTTCCCATTGCCCTCCTTCTTATTTTCATCCTCCTATATAGCACCTTTGGCACCCTTAAGGATGGCCTGCTGGTATTTACCGGCGTTCCCTTTGCCCTGACAGGTGGAGTACTGGCCCTTTGGCTGCGGGATATTCCCCTGTCCATCTCTGCAGGAGTAGGCTTCATTGCCCTTTCCGGGGTGGCAGTGCTTAACGGCTTGGTGATGATTTCGTTTATAAAAAAACTGCGCACGGATGGCTTACCCTTAGACGAAGCCGTTCGGCAAGGGGCGCTGACCCGGCTGCGTCCGGTGCTGATGACTGCCCTGGTGGCTTCTTTAGGTTTTGTACCCATGGCCCTGGCCACCAGCACCGGAGCAGAGGTGCAACGCCCACTAGCCACTGTAGTCATCGGCGGCATCCTCTCTTCTACGCTACTCACCCTGCTGGTCCTGCCTGCCCTCTATGACTGGGTCTATACCAACCGATCCAAGCGATATAGCACCCCCAATAAGAGCAGTGTCCCCCCAAGCAACCAAAGGGAGCCCAATAACCATAAAGATAAGGGAATGGCAAAATAATAACCCCGCATCCCTAAACTATAGTGGTTTGCTCCCCGTTGCAGTATCTCCGTGACCGCTTCGGCGCTAACACCGGCTTCCTGGCACTCGGAAACATTAATCATAAAACCCACATGATTGTAGTAGCGAATCGCCAAAGTAAAATTAAAAAAAGCAAAAAAGAAATTCCCACTCAGTATCACGAACTTCAGCAGCCACAATAACTCACTGTCGTAGCCCAGGTAATTTAGCAACTTGGACAGAGGGGGTTGTTGTTCGGTGGTAAAAACCACATTGAGTATGCCAAGACCAAGCAAAATTGCAGTGGAAGCAAGCAGGGTCGCCGCCATGGTCCAATTACGCAAGGTTTGGACGGCCAGAATGTCCCGTCCTTCTTCCATGACCTTTTCTACCCACAGCCTGCGGATGCGTTGAGACAAGCCCACTGCCGTTGATAAAGGCTGCCTGCGTATTTGCCGACGCAACCGAATATGATAAGCTCCTAACAAAATGAAGGCTAACAGCGTTATCCCATATTCCCAGTACGGCATGTTTAAAAACAAGGACCGTCCCGCATTAAAACCACTTTCGACGTTTAAAAAAGACTAACAGCAAGACAGCCACCCCAATCATCACTAGCCATATCAAGGGGTAACCGTAATACCAATTAAGCTCTGGCATCGCCCAAGGGCTGTCAGAATTGTTGCCAAAATTCATACCATACACGCCCGCAATAAAGGTCAAGGGGATGAAAATAGTGGCAATGATGGTCAATACCCGCATGATTTCATTGGTATGATGACTGACACTGGAGAGATAAACATCCAACATACTACTGGTCATCTCCCGATAGGTTTCCAGTAGCTCCATGATCTGGATGCTGTGATCATAGCAGTCCCGTAAATATATTCTGGTTCCCTCGCTAATTGGGCAGTGATCCTCTCGCAGCAACCCATTGACCACTTCACGCTGGGGCCAAAATATTCGGCGCAGCAATAATAATTCCCGTTTAATCCGGTGAATCCAGGCCAAGGTATCCCGCGTTGGACACCGTAAAAGTTCCACCTCGAGATCTTCTAGCTCCTCGCCAAAACTCTCCAATACAGGGAATCCCCCATCAATCACCACATCAATCAAAGTGTAAAACAAATAATCTATGGGGCGGGACTGAAAGCGTTTACCGTTTTTTCGTAGTCTTTTTCTGACTGGCCCAAAGGGATCACGATTACCGTTGCAAAAACTCACGATATAGTGTTCACCTAAAAACAGGCTGACTTGCCTTGTCTTTATGGTTGAATCGTTAAAGACAGCTAAGCCTAAGATGACAAACAACTGCTCATCATAGCTTTCCACCTTGGGACGTTGCCCTGTATTGAGGACATCCTCCATCGCCAAAGGGTGAAGATTAAACAATTCCCCTAGATGGTGCAGAACGGCAGGTTCTGCATAGCCTTGAATATGGATCCAAGTATTGCTGGGTCCCTGGAGGTAGGGTTGGCACTCACCGGCATTGGCCAACTCCTGCTCTCTGAGTTCAGCAGCAGTATAGTCAACCAGGCGGATTGAAAGCGGCGCCTCCACGCCGCCTTCTACTGCCACTAAAGTACCAGGAGGGGTACCGGGGGGATGGTAACTTTTGGTGAAGTAATCCACTATCCGCCTATTCAGCAATATGCTGTTTCCCAATCAATCTATCAATTTTACGGTACTGGCCTGGGGACCCTTCTCTCCTTGCTCTTGGTGAAAGCGGACCTCATTACCTACTTTCAATTGCTCAAAATCCGCACCCAAAACGCTATTTCTATGGAAATAGATTTCCTCTCCAGCAGAAGCTTCGATGATGCCGTAGTCTTCAGCAGGAAATAAGGCTGCAATACGCCCCTGGGGAGGAGCTTCGTGGTATTTCTCCTGACCCCGCTGGCGCTGAGCATATTCTTTAAGCTGACGGCGCATGGTGCGGAAGGCATCCCGGACCGCCACATAGACATCTTCATAGGCCTGGTGCTTTTCAGGCTCCCGACTGACGACCAATTCTTTACCGGGCACAGTCAAATCTATTCGGACATGATAAAGATTGCCCTGACGGTGGTGTTTATGGTCCTGCTCCACCACCACCCGACAACTCATGATTCGATCATAGAATTGGTCTAATTTCCCTGCATGTTCACGGACATTGGCTTCCAGGGCCTCCGAAGGTTCCATATTACGAAAAGTAATTTCCAAAGGTAGTTTCATAGAAATCTCCGTTTCAGGTTAGCACAGGCACGAAACCCCTCGAATTTATTCGAGGCAGGAGCGCCCTGTGTTAAAACTTCGCTATCCAGCCCCCGTCCAAAGGCACCCTCTGGGTAAACAGTTTCTGGCACTGAAGGAGCGACAAACCGGCGCGTCTCCCACGACGCAGGTAAAAAATATCGGGGGATTGCAGACGCAAGTTGGGCAGCTAAAGACCATGACATAGGAACGTCGCTGTTTCGGCACGATTCTGGAACGGGCCTTGCTGAATCCAGGATTGGAGAGGCCTCGTGCGGCGTAATGGGCGGCGAGTGTAAACGTCCCGAATGTGGCAGTATCAATCTGACCATAAAGCCTCTAAATTTATTTAGGGGTTGGTTTACGCATTAGTTAAGCACAGCTACACCATAAAAACAGGGGTCCTCCTCTTCACTGACGGCAATCCTCATAATTCTTGCGGTCTCCCTGGCCTCCCCGGCATCACAGCCACTGATCTGCCGGGCCCAAGCAAGTACCTGCCGTAACCGTTCCCCTAGAAGTCGAAACCCTTCTTGGTAAGACACCCAACGAAACTCATGGTGTTCAGGTCGGCCAAGTTCCAGACTGACCGGCAGAGAGACCTTCCCCTTTGGAGCTAAGGCGAGGTAATAACGAGCTACTTTACCACGGCCATAGGGAACCGTTTCATAGTGCTCATAGCCCCACCAAAACTCAAGTTGAGTAAGGCCGGTCTCCTCTTCCACTTCACGGCAGGCGGCCACCAAAGGTTCCTCTCCTGGCCGCACTAATCCCTTAGGAAAATCCCAGTAATGGTAGGCACGCAGCAATAGATACCGACAACCCTCATCGGTCTTTCTAATCACCACCACACCTGCCGAATGCTGTTTGATTTTCATTGCTTTTTCCCTGAAGGTCTTGGAGAATTAAGCTAACAAGTAATGCCTTTCCCCAATCTCCCTAATTCCCCCCGAACACCTTGGATAAATTAATAATGGAACGCTTTATTCTTGATACCAGCGTATTTACTAACCCGGATACTTTCAAACAATTTGCCCCAGATGCGGTCGAAGCGACCCGAGTATTCCTGCAACTGGCTAGACAGACAGATGCAGAATTCTTTATCCCCGGTTCCGTATACGAAGAATTCCGGCTCATGAAGGATCTTGACTCCCTTGGTGGCGATTTTGAAAGCGTGATCAGGATTCGCTCTCCGAGACGATACAGCCTGACCATTCCGAGCGAGTTTCTCTATGAATTTATCCATGAGGTTCGCTATCGTATTGATCGGGGTCTGCGTATCGCTGAAGAACACGCCCGTCTGGCCGCTAGACCCGGCACCGTTGCTGATCAGGGAGCCTTGATTACCCGCCTGCGGGAACGTTATCGAGAAACTTTGCGCAGAGGCATCCTCGACAGCAGAGAAGATATCGACGTCCTCCTGCTTGCCTACGAATTGGACGGGGTACTGCTATCAGCAGACGAAGGGTTGCGCAAGTGGGCCGACAAAGTGGGAGTAAAAATTATACTTCCTCAACACCTGCGGCGGGTGTTAGAAAACCTGGCTCGGGACAACGGCCTTCCAAAATGAAGGGCTTAGAGGAGAGGTTGATCAATCATATACAACCCCGCCTGAAAGAAGTTCCCCTAGCAACCCCGTGGTGCGCTGAAAAACCTTATCAAATTCTAATACATAAAATTCTCCTTCTTGCTCCAGTCGGTGCTCGACGATTTGGAGATGCCCATCTCCTCTCCCCAGATGAGCCAAGAGCTGCTTTCCATTAGCCCGATTCCGCAAGCGGCAACGAAAACGGTGGTAGACTCGATGCTCACGCTGGCATTGCTCAATGGCCTTGAACACCCCTTCCACAAAAGCAGCGCCTAACCGGGTTTTAAGCTCACGGGTATGACCAATTCCCTCTTCATCGAGAAACATCACTAACCGCAGAATGCGGCCTATGAAATATTCAGGCGGCAAATCCTGCAAGTAGCGGGTCATTGCCTCGATATCGCTCAGACTGGCTTCGCTGGTCACATATTTCGACTGCTTGCCCCCCGGAATATCCTCCTTGAAAACCAAGCCCTCACGACCTTCATTATTCAGCTTTATCATCAGCTGCTTAATGGCAGAGAGATCGTCAGCTTGAAAGCGGCCAAAGTTCTGTACTGAGGGGAGACGGTAGTGCTCTATAAGCTGGCGCTTTTCTGCCTGGGATAAATAGTCGAGCTCGCCCTTACGCTGGCCATCAAAGACAAAAAGTTGAATATCCTCGTGGATAAAAGGGGGAGAACCCACCAGATAAGGATTTTCAGGACCCGCTATCTCAGCGCAAAGGATGAGTTCCGGGTGCTCCGAAAATATTCGCCTATCTATCAGATCCGGCAGTCGATCTACCGTAAACGGACACAGAAATCCCCCCCGGGTTACCCCCAGCAAACGCTCTCCTAGCAGGAAGACACGGACGTTATAGCCATCCACCTTCTCTTCCGCCCAGAAGGCGCCCGTAAACTGCTCCTTAAGCCCTTTATCAAGGCGCATCACTCGACCGATCTGGGGATAGCCCGGAATAAGCGTGCCATCTTCGAAGATAATCGTACCCCTGGTCAGGGGGCGGCTATCGTCAGCGAGTCGATGATAAACCAGATCGCCAAAGCGTTCACGGCGTAACCGGCCCTTGGCTTGTACCTGGTGAAGGGAATTTTTTAGGGTTCGATCGAGTTTTTGCATAGTCAAATGTTCCACTCCAACCACGACGACTGATAGACCCAGCTAGAGTCCCATTCTCTACCTAGATTCTGTTACTATTTTCAATCTTAGCCTAAAAATGGAAGCCATCTGCATGCTGAATATATCCCCTGGTTTCACTCTCCGGACTTTTTTGACCAGCCTCTCTCTCCTATTGCTTGCCAGTTGCCAAACCACCTATTACAAAACCATGGAACAGTTTGGCTACCACAAACGGGATATCTTGGTAGATAGGGTCGAGGGGGTACGAGACGCTCAAGTGGAAGCCAAGGAACAATTTCAATCAGCGTTGGAGCAGTTTTCTTCGGTAGTGAACTTCGAAGGTGGTGATTTAGAAGCCGTTTATAATCAACTCAATGACGAGTTCCAGGAGAGTGAAGAAAAAGCGGAAGCGGTTCGTAACCACATCGCCTCCGTTGAAAATGTGGCCGAAGCCTTATTTGAGGAGTGGGAAGAAGAACTCGGTCAATATAATAACCCCTCCTTGCGGCGCAGCAGCGAACAGAAACTCACCCAGACCCGGTCACATTATGACAAGCTGATCCGCGCCATGAAGCGCGCTGAAGCAAAAATCGAACCCGTGCTAGCCACCTTTCGGGATCAAGTCTTGTACTTGAAGCATAATCTAAATGCCCGCGCCATTGCCGCATTGCAAGGCGAGCTTAACACCATAGAGACCGATGTGAATCAGCTCATCCAAGAAATGGAAGCCGCCATCAATGAAGCCAACGCCTTCATTAAAACCCTAGAAAGCTAACGCACTAATACCAAAGGACAGCGCACTTTATCTAGCAAGCTTTGAAACCAAGCCGGCTCTTGCACTTCAGCCATATCGGCAGGAAGAATAATGGCTTCTCCCCCAGTGTGTTTGCAAAGATTTTCCACTCCCGTAGGGGAGGCCATCTCCCGCACCGAGGCTTGCGGCTGAAGCTCTGTGAGTCTTCCAGCCACCCGCGCCGCTAATGAAGTTTGGCCCTTGCTCTTTTGAGGAACAAGCACCACTAACTGCCTGCCCTTCTGGCGCGCGAGGACTAGGGCGGTAATCAAAGCATGCTCAGCCGAGGGGGTATCGGTGTAAACAAGATAAATAACTCCCCTGGAAGCCGAGAGTTGAGCTCCGCTCTCAGGGCGCCATCTCTTTTGGCGGGGCCGGGCAACAATGAGCACATCAGAGGAGGCTCCGACTTCTAAGAGCAAGGGGATCCGGCGGCCACGAATGGTCTCAAATGACCAGGATAAGCGGGCCCCTTCTGCGACCCTCGCCAATTCCATTTGCACCCGTTTGGCAACAATTTTAAAGGAGCGATCCAAAGCGCCCCCCTCAAAACGCCGTTCCTGAGCTGAAAAAAGCACGACTTCGCGAGTAAAGGGAAGCTCAGCAACCTGGAGTAAATCCGCATCCTCAACGAACAAACCCTGTAACTTGGCCTCCAATTCCGTGGCCAGAAAGGCGGCAAACTCTAGCGCCTCCAAGGTAGAATTGGCGGCATCAAGCGCCAGTAAGACCCGACGCCTGTGCTTATTGTTCACGTGTGGTTCCACCATCGCCTTCATTTCGAGAAAGGGGTTTCCCGAACCGCTGGCGCAAGTGGCTGAACTCTCTCAGCCGTGCTTGCACCCGCCCATTCACCGTATCTTCCGGATAGCGGCCTTGACTATCCGGGATACCCGCTTCCCTACCCGTGAGTAACTCTAAGACCTCATCCACGGTGTCAACAGGATAAACGCGAAACTGGCCCTTTTCTGCCGCCGCTAAGATATCATGCCGTAACATCAAATGTTTGACATTAGCCCGTGGAATAAGGACTCCTTGTTCCCCATTTAGCCCCCGTGCCCGACAGACGTCAAAGAAACCCTCGATTTTTTCATTCACACCACCGATCGCCTGGACAACTCCCCGTTGATTTACAGAACCGGTTACCGCCAATGACTGGCGAATAGGGACCTTTGCCAGCGCTGAGAGCAGGGCACAAAGTTCTGCTATCGAAGCGCTATCCCCCTCCACCATCCCATAGGATTGTTCAAAAACGAGGCTGGCTGACAGAGACAATGGACACTCTTGGGCATACCGATGGGCCAAATAGGAGGAGAGGATCAAGACTCCTTTAGAATGGATGGGTCCGCCAAGCTCCGTCTCCCGCTCAATATCTATGACCTCCCCTTCGCCCAAAAACGCGGTGGCCGTAATCCGCGAGGGCCTTCCAAAGGCGAAATCCCCGAGTTGTAATACTGAAAGCCCATTGATCTGGGCAATCTCTATTCCTGCGGTATCAATAAGCAAGGTTTCACGCAAGATTTCCTGATATACTCGCTCCCGTAATTGATCAGACCGTCGTATTTTGGCATCAATGGCCTGCTGTACATGGTCAATGCCGATGGTATTACTGGCGGCCTTTCCAGCAAAATAATCTGCTTCCTGCAGCAGATTTTTGAGCCCTTCCTTGTGGAGAGAAAGCTTTTCTCCATCTCCCACCATCCGGGCGCTATGCTCGATTACCCGAGCCACGCCTTGCCGATCCAAGGGGCGGAGCTTTCCCTGACGAGCCATACTCCCAATAAAACGGGCATAGCGCTGGGTACCCTCCGGGCTCCGATCAAAATCTTCAGAAAAATCAGCAGTCACCTTAAACAGCAAGTTAAATTCGGGATCGTATTCTTTCAATAAATAATATAATATCCGCTCCCCCGTCAGGACGACTTTAATATCCAAGGGAATGGATGCCGGTTCTAGGGAAATGGTACTCACCAGGCTCAGCATCTGCTCCAGGGACTCCAGCCTGATTTCCTGGGACTGTAAAACCCGCTTGAGCCCCTCCCAAGCAAAGGGCCGAGTCAATACCTTGCGTGCATCCAAAATTAGGTAACCCCCATTGGCGCGATGGAGGGCCCCTGACTTAATTAGGGTAAAATCGGTTTGGAGAGTGCCTAAACGGGCAATGTGCTCTACCCGGCCCACCAGGTTCTGATAGGTAGGATTATCTTCGTAAATAACAGGAGCACCCCGACAATCACTGTTGTCCACCAGAACATTGACCCGATAACGGCGAAACTTTCCTGACCGGTTTTCCTGGTAAGCTTCAGCAAAGGGATCTTCGCTTTGTTCTGTGGAAATAAAATCATTCACATTTTCCACCATATCCTGCTTAACTGCCTGTAGATAATCCATGACCTGGGGCAGATCGCTGTATCTCTGCTGGAGCTCTTCAAAAGGTTGTTCAACCGTCGCTTGCGTGACTTCCTCCTCCAGGGCTTTAAAACGAGCCCGGCTTTCTCTCCTCCAGGTGGGGATCTTTCGGATAGCTTTTTTCAGCTTTTCGCTGAATTTTTCCACTAGCCCCTGGATTCGCTTCTTTTCCTCCTCAGAGAGTCCCTCAAAGTCTTCTGGCCCCATGGGTTGACTATCTTTTGCCGGGGCCAAGGTATAACCGGCAGGCGTACGCAGCAAAAGAATGCCTTCTTTCTGGGCTTGCTCAGCAAGTTCAGCTAGGGCTTCCTCTCCCTGGGCTTCGAACTGGTCACTAATTTCTTGGGTCCGAGCTCGATATTCCTCACTCTGGAAGGCGGCCCGGAGAGCACTGACTAAGTCTTCCACCAACTGCGCCATATCCTGCTGCAGATGTTGCCCCCGACCAGGAGGCAATTGTAGGACCTGGGGGCGGTAGGGGTGTTCGAAATTGTTGACGTAGCACCAATCAGAGGGTACAGGTTCAGCTGCCGCCCGCTTATCCAGCACTTGTCGCACCGCAGTGTATTTCCCCAGCCCATGGGAGCCAGCTAAATAGAGATTATACCCTTTGTGTTGAATTCCAACGCCGAAGTCAATGGCTTCAAGAGCGCGGCTCTGGCCCACAATTTCAGCCCCATCTTCCAATTCCTCGGTAGAGGTAAAGGTAAACTGGCTCTCATCACAGGCATGATAAAGCTGACCTGTCGCAAGTGGTTGATATTTCATGTTATTCTTTGGTGCTTTAGCCAGAATCGCTTCAATGCTACTTTCTTGCTCTTTTGTCACACCAGAGTAAGAGGATAGATGCCCTCCCGGGAGGGTCCTCTTTAATCTACCAGGAAGAAAAGAAGAATAAAGGGATTATCACCCCGAAGATAAGCTATCGAAAGTATTATTTTAAAATCCAGCAAAAGTGTCCCAGAAAGTTCTGGGCCCGTCTATAATTAGTTAGTTTCAAATAGCGCTAGGAAATCAGGAAGCCCACCCTAATACCTGTGTAAATAAGTAAGATAAAATATAGAATAAAAACGGCCAGTCAGCAAATAAAGCGGCAATCTTGCTTTTAACAAATATCTGGCTCGGTACCTATCTACACATGCACTCTCAAGAAATTAAGAATGCTACCAATAATATTAATGAGGCCTTAGTATGAGGAATTCCAGGGTTTAGAGCAAAAAATCAAAAAAAAGTCGCTAGAACAAGGGTATAGGGTAAATAATAACAATCATGGACTTGAGAAAACTTCTCTATCTTCAACCGAGAGGCCCCTCACAAATTCAACAAGATGCCTTTAAGGCGGCTGGGTGGGAAATTCATGTTGCCACAGAAATTGCTCATGCTCAGCAATTATGCGAGAAACATGGGTTCCGAGTAGGATTAATGGGTTTAGCACCCGGAGTGGAAAATAACTTACCACAGAATATCGATAAATTGATTTCCTCGGCCCTCCACACCGAGTGGGTGGCTTTGCTCTCAACGCAGCAGATACGAAATGAGACAATCCGCCACTTAATCACTTCTTATTGCTATGATTACCATACTCTTCCAATAGACTATCCCCGCCTGTTAACCACCATGGGCCATGCTTACGGCATGGTAAGTATGGCGTGTCAGCAAATTAGCCAAAGCATTGAAGAGCTGGGACCCAACCAAATGGTTGGAGTAAGTCCTGCCATGCAACAGGTCTACCGCAGCATTCGGAAAATTGCCAGTGTGGATATGCCCATCTTGATCACGGGGGAAAGTGGCACAGGCAAGGAACTAGCGGCACTCGCCATCCATGAGCGCTCAATGCGCGTTAACGGCCCCTTTATGGCCGTCAACTGTGGAGCATTACCGCCAGAACTCATCCAGTCCGAACTATTCGGACATGAAAAGGGAGCCTTCACTGGTGCTATCAAGCAAAAATTTGGACAAATCGAATTAGCGGCTGGCGGTACGGTTTTTTTGGATGAGATAGGTGATTTACCCCTTAATCTTCAGGTCAACTTACTCAGATTTCTACAAGAAGGCACCTTTAAGCGGGTCGGAGGGACTCAAGAGATGACCATCGATGCGCGCGTTATGGCAGCGACTCATGTGGATCTAGAAAAGGCGGTGAGTGAAGGCCACTTCCGGGAAGATCTTTATTATCGGCTAAATGTCTTGAATCTACGCATGCCATCCCTAGCCGAACGGGAAAACGATATTGAAATCTTGGCTAAATATTTCTTTGAAAAATTTTCCGATCAAACAACAATGCGCATCAAAGGATTTAGCCAAGAGGCTTTGCGGAGGCTACACCGCCATGCTTGGCCAGGGAATGTACGAGAACTGATTAATCGTATCCGACGTGCCATGGTAATGTGTGAAGGCCGCTTGATCACCCCCATTGATCTAGGGCTAGAACGCCGTCTCTCCAACCGCCGGATAATGACTCTGGCAGAAGCCCGTGCTCGCGCAGAAAAAGAAACTATTCTCCGTACCCTGCGGCAAGCTAAAGGCAATGTTTCCCAGACAGCCATACAATTGGGGATTTCTCGTCCCACGCTGTATCGTTTAATGGAAAAATATAAGATTTCAATTTAATTGAATTTTTTACTCTTCGCTAACCAAACATTCTTCCCCGTCATGCCACTGATCTAGAGAAAAATCTGAATTCCCAAGACACCCCCATAATTTACACGACTTGGAACGTTACCTTCCCCATGCTGAGAGCAGGCTTGATTTAGACGGACATGAGTCGCTCCAAAACCTGTTGATAAGATTGCCCCTGAGCGAAGAGGCCCTGTGCCAACTGCACCCACTGACTCAAGGCATCACGGGTGAGGGTATAGAGCTTCTGAGCGACGGTTTGCTGATTATCTTCAGCAAAGGCAAATCGTTCTGATTTTCTGCCACCCGCCGGGGTCCGCTGAAGCAACGACTGCGCTACGCCACTCAAGCGGAAGTGGCGTTTGAGCGCTTCCTCCTTACGTACCTGAGACGCTTCCAGGCCCACGGCTTGTTTGCAGAACTCATGAAAGATCTCCACCGGCCAGCGATCGCTCCAGACCCGAATCACCCGGCCTGCTTCCCAGTGCAGGGCATCGGTGAGTAGAAACCGAGGAGTATCACTGAGATCGGCTTGCTCATGAACAATGACCAGGCGTTTGCGCCCATAGCGCTTCAACCGCACCGTCTTGGTAAAGGCCCAGAACGCTTTTTCCTCACCGCTACGCCGCTTCACGTTGACGCGACGAAAGCTCTCGGGATGCTGCTGACGCAACTCGGCGGCGATCTCATCGACCCGCCGCCATTGCCCCTGCCATTGAATGAGCCGAGAGCTTTCCAGCTCCGAAACCCAATGCTTCCCCTGCTGTTCAATCAGCGGGATTAACGGTAACGAGAGCACCCCATTATCAAAGGCATAAGGTGCCTGCGGAAAATGGCCCTCGGCTTCGAGTTGGCGCACCATCTCCACAGCGATTTCGGTGCGTTTGCGATACGACAGACGGTTCTTCTGATAATGCAGCAAGTCGATAAATCGCTCTCGCGCCTGCTCCAGAGCGGTGTAGTCCTCTTGGGCCGTCATGTTCAAATAGCCTAACTCTTCGGCTTGAGAGTTGGGAAACTGAACCTCTAGCGCTAAACCATCGACCCTATCGGCATGGGCCACTACCGCCGTGACCAGCGTCGGGTAGGTACTCATCCGACCTTCGACGGGGTCATAAGCCCGCTTGGTGGCGTAAATCTCAGGTCCCCGGTCATGATGCACGTAGGTCCAATCCAGAACCATGACTTCCAAGCCCCGTCCTCGATGCTCGCCTGCGACCACCGCTCGATGGCGCGCCAGCAACCCCTCACTATCCCCGCCGGCTTCAAACACCGCCGCATGCATCGCTCGTCGGCTCACCCCTCCAGCCTTCGCCCAAACCTGCTGGGCGTCAATCCCTTGCAGCGTCTTATTGGGACTGAGCAACAATCCCGTGATATAGCGACTCACATGCTCAAACCCGGCGTCCCGACAAAAGAACTCTCGGTAAGGCTCAAGACCCTCCTTTATTAGGCTGGGAACACCGACTAACGGTAGCCACATCTCTATGCATTTTCTTCAGTTGTTCTTCCCCCTATCATCCCTCTTAAGCAGTTAACTTTCCAAGTCGTGTAATTTACCCAAAGACCCGGAGTTGTCATATCCCCGAAGGCGGGTATCCAGCCTTTTCAGGTAGTAATTAGCTTCCCACCTACGTAGGAATGGCAAACTGCGTAAGTCCAGATCCACTGTGGCGCGGGGGATCCCACCGGCTAATCTTAACTCAAGGCGCTTTTAAACTAGCTTTGCGGCTCCAGGACCCCAAAAGGCAACTGGCAAGCTCAAGCACTAATCCCCATACTATACTCCTCATTCCTCAAAAATATGATTGGAGGTCTATTCTTGAACGATGACAATACCTCTTCTCAAATCCTTAAGCCGGGCAACAATTGCTGGCGCCTTGAACGAGCCAATCGGGCTGCCTTTCTAGTGGATGGGGAAGCCTATTTCAAAGCCTTTCACAGCGCTGTCGAACAAGCCCAACACTCGATCCTGATCCTAGGCTGGGATATCAACAGCCAGCTTAGACTGCTACGGGACGAATCCTCAGACTCACTGCCTGAAACACTGGCTGATTTTCTTAATAATGTCGTCTCTCGCCAACGGGGACTGCAAGTTTACATACTCTGCTGGGACTTCGCCATGATTTATGCCCTAGAGCGGGAATGGCTGCCCATTTATCGATTGAGCTGGCGAACCCATCGCCGACTGCACTTTGAGATGGACGATCAGCATCCTGCTGGCGCTTCCCATCACCAAAAGGTAGTAGTAATCGATAATGCCGTGGCCTTTGCCGGCGGCTTCGATCTCAGTAAGCAACGCTGGGATACGCCGGAACATCGACCGAATGACGAGCGACGCATCGATCCGGACGGTACTCCTTATCCCCCCTTTCATGATATACAGATGGTTGCCGAAGGCCCCGCAGCCGCAGCACTTGGAGATTTAGCCCGTGAGCGCTGGTACCGAGTCACTGGCCGTCGTCTCCCACCCTCAGAGACCTCCAACTATGGCATTCCCTGGCCAAAGAGAGTAGCGCCTGATTTAGAGAATGTCTTTATTGCGATTGCCCGTACCGAGCCGCAATTCAAAAGCTATCCTGAGATACGGGAAGTGGAGCGCCTCTATTTAGATACTATTGCTGCGGCTCAGCGCTTTATTTATATTGAGAATCAATACCTCACAGCCTACCAGATTAAGGAAGCACTGGCAGCACGGCTCCAGGAACCCCAAGGCCCTGAAGTGGTTTTGATACTTCCCCTGGAGACCAACGGCTGGTTAGAGCAAAATACCATGGACATCCTGCGGTGGCGGGTCCTCAATGGCTTATATGAGGCCGATCAGCACGACCGCTTACGCGTTTATTATCCCGTTACTTCAGGGCCCAGCAGCCAATGCATTATGGTACATTCCAAGGTGTTGGTCGTAGATGAGAAACTGGTCCGTATCGGCTCTTCTAACCTCAGCAATCGCTCTATGGGGTTAGACACAGAATGTGATCTGGCCGTGGAGGCTAACGGCAATAGCTCTGTCGCCGCGGCCATCGCTCAATTCCGGAATCGCCTCCTGGGCGAACACCTAGGTGTAAAACCACAAGAGGTAGCACAAGCCGTAATCCAGAAGGGCTCTTTAATTGCAACTATTGAAGGATTGCGCGGTCCCGGCCGGACCCTAAAAAAACTTGAAGCACACATTTCCCCAAAAATGGACAAATGGGTATCAGGAACTAGGGCAAAGATAATTGATCCGGAGTACGCTATTGATCCAGACCGATTAGCCGATGGATTCATTCCTCCTGAACAGCGCCAGTCCGCCAGCCGCCAACTACTTTTAAGAATCTTTATATTTATTATCCCCTTCGCGCTTGCTGCCGCCTGGCGTTGGACACCCTTAGGTGAGTGGCTCGACTTACAAACGCTAGTCAATGCCGCTGGAAAGTTCAAAGGATCGGCAGGGGCCCCATTTTTTGCGATCGGAATTTATCTGCTAGCTGGCCTACTCGCAATACCCATTACGCTGCTCATAATAGTCACAGTACTGGTATTTGGCTCTGTAACCGGTTTTGCCTACGCCCTGACAGGCACGATGCTGAGTGCCATACTGACCTACAGCTTAGGCCGCCTACTTGGACGCCGGACGATAAGGCGGCTTGCAGGCAAGCGCCTTAACCAGCTCAGCCGCCGCCTAGCCCAGCAAGGCATCCTCACCGTACTTGCTGTGCGTCTCATCCCAGTGGCCCCTTTTACGGTGGTTAATATGGTAGCGGGGGCTTCTCATATTCGTTTTCGCGATTTTACTATAGGCACCTTACTGGGCATAATACCGGGAACGCTGGGGATAGCCCTTTTTATCCATCAGGTGATAGCAGCAATACGCAATCCAACGCCGCTTACCTTTGGCATTTTAACAGCAGTACTGGGAATCATTGCCCTAGGAATGCTGGGAATCCGCTGGTGGCTGCGTAAACACGATGAAACTGATGTGGTGAAAAATTGAGACTAAACGTCCAGAACGGACCGTATTCCATGCACTGAGCTATTGTGTCCCCCCCCCCAGAAGCAACACCGATCTGGCGTTATATTCGCCTAGACGAATTCACCTGCCCTAGCCCCTCGGCTAAGGAAACAATGCGCAAGGGAGTGTCGGGTTTCTGGGATAAATTTAGGCGAAGGACTGAACCAGAAGAACCTATTATTACCCAAGATGAATTAAAGCGGCTATCCGATAAACTCTATGCACAAACTGCACCTGAACCTGATTGGACAAAACCGGTAGCTGCTCTCAACGAGGCTTTAGAAGAAGGACTAGCCACAAGAATTTCGCGAGTCCACATCCTGGTGGGCGCCCCCTTCAGCGGTATTGCTGAAGTCCTGGTAAACTGGGCTGAACGCAGGGGAATAAAAGTTATTCAGCCCCCTGAGCCCGGGGTAATCCTGAATCAACACCAGGAATGGCTACAATGTCTTAGGAATGAAGGTAGCACCCGATCCTTAGCCATTCCCCATCTGGAACGCTACTATCTACGCCACCATCACGGCCTGAAGTTAATTCGCCAGTTACTGCCATGGCTTCTAAATCGGCCGGGTTACTGCGTTCTTTGCTGTTCCAGTTGGGCTTGGGCTTATTTGAGTAAGGCTCTGCAAGTAGACAAGCTTTTTCCCGCCCCTTGGACTCTAGAAGCACTTAACCAAGAACGCCTTCAGCAGTGGTTCGCTCATCTGAGTACACGCCAAGGGAAGGAGATCTTTCTTTTTCGCCAACTGGATAATGGAGCCTTCGTTATCCCCCCTCTAGATGACATGCCCTTTGCAGAAAAAACGATGAGAAAAAGAGCTGCTAAAGCCACCCCACACCCTGAAGTGTCAGCCTTCCTGACCGACTTGGCAGCCTATAGCCGTGGTAATCCTGGGATTGCCTGGACACTCTGGCGGCAAAGTTTGCAGATGGCCCCGGAAAAAGAAAACGGTACGGATACTCAAGACCAGACGCCTAATGGGGATGAATCGACGTATGGCCATACTATCTGGGTCAAACCCTGGTCCCAACTCCCACTACCAAACCTGCCAGAAGCAGCAGATCGAAACACGCTCCAGATTTTGCACACTCTACTGCTCCATGAGCGCCTGCCGACCTCCCTATTCATAGAGCTGCTGCCCTTTTCTTTTTTTGAGGCCAGGCAAATACTGATCCAACTCGAGCGTTGCGGTTTGGTGATATCAGCACAGGATGAATGGCAACTCACGCCACTCGGTTACCCCACGGTGCGGCAAGCCCTGCAGGCTGAAGGGTATCTGGTGGACTCGCTATAGGAAACCCTTATGAGCCAAGAAGATATCACTCAGCTTTTTCAAGATCCCGATCAAATCCGAATACTACAAATTTTTCTTATTATCGCCCTTGCCTGGTTACTACACCGTCTGATTAACTGGCTTATCCCTTGGCTCGCCGAACGGCTGCCAGGACGTGCTCGCTGGTACCTCTTGCCTTTGATGCCGGTGTTAAAACTCCTCATCCTGATTACAGCCATTGCGCTCCTCATACCCCTGATTATCGAACCCACTTTACAGAACATGATCACCCTTCTAGGGGCAGTCGGGCTGGCACTGGGATTCGCTCTCAAGGATTATGTCAGCAGTATTATGGCGGGTATTGTGGCTATTTATGAGCGCACCTACCGTCCTGGCGATTGGGTCAAAATTAATGAAGCTTATGGCGAGGTGCGATCGGTAAACCTACGGGCGCTAAAAATCCTTACCCCGGAGGATACCATTGTGACCATTCCCCATGCCAAATTATGGGATACCAATATTTATAACGACAATAATGGTTCTCGGGAACTGCTCTGTGTAGCGGACTTTTATCTAGACCCCCGCCACGATGCCCATTTGGTACGGGAGGCACTTTATGATGTCGCTTTAACAAGCGCCTTTATTGAACTGGATCATTCTATTGTGGTTATCGTGGCCGAAAAACCCTGGGGGACTCATTATCGCCTTAAAGCCTATCCCATGGATGGACGGGACCAATTTCTTTTTACTAGCGATTTAACCGTACGAGGTAAAGCAGTACTGGCAACCCTAGGAGTGCAACCAGTCCAGGGGTGGCTTGGCGCTCAAAGCTTCAGCGATGGCGACACAAAACTTTGAATAAAACTATACTGCTTTGAAGACAAGCTTTAAATGAATGTGATGTCATGGTTGCTATTGGAGTAACAGGAAAAGATTCGCCTAGCGATGAAAAATCCCTTCACTATTATATTTTTATACTATTATTATTTTGTGGAGAGCTATCAGCTATTGCCCTGTTCTTTTGTCCGATATACTAATATCAGGGTATGTAATATATTGAAATAGAATTGGCCCCATCAAAATTAATCAACATACAATGTAGGGAATCCCTAAGGAGACTTTCATGAATAAACGTCAAAACCCATCATGTTCAGAAGACAAAACCCAAGTACCTTCTGAGGAAAGCCGGGTAGAAGCTCGGCGGAAATTCTTAAAAACAGCGGGCAAATTCGCACTTTATACCCCGCCTACGTTAACGTTGTTAATGCATCCTAGTGTGCATGCCATCAGTAAATCAAATAATGGAGTGGGAAATGGGCCGGATAATCCCCCTTCTGGCTTCAATCACGTACCTGAAAGTAGGAGGTTCGTATTTGATAACGATGAAGACAACGTACGGACATTAGGGGATCAGGGACCTGGTAATCCGGGCAACCGGGGTGGTTTCAAGTAAAAAGTTTAAATCATACGATAATCAAATCCTTGGATAACCCGCTATTGCAGCGGGTTTTTTTTACCTACCCTACAACCGTTCGATCCTAATTTAACGTCAGTTCTGGATAACTACATGGGTTTATCCAAGAGAATAAGTTGCTGGTTAGTCAGGTTAAGTGAAGGCTTGAGCGGCTGATGGGTGTAGGCGATAAGCCCAGCGACTAAATTGGCCATGAAATGAGCGATGCTGCGATGGCGGCTGTGCTCAATTTGAGAGATATTTTTAAGCGGGTCGTTGATGGTTTCGATAAGCGAGCGCCTGCGCAGCAAAAGTTTATCAAACAGAGGCAAGAGGCGGTTATGCATATTTTTGCGAATGGGAGTTATCAGCTGGAGGCCCTTCTCAAAGAGAACTTGGAATAAGTGTGTTGAAATGTAGCCTTTATCGCCAAAGAGTTTTCCTGAGAGGCCCTCGGTGAGATGGGGCACGGGGTGGCGGTCATCGATGTTGCCGGGGGTCACGTGGAAAGCGAGCAGTTCCCCTTCATCATTGATGATCAAATGCAGCTTAAATCCATAACACCCTCCCATGGAATGCTTGCCCCAGTGGGCCTTTTTTTTAAAGCGTTGATGGGTAGGGGCCCGTTGGCGATGGCAGACGATAATGGGCGTAGAATCAATAAAACCAATACCGCTGACCTGCCCTTTACGGGTGTGCAGATCACTGCACAACGGAATCAATGCCGCGCCCATGAGTTCCACAAAGCGGGGATAACCGACCCGCATAGGAAAGGCTCCCCGCCAGTATTTCGCCACATAGCCGGTGTAATAGGGCTTAAAGGTGCGATAGTTCGAGCGATGGAAAGCAATGATAATCGTCATCACCTCACTCAGTGACAGGTTTGAGGTTTTTCGCCGCTTTCTCTCGTCTGAGTGTAGAAGCTGCTGATTCCACTGGGGTTCAAACGCTTGGCAGAAATCATCGACCTCACAAAAAACCCGCTCTAAATCTATCATGGCCCTCACCTGCTTCTTTGAATAACCCTCTGAACAGGCACATCCTATCTCCTACCCAGGACTATGAAAACAGCCCCCCGCTTATGTCGAACTGACGTCACTGGGGTTCAAACGCTTGGCAGAAATCATCGACCTCACAAAAAACCCGCTCTAAATCTATCATGACCCTCACCTGCTTCTCTGAATAACCCTCTGAACAGGCACATCCTATCTCCTACCCAGAACTATGAAAACAGCACCCCGCTTATGTCGAACTGACGTCTCTGGAGCCTTATCATCGTCATTGCCGGTGCCCTGACGCTGCCCCTGACAGGCTATGTCTACGTTGAAGTTACTTCAGCCCAAACTGAATTGGACAACAAAACCAACCCCCGAGCCAATTACTGGCGCGCAGTACGCGAAGGTGTCCCTGGTTATTCCGCTGTCAAGGGGCAAGAACGTGGCGTTCTGATCGATAACGGGGGACAGAATTGGCGCCAGATTCGCAATGGCCCTATCGCGGGTCTTACTCCTTGGATACTCGGTTTGATGCTATTCGCGATCACGGCCTTCTATCTCTACCGGGGGCCCGTCAGATTAAAAGAAAGCCCCTCCGGAATTACTGTCAAGCGCTGGTCTCTATTGGAACGCACACTTCACTGGTATACGGCGACTCTGTTTATCCTGCTGGCCATGACAGGATTGAGTCTATTGTTTGGTCGGGCGGCGCTGATTCCCTTGCTGGGTCTTGAGGGATTTTCAACCTACGCCGGTTTTGCCATGGTCGTTCACAATTACCTGGGACCTCTCTTTGCAGTGGGAATCTTTCTGGAGATTATGATCTGGATGAAATACAACCTCCCCAACCGAGTAGACTGGGAATGGTTTAAAAAGATGGGCGGCCTGGTGGGAGATGAACATCCCTCTGCTGGACGGATGAACGGGGGCGAAAAGGTTTGGTTCTGGTTTATCGCCACGGTGGGGGTGGCGGTCATCGTGGCTGGATTCATCTTAGATTTTCCCAACTTCGGCCAGACCCGATCAACCATGCAGAATGCCCATGTGACTCATGTAATTGGTGCTGTCATCTGGCTATCTGCCGCCCTGGGACATATTTATATGGGATCGCTAGGGACCGAAGGCGCATTGGAAGGAATGGTCAAGGGCCAAGTCAGCGCTGAATGGGCCAAACAACACCATGATCTTTGGTATGAAGAAGTTAAAGGGCAACAGGAGAAAGAACAAGAAAAACCCATACCTGATACACCTCAACAAACATCAATTTAAGTTAACCGGCCTAAACTCCTGCACCCCAGAACCCCGTCCTTATCACCCTCTTGTAGTTACGTTCAAGGACTTTGAATAGTTTTGGCGCACCAGGCTAGGATACGATATATTAGTAGCGGACCAGTGGGATCCTCGCTCAGGGGTTGGGAGCGAAAGCGCCATGTTTCTATCAGGTATAGGGGGAAATAACCAAATGTTTCAATTCAACTCTGCCCTGATTCTCTATTACCCTGGCAGCCAACCTTGAACTACATTCCTTTACCGGTAGTACTTCTCTTTATTCGAGCACGAACTCCAATCTCGAATCCCCTATAGCCTCCTGATGCAATGCTCTAAGATTAGCACCTCGCCAATCCCCCTACTAAAAATCGGCAAATAATCTAAAAGGTTGCAGGCGAAGCTCATTAAAAAAGGAGATAATAAACTAAAATGATCGAAAACAAAGCATATCGTTCTATCTTCTCCCCTTGCTCAGTCCAAGAACGAAAAGAGAATTTTGACAGCTACTGGCGCTTTACTCAACAACATGCCGGCGAACTTTTAGAAGAAGATAAAGATCTCGTTAATAAGCGGGAAAAACTAAAATACTTCCAAGACCACCCCGTCCGTTCCCGAAACCCCCTTCCTAATCCCGAACTGTTTTACCGCAATTACGTGAAATTTAAAGATGATCCCCAATCCGTCGATCGCAAGACGCTGCTTTTAACCACTATTTACAAATTTGCCCGTCACGAATGGGTTGGTATTTCAGGAGCTTGGGAGATAATACCTACAATGGCGGAAGCAAAAACTTTGACCGATAAAATCAGCCGGGTCCACTTAGCCGAAGAGTTTTGTCACGTGCGCTTCTTCCATGAAATGCTAAAAACCTTCCATCTAGATAAAGTCGAGTGGGTCCCTTTAGGACCGGTAAAGCAGAAAATTTATAAAATATTTCCTCGTCTGCCTGGTTTCTTAATGGATACCCCGGCCTTCGTTACAGAACTCATGGGAATGACGTTTTACCAGCATTTGGATACGCTCTTTGAGGAAGTATTGGCTGATGAACCTGAAGCCCGGCAACGGCTCAGGGAAATTCTCCTCGGTACGGTACAAAACCGGCATATAGTTAACATTGTCAAGGGGTTATACAGTAAGTGAGCAATGGGGTTATGATGAACGGTTTACCGCCAAGTAAAGGTTCATTCCCCATGATGGCTGCTCACTTACTGAAATGTGAACTTAAGCGTTTTCTGCCCTGGCATCAAGCCCGCATCGACTGTTTAGCGCAATTGATCGTGGCGATGGTTCAAGTGCGGACGGTGAATTTAACGCAACTGGCATTAGCTTTTGATGCGCTGGTGCAGCGGGAGTCGGTTTATCAACGTGTGAAGCGTTTTTTTCGTCACCATCAATTTGAAACCGACCTGGTGGCGGTGCTGGTGACGAGTTGGCTAGATTTGGGCAAGCGGTGGGTGCTGTGCTTGGATCGGACCACCTGGCAGTTGGGGCGCACGCCGATCAACGGGTTGGTCCTGTCAGTGGCTTATGCTGGGGTGTCCGTGCCGCTAATGTGGACGGTATTGGGGAAAAAAGGCAACTCCTCCACCGAGGAGCGTATCGCCCTGATAGAACGGTTTCTACGCCGCTTCCCGCCGGAGCGCATTGAATGTCTGATGGCTGATCGTGAGTTTCGTGGTCATCAGTGGTTATCGTATCTCATCAGGCGTGGTATTGCGTTTCGCTTACGGATCCCCAACAACACGAAAACCCACAATCGTCAGCGTAATGCTCGTTTGCCCGTCACCCGGCTGTTCAGCATTCAGAGCGGCGAGACGATGATACTCAACCGGCCACGGCGCCTGTGGGGTCATACCTTGTACCTCGTCGGTACGCGCGCACCCAGTGGGGAATACGTTATCATCATCACCACCCACGCCCCAGAGCAGGCGCTCGAGGACTATCGCCAACGCTGGCAAACGGAGTGTCTGTTTGCGGCGATGAAGCGCCGGGGCTTCAACCTCGAAGACACGCATATCACCGACCCAGACCGGGTCGCTCGATTGATCGCCGTCATGACCTTGGCCCTGTGCTGGTGCTATAAGGTAGGGCTCTGGTTAAATCAGCAACAACCCATTGTGATCAAAAAACATCAGCGCCGTGCCTGTAGTGTGATCCGTTTAGGGTTGGATACGTTGCGCCGGGTTTTGCTCAATGGCGCTTCACAAACACCACAGATACGCGACTGGATTCACTTCCTTTTCGATAAAAAGGTCATCATAGCAAACACTTAGGAAAACTCTTTGTTTTTGTACCGTACTGAGGAAATTCTCCATGAAATCATGGTGGATGAAATGGCCCATGTGGGGCAACGCAGAAATTTCATTGGTCCGATAGGGATCAAAGCCGCCCAGCTTATGGTTGCGCCTTTGTATCGTGGGTTTTTTCGAGATATTCCAGAAGCCAAATATTTATTTAATATTGAGCAAATGATTCAAGAGGGACTAACGTTTGACTATAATTCTGTATCCCCCCAACTGTTGACTCGCAGTTGGGTGCCGAGTTACTGCCAAACTTGAGTGGAAAATAGAAGTTGCTTGCCACCGCCGCAGGTTATCTAGAGAATACGGCGGTGGCTATTCCTTATCGAAAAACTTTTCCAGATTATAATACGTTGTTCGTGTTCTCGAAGTATAACCCTCTTTTTATTTCAAGCATAGTTAGAGGCTAGGAAAATCAACCTCTAACTTTCGCTAGGGTACCTATTCTTCATAAAGATGAGCGATTTCAGGCAAGATTAAGGGAGATCATCATGTCCCACTCAGTGGAGAACAAATTCTCCCTAGTCAGAAAGCGCGACGGGCGCTTATTGCCTTTTGATCAGAACCGTATTACCCATGCAATATTGCGCGCCATGCAGGCCAGCCAAGAAGGGGATCTTGCCCATGACCCTTCCCGGGTCTCTGATAAAGTGGTGGCAGAGTTGAACCAGCAATACCCTGCTACCCACATCCCCCAAGTAGAAGAAATCCAGGATCTGGTTGAGGAGACATTGATCCTGATGGAGTTTGCCAAAACCGCTAAGGCCTATATCCTCTACCGGCATAAACGGGCTCAAATCCGAGAAAAAGCCAAAGCGGTCCCGGAAAAAGTCAAACAGCTTGCCACTGAAAGCAAGTCCTTTTTTTCCAATGCATTAGCCGAGTTTATCTACTATCGCACCTATTCTCGCTGGCTAGAAGAAGAAAACCGACGCGAAACGTGGCTAGAAACGGTAGAGCGTTACATGGCTTTCATGAAAGAAAAACTTGGCGAGCGTCTCAGTTCGGCAGAGTATCAGGAAATCCATCAGGCCATTCTGCAACAGCAGATCATGCCTTCCATGCGCCTGCTGTGGTCTGCCGGTAAAGCCGCCCGGGTCAACAACATTACCGCCTATAATTGCTCATTTATCGCCCCTACCCAGCTCCAGGATCTGGGCGAAATCCTTTATTTACTGATGTCTGGAGTGGGAGTAGGCTTTTCAGTAGAAAGCCAAAATGTGCAACAACTGCCGATTATTCAGCGGCAAACGGGAGAAATACTGCCCACCTACAAGGTTGGGGACAGCAAAGAGGATTGGGGGGATGCGCTAAAAGCCGGATTACAAGCCTGGTATGATGGCAAGGATATCCGCTTCGATTACTCTGAAGTCAGACCCGCCGGCTCACGGCTTCACACCATGGGGGGACGTAGCGCTGGTCCTGAACCCTTACAGGCCCTGCTAGATTATGGACGTGCAAAAATTCTCAGCGCCCAAGGCAAACGGCTGCGTAACATTGATGTCCATGACCTCATTTGTAAGATTGGCGCAGTCGTGGAGATGGGGGGGGTGCGCCGAGCCGCCCTGATCTCCCTTTCCGATGCCGACGACGAAGAGATGCGTCAAGCGAAAAGCGGCCATTTTTATATTAATCACCCCCAACGAGCCATGGCCAATAACTCAGCCGTGTATGAAACCAAACCTAAAGCCACTGATTTTCTCAGAGAGTGGCTGGCCCTGGCTCAAGGAGGAACCGGTGAGCGCGGACTGTTCAATCGGGGTGGCCTAAAAACCCAGCTTCCAGAGCGGCGGTGGCCGGGTTTTGAACCCTATTGGTCCACCAGTGGGACTAATCCCTGCGTAACAGGGGATACCTGGGTTTTAACCGATCAAGGCCCAGCTCAAGTTAAGAAACTTATTAACCAATCATTTAACCCGGCTGTTAATGGAAAGGCTTACAGCTCAGAAGGCTTTTTCAAAACTGGAAACAAAAAAATTTTTGAGGTAGAGACTAAAAAGGGATATAAGCTTAAGGCGACGAAAAATCATCAGGTACGCACAGTAGATTATGAATCCAGAAAAATTCAAAAAACGAGCTGGAAAGAACTGTGTAAGCTCAGTAAGGGCGATAGGATAGTTTTACACAATCATAGCGATTATGAATGGGAAGGAGCCGGTGATTTCCGCGAAGGATGGCTGGTTGGAAATTTGCTGGGGGATGGGAATATTGAAAAAACAGGAAAGGCAAACTTGGATTATTGGGGAAACACCAAAGAAGCAATGGCCAATCAGGCGTTGAATCTTGTCCATGAAACAGTTGGAGCGCGAGCGGATTTAGCGGGACATACAATGGAAACAGGCGTAATCAGAGTCCAATCTGTTAATCTGGGCAAAAGGGCTCAGGAATTGGGATTAGTTAACCGACAAAAGTTAATTTCGGAGAAAATAGAAGAAACCTCATCCGATTTTCATATAGGTTTTCTCCAAGGATGGTTTGACGCCGATGGCTCTGTCCAGGGAACGCAGAATAAAGGTGTGAGTATAAGATTGGCATCCAGCATTTATCAAAATTTGCAAGCAGCGCAAAGAATGCTGGCAAGACTAGGTATTATTTCTACGATCTATAAAAACAGAAGATCCGCCGGGAAACGAATGCTGCCAAACGGAAAGGGAGGATTCAGCGAGTACGAATGTAATCCGGATAACGAATTAATAATTTCCGGAGCCAACATTACCCGCTTTAATTTTAGAATCGGATTCAGTGATCCAGAAAAACAAAGCAAGTTAAACCAAAAACTTGCCGACTATAACAGAGATTTGAACAGAGAAAGGTTCAGTGATGAAATTGTCAGCATTAGACAAGTAGGCCATGAAGACGTATACGACTGCCAGGTGCCGGGAGTGAATGCATTTGATGGAAATGGAATCATGCTGCATAACTGCGGTGAAATCATCCTGCGCAATAAGCAATTTTGTAATTTATCCGAAGTGGTCGCCCGCCCAGAAGATACGGAGGAAGCGCTTCTCGATAAAATCCGGATTGCTTCGATTTTAGGGACTTACCAATCCACGCTGACTGATTTCCCCTACCTCTCGCCAGAATGGAACAAGAATTGTGAAGAAGAGCACCTGCTTGGTGTTTCTATTACCGGCCAGTGGGATAATCCAGTGGTACGAGATTCCCAGATTTTAAACAAACTACGGCATCAGGCCATTGCTACCAACCGTATCTACGCCAAACGCTTAGGGATTAATGAGTCCACAGCGGTGACCTGTGTCAAACCTTCCGGTACCGTTTCCCAGTTAGTTGATGCCGCCTCCGGGATGCATCCGCGCTATGCCCCTTATTACCTGCGGCGGGTGCGCATTTCCGCTCAAGACCCCTTATTTATTATGTTAAAAGAGCAAAAATTCCCTTACCACCCGGAAGTGGGACAAGATGAGACCACCGCTTCTACTTTCGTGTTGGAGTTTCCGGTCTGCGCGCCGGAAGGCAGTATTACCCGCGCCGATCTCAATGGAATTGAGCAGCTCGAATATTGGAAGATGGTTAAAGAAAATTACACCGAACACAATCCTTCGGTGACCATTTCTGTCGTTGAAGAAGAATGGATCGCGGTAGCCAATTGGCTCTACAACTATTGGGATATACTGGGTGGTTTGTCTTTTCTGCCGCGAACTGAGGCAGTCTACCAACTTGCCCCTTTCGAGGAAATTACTGCGGAAGAATATCAAAGGCGCGTTGCTGAACTCCCTAAGACGGACTTTTCCCACATTGTGATTTATGAAAAAGAAGATACTACCCGAGGGGCTAAAGAACTGGCTTGCAGTGGCAGTGGGTGCGAGATTGATCCGGAAGAAGGCTCACTTATCGGTGGCGCTCCCCATCGCTATCCCTAGCAAGGTAGGAGTAGCGCTACTCCTTTCATTGCTTGTCGCTTCCTGCTTAGATACCAATAACACGGCCATCCCTACCTTAAAATGGTATGTGGTCAATGAAATCTCCGGCGCCTTTGACGAGGCGGCAAGACAATGTTCAAAGGCAGCTCAGGGTGCCTATCAAATAAAAATAGTTACTCTGCCCGCTGATGCCAGCCAACAACGGGTGCAACTGGTGCGGCGGCTAGCGGCAAAAGATACAGACATTGACATAATTGGCATGGACATCATCTGGACCGCTGAGTTTGCTGAGGCAGGTTGGATTTTGCCGTGGAATGGTAAGGCAGCTTCCCAAGTTAGGCAAGGACGCCTAAAATCCAGTGTTGAAAGCGCCACTTATAAAAATCAGCTCTGGGCCATTCCCTTTACCAGCAATATTCAACTGCTTTGGTACCGTACCGATCAGGTGGAAAGGCCGCCCCAGACTTGGAATGAATTGATTGAAATGGCCGAAGCCCTGGGAACCGGCACCCTTCAAGTGCAAGGGGCACGCTATGAAGGCTTGACCGTTTTGTTCAATTCCTTGCTGGCTTCCGCAGGCGGCTCCGTGCTAGACGAAACCGGTGAGGCCGTCTCCCTGGAACAAGAACCCACTGAAAAAGCCCTAAGCATTATGAAACGCATCGGGACTTCCCCGGCCTCCGACCCTTCACTCGCTACTGCCCGCGAGGATGAATCCCGACTCGCCTTTGAAGCGGGAAGCGCTTTTATGATTAATTATACTTATGTTTGGCCAAGCGCCCATCAGAACGCCCCCCGCATCGCTGCCCACCTGGGATGGGCCCGCTGGCCGGCAGCCATCGAAGGTAAACCTAGCCGGGTGACCCTGGGGGGCATTAACTTAGGTGTTGGCGCCTATTCTCAATATCCCGATTTGGCCTTTCAAGCGGCTGCCTGCATTGCCTCCAGGGAACATCAACGACTTGCAGCGACCAAGGGCGGCTTATTGCCTACACTCGAAAACTTGTATGAAGATCCCCAAATTGAAACGGCTTTCCCCTTCGCTAATGTCCTCCAAGCCACCCTAAAAGATGCGGCCCAGCGTCCTTCCAGTCCTCTCTATAATGATATTTCCTTGGCCATCAGCCGGACCTTGCACCCCATGAAAGCCATCGATCCCCAGGAAGATATTTCCAAGCTGCGGAAGATTATTGACCGGGCACTCCGCTCCGAAGGACTGCTATGAACGCTCGAAACAAAGCGGAACGCCGTTTGGGATGGCTGCTCTGCGCACCGGCAGTAATCACCATGGGAACAGTCACCGCCTATCCTATTCTCTATGCCATATGGCTGTCCCTGCACCGCTATGATTTGCGTTTCCCCCATGACCGCTCATTCGTGGGCTTGAGCAACTACTGGAGTGTACTGAACTCTGAGCTGTGGTGGCAAACATTGGGTAATACCTTAACCATTACCCTCGGTTCGGTATCAGTGGAGCTGGTGCTTGGCTTTTGCTTAGCTTTAGTGATGCACCGGGCAATTTTTGCCCGCGCGATGGTACGAGCAGCCATTCTTATCCCTTATGGAATTATCACGGTAGTGGCTGCTCTAGCTTGGAAATTCGCTTTTGATCCGACTACCGGGTTTGTCAATGCCCTGCTTAATTTGGAAGGCGCCTGGCTCACGGAACGTTGGACGGCGTTTTTCGTTATTATTTTGACCGAAATTTGGAAGACTACCCCCTTTATGGCCTTACTCCTCCTGGCGGGGTTGACCCTGATTCCAGAAGATCTGCTTAAAGCCGCCCGGGTAGACGGAGCCTCCGCAATACAGCGTTTTTTCAGGATCACCCTGCCCCTCATGAAACCAACGGTGCTTGTGGCCTTGCTGTTCCGTACTCTAGATGCCTTTCGGATTTTTGATACGGTATTTGTGCAGACCCGAGGCGCTCAGGGGACAGAAACCGTCTCCATTACCGGTTACAATGCCCTTATCGTCAGGCTTAATTTGGGCCTTGGCTCGGCAGTCTCAGTGCTGATCTTTATTTGCGTGATACTCATTGCCGTGCTGTTTATTAAAGGTTTTGGAACGTCTGTGGCTCAACAACGAGGTGAACGGTGATGGCTCGTGGGAAATTTAACCAAAATCTGGCAGAACGGCTTTTCTGGGGGAGCGGCAATGTGATGGTCATCGTCTATGCCCTCGTTCCCGTAGCCTGGATTATCTCCCTCTCCCTTAAAAGAGGCGCTGATCTCAACGACAACCGCTTCTTCCCACGCACCCTCAGTTTTGAACACTACCAGGCTATTTTCCAAGATCCCCAGTTTCCAGCCGCCCTGTGGAATTCGGTGGGCATTGGGGCTATTTCTACCCTCTTTGCCGTTATCTTGGCCATGTTTGCCGCCTATGCCATTGTGCGGTTGGAGTTCCCCGGCAAGCAAGTCATTCTCTCGGGAGCCCTGGCGATTGCCATGTTTCCAGCAATTGCCATCATTGGTCCCCTCTTCAATTTATGGCGGCAAATCGGGCTCTTTGATACTTGGCTGGGGCTGATCCTGCCCTATATGACCTTTACCCTGCCTTTAGCTATCTGGACTTTATCGGCCTTTTTTAGGGAGATTCCCTGGGATCTGGACAAAGCCGCCCGCGTCGACGGCGCCACGCCATTTCAAGCCTTCCGCAAAGTGATTGTGCCACTGGCTGCACCCGGAGTCTTCACGGCAGCTATTTTAGTCTTCATTTTCGCTTGGAATGACTTTTTATTTGCCATTTCCCTAACTTCCACTAACCAAGCCCGAACCGTACCTGCAGCTATCGCTTTTTTTACCGGCACTTCTCGATTTGAACTGCCCACCGGCTCCATTGCAGCGGCCTCCGTGGTAGTTACTCTTCCTATTGTGGCCATCGTTTTAATTTTTCAGCGCCGCATTGTTGCTGGCCTTACTTCTGGTGCAGTTAAGGGCTAGTTTGCAAAGAACTATTAAGTCCACTGGAAAATATTTATTATGGCAGAGCTCATTATTGACAACGTCACTAAGCGCTTTTCTGATGGTACTGAAGCGGTAAGAAATGTTAGTTTAACCATCCAAGACGGCCAGTTCTTTATTCTGGTGGGCCCTTCAGGTTGTGGAAAATCTACTTTGCTCAATATGATTGTGGGACTTGAAGAGATCACACAAGGGGAGCTTCGGGTAGATGGCCAAGTAATTAATACCCTGGATCCCAAGGATCGGAACATGGCCATGGTTTTCCAAAGCTATGCCATTTACCCTCATATGACGGTGCGGGAAAATATGGCGTTCCCTCTGAAATTAGCCAAAAGACCCCAGGAAGAAATTGCCCAAAAAGTAAACCAAGCAGCCACGATACTGGAACTTACTGAATTTCTGGACCGCAAACCCGCTAGCTTATCGGGGGGGCAACGACAACGGGTCGCCATGGGACGGGCCATTGTACGCCAACCTCAAGCATTCTTGCTAGATGAGCCCTTATCTAACCTTGATGCCAAACTCCGGGTCCAGATGCGTACCGAACTGTCACGCTTACAAAAGCGCCTAAGGACGACCACCATTTACGTCACTCATGACCAAAGTGAAGCTATGACCCTGGGCGACCGAGTCGCCATATTCCACCAAGGTGTGGTACAACAGGTGGGAACACCCCGGGATCTTTATACTGCTCCCCGTAACCTATTTGTGGCTGGCTTTATTGGCTCTCCCGCAATGAATTTTCTCCCTGCTCAACTAGAAAGCGAACACCTTATTCTGCCTATGGCTAAATTCAAGCTTCCTGCTAAATTACGGGACCGACTTCCCAATTTCCAGGGTCCTGTCATTGCCGGTATTCGCCCTGAACATTTTCAAGATGTTGCTCTCGTAGGAGAGGATAAAGAGATCCTCCCTACTTTCAAGGCTACTGTTGACGTTATTGAATGGATGGGGGCTGACGTCTATGCGCACTTTGCAATTCAAGGGGAAATCAATGAACAGCTACAAAACTTGACTAAAGACTTAGAAGTTCAGCCCCTCCAAGACAGCACTATCCGGCTAATTGCTCGGCTAGGCGCAGCAAGCCAAGCCACGGAAGGAGATGAACTGGAGATACAGCTTGATATCCACAAACTGCATCTATTCGATAGCCAAAGTGGCGAAAATCTCACTGGCTAACATCCTTCCCTTCAAGGATATTTAATGTCCCTATTTCACGGTAATTCTATTCTCAACGTCCCTCACGCCTTCAATACTACGGGCAACATCTTCCGCTTCCCGGGATTGTTCTCTAGTATCAACAAATCCGCTGAGCTGCACTATACCTCGATAAGTTTCTACCTGAATATCAAACCCACTCACCTGTGGATCCGCTATTAAGGCACTTTTAACCTTTGAGGTAATCCATGCATCACTAACATATTCTCCTCTCCCTTTTTCAGGGCTACTCGCACAACCTAACATTAAAATAGTCATCAAGATAATTAATATAAAAATCTTGTATTTATCTGGTTTTTTCATGTTTTTCTCCTTATCAGGGCATGCACCATTTAGAAATGACTAATCAACACTATCCAGTTTTCTTTTTCCTAGAATTTTAGAACAAAGAATTAGGAATACCACTAACATTAAAATTTTTATCAACCTAAACTCCTTGCCCAAAAGTTAATCAAGTGAAAAAAACATAAATGAAAAGATGAAGCGCTCCGAATTCAACGCTTTCGAGACTATAGAAATAGCAAGAACGGGGGAAGGAAAAAGAAAAACAGCCTAGAGTGAAGAGCAGTGATTAGATTCCCATCTACACGGGCAGAGTAAGCTGCGTAGCTCCAGTGTATTTAATTACGAATTAATAACATGTTAGCCGAGCGATCTCTTTAAACCGCTCGGCAGGAGAAGATTGACAACCTTGAAATTCAAGCAATTATATCTTTTATATTTTATTTTGCCGTAGAAAAATCACTTGTTTTAGATAAGATATTATCAGGTGCACTATCACAGTGGCTTAGCACTAATTGAGGTGGATCAACCGAAAAAATGAAAGGAGCTGCCCGTTGAAGGGCGCTTAATCCTAAAATATGGCGTGTTCTTCCTGGGAATACCGCAGCTTCAATATCTCGAAGCCAGCAATTTTCCCCCAGACGGATAGCACTGACCGAATACACCGGCACTATCATTTCTCTACCATCTGCTAAAATACCCCTTAGATCTTTCACGTAACGGATGCGTTTCTCCTGCTTAAGCACGGCAAGCGTGTCTTCATTAATTGTGAGATAACCTGAACCAGTATCCACCATAAACTCCACTGATCCATAACCATTAATATTTCCTTGAATATAATAGGTAGCAGAATCTTTTCCTTGCATGGAGACTATGGTATCAAATTCATTAGCTGCTATATGATGAACCGGGACACCCAACCATAAAATCACAGCAAGCCCGATAAAAAAGCGCTTCATATTAATTTTCTCCTCACAATTCTGGTTGGGACAGATTTCAGCATTATTATGAATAAATAATCAATAACTTATATAACAAAAACACCTTAAAAGTCAGCCCAACCCACATTTTATTAACAACTCTCTAAAGATTAAATATAATTGTTTGGTTTATATAAATTTATCAAAGAATTACGTTTTATTTCTTGATTTTTTCTAACCAGTATACTACGGAGGTATTAATTACTCCAACTCCTGCTAATGGATAGCGGCACAAGCAAGTGAATATTTACGGGGCTGAAAGATAAATTGGATTGGCAGGCTTCTAATCGTCGTTCCGAGTCTTAACTCCAAGAAAAAATATTTTTTAAGTACCTATGAATGAGGTGTTTTAGGAGCAAGCTGGTGGTGTTCCGCAAACCCGTTTTTCCTCCCTGGAAAAAGGGTTTAATGCGCGCCCTCCCTGGCGCGCCCCCTGAGGGGCCTCCTGCGGATGTCCCGATTCGCTCCCGGCGAATCGGTGGGGGGACTTCCCTGTCCCCTGGCTCCACGCCACCGGCTCGCTCCAGGAATACTTCAAAACTTTTACTGAGATATTTAATCAAAAATTTAAAAAAAATATTTTTTTCCTTCTATACTTAAATTTAAACAATAATCCGTAATAGGAGGAATAAAATGCTTGGTTGGGCAATAACTTTTTTAGTCGTAGCAATCGTAGCAGCGCTTCTAGGATTCACAGGAATAGCTGGAATTGCCGTAGAAATTGCTTGGATCTTATTTATTGTAGGAATTATTTTGTTTGTAGTATTTTTGCTTCTAGGACGGCGGCGCTCTCCGCCACTATAGGGAAATTGAAGATTACTTATATGGATATGTCTGAATAGCAAATATTCCATTCACCAGGGCAAATTTCGGTTCAACCGAAATTTGCCCTGGTGAATCACTTCCATACTACTTTGTTTTAGTACTCTCCTATTAGCTTGGCTCAAATATTTTAATTCAATGTTCCACTACATTTGAACATAATAAAGCCAAGCGAATCAGATCGGCCTGAGTTTTGGCTTGAAGTTTTTTCATTACTTGCGACCGGTGATTTTCAACTGTTTTAAGGCTAATCCCTAGTTCGAAAGCAATCACCTTATTCATTCGTCCCTTCACCACCAACTCCATGATCTCCCTTTCACGTGGAGTTAATCGGGCCATCCGTGCAATAACTTCTTCCTGCCTTCTTTGGTGCTCTCGAACATGCTGGTCTCTTTCCAGGCATGTCCAGAGGCGCTTCAGTAGTACTGATTCTTGCCAAGGTTTTGTAAGAAAATCGGCAGCTCCTCCATGGATAGCTTCTACCGCCTCTGGGACTGTTCCATGGGAGGAAATAAAGATAATAGGCAAAAAGCTGTTCATTTCTCGCAATTGTTTCTGAAGTAATAAGCCACCCATTTTAGGTACGTGGACATCAAGTAGCAGGCACCCTGGACGCGCAGGATCAAATTCATCCAAAAAGGATTCAGCCGAAAAATAGGTTTCAATCTCCCATTCTGTCGAGGCGATCATCCGACGCAGTGCATAGCTCTCTTTTTCATCATGATGGACAATAAAGACGCTCGCCTTTTGAATAACATCATGAAGCTCTAGCAGTGGCTTGCCAGGGCCTTTGATAGCACTCCCTAAGCATTGATCCTTCATACCCATGCAAAACCTCCTACCTAATTGGGACTAATTCTTTAATAAATGCATTCACCAACAATGCCTCGTTAATGATTTCAATGCAAAAGAGATGCCGCATTCATTCTTATTAAAATCAATAAATTACAAATAAGGCAATAAAAAAAAATCACCAATTATGTCGCTATGAAACGACATCTTTAGATAAAAACTAAATTCAATAAAATAGGAAGTAGGTTTCAAAAGAACTGGGCAGACTTTAACCCCTTAGATTCAGGGTCTTCTCATTAAGTAAGAAAATATCATCAGGTAAATGGGCTATACTTAGAAGCTGTTGGGAAACTTTTTCAACAACTTATTTAGGGAAGTCCCTGCGCTTTAAGGATTTAATATCTTATTAGTTTTAAAGAGGTTGTTCTAACCACTCTCTAGCATTAGGAGATATAGCGCTTATAGCCAAGGGGTTTTCCAGCAGCTTCTTAGCTTCTTGAACGAATTTCAAGCAAACGTTTTTGTGTTATTTCTATCTCTTCTTCAATATGCCGTAATAAAGACCTTGTCTTATCTGGGATCTTCTGCTTCAATGCTAGTTTCACAAGTTTCTTTAATTCTTCTTCCTCCTTTTGCCGCTCATCTAATAAAATATTATGTTCATCATCAGATAAAGCTACTTTTGTATGTGTAATAATTTCTTCTAATACTTGCTTCTCCGGATCTATGTCGCTCGGCAACCCCCCCAGCTTACGTATATGCGACTCCAAGCGTGCTACCCAATTTTTCCGTTGTTCAGCCAACTCCTCAAAAAGATGGAGCAAAAGAAGATCATCAGTAAGACTCGACACTTTTTTGTAATCACGCTCAATATCCTTGCATTTAAGGATAACTTCATCAAGCGCAACCTCTCTATCATCTAACCACATCACTAGTTCCTCAATAATAGCTTTCATTTCTTGGAATATACACCTGTAAAACCCCAGATACTATAAATGGCGTACTGGTATAGGGGCTTTAAATCCTCCATCAGCGCTCACTAATAAGTGATTTGCTGATCTAGTTATATAATCAAGCACCCCTATCAATGCAAGGATTAGTTGTAAGGGATACGGCGGAAAAGACCGATGAGGCTATTGAAGAACGGATTCAATTGGTTAGGAATGGAATTCTGCTCCAATGACCTGGAGTGCTTGCGGCCGTGTACGAAAAACGAGTGGGGAACGTAAAGCAACAACCTCTCCATCCAGGGCTACATATAATCGTCGTTTAGCTCTTCTAATGATAAGTTCTTGTACATAGCGCTCTTCAAAAGCCGGATCTTGCTGAATGGGACGAAGCAACGCCTTTGTCACCATCATGATAAGGCTTTTCCGACCCACTCCAGGGGTAAATAAGACGCTGAGGCAACCCTGCGATAAACCATTCTCCCGGACCAAAGGCAAGGGTTTAGAGGTATAAGGATTATTACCAACAAACACAAAGGGCACCCGAACCGATTGGAACCCTGTTGGCAGAGAGGCCAATTGTAGATCGAGGCGAGGAAAACGCCACAGTACGGCCAAAATAGCATAAACCATTGCCGGCATCTTGGATAATCCCAATCGGCGCCTTAGCATCTCACGCAAGCGCACTGCACGGACGTAGATTCCCACTGAGGCATTATTGATAAAAGTATATCCATTGACTTCAGCCACATCAACGAGTGTCCGAGCGTCTTTTGCAATGACCTTAACCGCCTCGTCTAATATGAGAGGAATTCCTAAAGTACGGGCAAAATTATTAAACGTCCCTAATGGTAGTATTCCAAGGGTTATAGAAGTCTGGGAAAGAACACTCGCTGCTGTTCTAAGCGTTCCATCACCACCCCCAACAACGACGGTCGTAAATTTCCGACGACAAACCTCATTCAACACCTCTGTCAACTGCTCAAGATCCACCCAATAAAACTCAGCTTCTAAGTGGTGTATAGCAAACAGCTTCTGCAAACTCGCTTGGGAAGAAGGGGAAGATAAAGATAACCCCTGTCCAGAGGACATATTAACGACTACTGCTAGCCGCGAGTGCATAGAAATATAACCTTCCTTCGTACATAATTAATTTATCACTTTATAGGGACCATACAATAAATAGCTTTAAATGTAGTGCTTTTCAGCCTCCACTCACAGAAGAGCTTATCAATTTATAGCAGAAACACAGTTTCCCAAAGATACTTCAATAAATAGCCATAATTTTTAAACCCTTAAATTCTCATGGGCTTAGATTTGTAAAAATTGCTAAGTTATATACCCAGTTACAATACAACGGAATAAGAATATTGTAAGTTTAGCCTACCCATAATTCCGCAAAGCCAAAAACATCAAGCCCTTATAAACTTCCAATAAGGCGCAATTAGCCTTTCCTGGAAATGGCACCGTTTTTGCTAATTATTCAAGTAAAACAAACTTTGAATAGCAATCAAGTTAAGAGAAATAATTTATGAATAAGTCAATTTTAAATATCAAACCACCGGGCAAAGCCATCATTTTTGTATCTGGCATTGCCTTATCCATAACCTTGTCAGGAAAAGTTCTATCCGCAAATCAGGATTTGCAGGAACAACAGGAAACCAATACACAGGAGCAAGCTCCTGAAAAACCGTTACCGAAAAATGCCTATAAGGCAGATCAATTGCTTGGAAAATCAGTAAAAAACCGGAAGGACGAAAACGTAGGAGAAATAAAAGAATTAGTTATTGATGAATCGGGCCAGATAAAGTATGCAGTCTTATCCCATGGGGGAGGATTACTCAATCTAGGAACAAAAATGACTGCTGTTTCCTGGAAAGTACTGCAGCCATCTCCCGAAGAAGATCATTATATCCTGAACATGGATATAACTAAAGAGCAGTTGTCTGATGCACCTACTTTTAACGAAGATAACTGGCCCACAGAAGCGCAAGTGACTGAGTTCAGTGCTTTCGAGAGCAAAAAAATCGAAAAACCTGAAGCTCAGTAAGGTAAATGTAACCTAAAAATTATGGTTGCATAACGTAATCTCTATCTCTAAAGAGGAGTAAAACCATGAATAGGAAAAATTTACTTAATCTTATTTCCATTTCTGCCGCTGCTCTATCCCTTATGCTAGCAAACACAGCATTCTCGGCTGGTCAGCAAACCCAGCAACGGGGCATGGAAGAAGGCCAGGGGTCTACACAGCAATCAAAATCATTCTCAGAACTAGACCAAAACCAAGATGGTTCTATTAGTGAAGAGGAAGCCGAAAATTGGCACACATTAGGCTCTAAATTCGACGAGGCTGATAGGAATAGCGATCAGACGATTGACAGATCTGAATTTAGTGCCTTTGAAAGGATGGAAGGAGAAAAATCTATGCATCCTCAGGAAGGAGGCATGGGAGGAGAATCTATGCGTCAGCAGGAGAAAGACACGGCGCGTGAAAGAGGAAACTATCCTGATTAACTAAATTTCTTTATTTTTAAAGATTAATTGTGTGACAAGGAAGTCGCACAAAACCCACTTCAACAAAAAAGGCGGCATTACGCCGCCATAAAAATTAGCTTTAATAGCTAAGCATCGCCTTCTATTACAGTCTACATCCGGCTCTCAAAATCTTTTAATTGTTGTTCTGCTTCTTCCCTTTCAATTCCATAACGCTCTTGTAGCTTACCTATAAGACGCTCTCGATTACCTTCAATTTCATCAATCTCATCATCGGTTAATTGACCCCACTTCTGCCTAATCTTTCCTCTGAATTGTTTCCAGTTCCCCTCAATCTGATCCCAGTTAACAGGCATAATTTTGTCTCCTTTGTAAACTCTCTTAACGAATGATATAAATTACTTTGCAACTTCCTATTTTACTTTCTTTATAGACTATCTATACTATATTTTCAAATGATTATTTTTTAGAGGAAAAGGCTATTTAAATGGAAACTTTATTATTAATATTGGTTATACTATTGATTGTAGGCACTCTCCCTAGCTGGCCTTATAGTAGAGGTTGGGGCTATTATCCGAGTGGAATATTAACGCTTATTTTTATTATATTGCTTGTTTTATTATTATTATAGTGAGCTGTTATTATTCCACCCGCAGTCTCTCTATCTCCACAAGGATGTGGGAGAATCCCTTTGCGACTAGGATGGGTTGAGTACAGAGGAACCCACGGGGCGCCAGTAGGGAGGGAATACATCATTTTTTTCTATGGATCCCTTTGTTTTTTTGCCATGCATTGCTACGCTCTGCATGCCCTGCGCCAATATCAAACCTTTTCAACAGCTCTTACCTCTTCAACAACTCTTACCTCTAAAGAGAAAATAAGGACTAAGTCATTAGTTCAATTTCGCCCACCCCCAAGCCTATTATCTAATAAAGCAGAGTTATTGTCTCCACATGCTTTTTCTCTATATTAATGGAATTGAAGCCCAGAGGAGACAGTAGAATAACCCCTCTCTACTTCAAAAGTAGATATCGAAGAGAACCTCTTCTACCCCATACTTGGGGGAAACCCTTATTTACTTCTGGACCGCACTCCCTAATATTTTAATCATACAGCCTACATTTATTTCTGATCCGGTAAGCCTATTTATTATAGACGAACTGTGGGGATCAATCCCATTTACTCCCAAAATATCCATCTACAGACACCTGGTTTACAATGAAACATAGTGGAATCAAACACATAGTAGGAACATCAAAAGGGGTGCGCAGTTTATGCAAAGCTATAAAGAAGGTCGCACCTTTGGATGCAACAGTATTGCTATATGGTGAGAGTGGTACAGGAAAAGAGCTAGTTGCACGGGCGATACATAGTCTCAGCAATCGGCATAAAGGCCCCTTTCTTCCAGTGAATTGTGGTGCCTTATCCGGCGACTTATTGAACACCGAGTTATTTGGCCATGAAAGAGGCAGCTTCACAGGAGCTGTCCGCCAGCATCACGGATACCTTGAGCGTGCTAACGGCGGGACTCTTTTCCTCGATGAAATTACAGAAATGCCAGCTAACTTTCAAGTTTACCTGTTACGTACTTTGGAAACAGCCACGTTCATACGGGTGGGAGGCTATCAGGAAGTTAAAACAGATATACGATTTATTGCCGCCACGAATATTGATCCATGGCAAGCGGTCGAAGCAGGTAAATTGCGTCACGATCTATTCTTCCGATTAACAGAATTCCCAATCCATCTTCCTCCGTTACGTGAGCGAGATGAAGACATTATATTACTCGCACAATATTTTCTTGATCATTTTAATGAATCTTATAAAGAGAAAAAGCGATTCACAAATGATGCCTTACAATACATTTCTAGAAACAGCTGGCCTGGGAACATACGAGAATTACGGCATGCTATTCACCATGCTTTTATTTTGGCAGATGATGAGATAAGTGATAAGGATTTTTACAAGAGACCATTACAGGATAATAACAGCTACCAGGAAAATTTTGTCCACTCCCTAGTAGGCTTACCTATCGAAGAAGTAGAAAAGAACCTCATACTCGCTACCCTAGAGCACTTTAAAGGCGATAAGAAGAAAACAGCACAATGCCTGGGTATTAGTTTAAAAACACTTTATAATCGCCTTAATCTTATTAGGGATACAGGCAGAGAGGAAGACCAAAATAAAGTAGTCAATTTTTTTAATTAAAAAGGGAGGGAAAACACCTCCCTTATACCAGAATTAAGTCTAGAGTTTTACAAGTCAATTCATCCTGTACTAGTCGCAAAAGCCTCACCTCGGCTCTGCCCTCGTGTATCAACTTCCTTAAGAATTTTTTCTATTTTATTGGCCTCAAGAGTCTCCGTTTCGATAAGTGCCTTAGCTAGTGCCTCTAACTTATCACGGTGTTTTTGCATCAAATTGTCGGTCTTTTTTTCTACTTCATCTAGGATGTGCCGAATTTCATCATCAATGAGTTGCGCTGTCTGCTCACTAAAATCCCGTTGCTGGGCCAGTTCCCGGCCAAGAAAAACATGCTCCTCGCCACGACGAAAAGCCGCTGCTCCCAGTTTGTCGCTCATTCCCCATTGACAAACCATGCGGCGTGCTAGCTGAGTGGCTTGTTTAAGATCAGATTCAGCGCCTGATGTTACATCACCAAAAATAGTTTTCTCCGCTACCCGTCCCCCCAACATCACTCCAAGACGGTCAAGCAAATAGCTGCGTTTCAGGTTGTGACGTTCTTCTTCCGGAACCTGTTCCGTGGCTCCTAAGGCCATACCATGGGGGATAATCGTTACCTTATCCAGGGGATCGGCCTCTGGCAATAACCAGGCCATCAGTGCATGACCTGATTCATGATAAGCAACGAGTTTTTTCTCCTCCTCGCTCAATATTGTCTCTCGTTCGGCACCTAATACAATTTTATCCCTAGCAAGATTCAGCATGTCCATATCTACTTTTCTCTTCCGCTCCCGCGCAGTCAGCAAAGCAGCCTCATTCACTAGGTTGGCAAGATCGGCGCCAGAAAAGCCTACCGTGCGCTTAGCGATAACTTCCAAATCCACATCTTCAGCTAGAGGCACCTCCTTGGCATGGACTTCCAGAACTTTTTGGCGGGCTTTTTTATCGGGAAGTTCAAGAATGACTTTACGGTCAAACCGTCCTGGTCTAAGCAAGGCTGGATCCAGGACGTCAGGACGGTTAGTAGCGGCTAAGACCACCACATTCTCCTGGGCTGCAAAACCATCCATCTCACCTAATATTTGATTTAAGGTCTGCTCCCGTTCATCATGGCCACCCCCTAATCCTGTTCCCCGTGCTCGCCCCACAGAGTCAATTTCATCAATAAATAAAATGGAGGGGGCCTCTTCTTTGGCAGCTTTAAACATGTCGCGCACTCGGGCAGCCCCTACCCCCACAAACATCTCTATAAAGTCTGAGCCGCTGATGCTGTAAAAGGGCACTCCCGCTTCACCGGCGACTGCCTTGGCCAAGAGAGTTTTTCCCGTTCCTGGGGGGCCCATGAGAAGAATACCTTTAGGGATTTTGGCGCCTACTTCTTCGAATCGCCGCGGATCTTTCAGGTAATCGACAATTTCGTGAAGATCGCGCTTAGCATTTTCCACCCCAGCCACATCCTCAAAGGTGATGCCTGTACTCCCCTCACGAAAACGTTTGACTGGAGCCTTGCCAAAACCAAAGGGACCGCCTCGCCCCCCTCCTCCCATCATCCGTTGCTGCATCCTATAGGAAGCATAGAAAATCAGCCCCAAGATTAAGAGCCAGGGCAACATTCCAATTATGGCCTGTGCCCACAAGGAAGTTTTTTGGCTCTCCGCGCGCACTGTAACCCCTTGTTGTTCCAGCAAATCCATCAATTCTGGGTCCTCAAAGGGTGGCCTCGTCGTGGAAAATTTCTTCACTCCCTTTCCCTCACCTTCTTCCTGGGCATTCTTATAGGCTTCGGTATAGGCTCCCGAAATCTGTTGTCCCTCAAGGGTAACTTCTGCGATCTGTCCTTGGCGTAATACCTGCTTGAACTCTGTGTAGGTGATCTCAGCTGCGGCTTGGCGATTAGCACTACCCAACCAGTACATGAGAAAAATTATCACCAAAATCATCCAAAGCAGATAACGCCAGTTCAGGGATGGCTCTGCTTGAGGTGGGTAGGATTGCTTTCCATTACTCATAAGCAACTCCTATCAGAAATTCAGAAATAAGAAAATCACTGCCACTCCACGCTGGCCAAAATTTTGTTACAAACAATTTTTTAGCTCCATTCATTATAAACTTAGCATATTGTAACCACCAGGATCGATGAATTCATTGAACTTAGGAACTACACTGCTTCAACGCTGAATTTGAAAGATAGCCTCAGAAATGCTAAACCTATTCTTTAATAGCTTTTTATTTTTAATTACTTATAAGCTTTCTTAAAAACGATTGGGAAAATGTTATAGGGTGTGCAGAGTACGGTGATGCGCATTATCAAAATGGAACAGCAAACGGCGGTAGGTTTCGTTGCACTCAACCCATCCTACCCATAATAGGGAATTCTCCAACAAGCTCTTAGCAATGCCGTCGGGGCAGAGCCAACTAAAAAGAATGGCCACATGAACAAACGTTTTACCCGAATAATTATCCTTTGGTGCTTGATATTACTAACCTTATGGATCGGATATGACTATGTTTACCTAACTCTTTCTAGATACACTGCCGAACCTCATCCAGTAGCCCCGCGGGCCCCCCTGACCGAAACTGAACAAACTACCACCGAAATTTTTAAGCGCACTTCTCCTTCGGTCGCTTTTATTATGACGGAAAGGCGAGAGGGTGGTTTCTTTCCCTTTGCTCCTGGCCCAACCCAAGTCGGGACCGGTTCAGGTTTTGTCTGGGATAAAGCAGGGCATATTGTTACCAATCACCATGTTGTCAAAGGCGCCCAAAGGATGGGGGTTCGTTTTGGTTCTGAAGAATTATTAGAAGCAAGGATTCTGGGTTCAGCACCAGACTATGATTTGGCAGTGCTCCATATTTTACGCCCCCAACGCACCTTCTCACCTATTCCTATTGGGAATTCTGAAAACTTGCAGGTTGGCCAATTCGCCTATGCCATCGGTAACCCCTTCGGTCTGAGCCGGACTCTTACCAAAGGAATTATTAGTGCCCTCGATCGGCGCTTACCAACCGCCTCAGGTCGAGAGATCCAAGGAGTTATTCAAACCGATGCGGCTATCAACCCAGGAAATTCAGGAGGCCCACTACTGGATTCGGCAGGCCGTCTGATTGGGGTCACTACTGCCATTATCTCTGGGACCGGCTCTTTTGCGGGTGTTGGCTTTGCTGTTCCGATTGATATTGTTAATCGGGTAGTGCCACAACTGATTAAAGAAGGTAGAGTCCCACGCCCTGGCATCGGTATCGCTGCCTTACCAGAGGAGACTGCCGCCCGTCTCGAGATTCAAGGAGTCATTGTCGCCGAAGTAATACCTGGCTCACCGGCAGATAAAGCTGGACTAAAAGGAATGAATTTATCCACCGGTGAACTGGGAGATATTATTACCCACGTTAATAATCGGAGAATAAGATCGGTACCGGAACTGGCTGCGGCATTGGCAGAAATAGGCATTGGCAAAAAAGCGCAATTGACGCTACTACGGGAGGGAAAAACCCGTACGGCTAAGGTGACCATAGTGGATATTTCTGAATAAACCCCTTGCCGGAAAAACCCGCAAAACAGCTTCCTCTAATTGGGGACTTAACTCAGCTGAGCCGAATCAATAATCTTAACATCGCTGGCTATCAGGTCCTGGCGTACCTGGTCATCGGAGGAAGGCTCTACGGCACGGGTAAGATCCCAAAGCACGTAAACATTAAAACCGGCCGCGGCACCATCTTCCGCGGTCCATTTGACACAAATGTCGCGGGCAAGACCGCAGATAAATATTTCTTCCATGCCCCGTTCTCTCAAATAACCGGCTAATCCGGTGTGAGGGCGTTCACCCGCGGGGTTCCAGTTATTACGAAATCCGCTGTAAGAATCACTTTCTGGATCTATCCCCTTGCGTATGATAGCCGCCACCTTTTCCCAGGGTAGGCCTCCATGGAGTTCAGCCCCTGGCGTTCCCTGAATGCAATGATCCGGCCACAGGGTCTGGGGATGATTATCGATCTCAATAGTCTCCATAAGTTTACGCCCTGGATGACTGCTGGCAAAAGAGATATGACCGGATGGATGCCAATCTTGAGTTGCCACATAATGGCAGAATTTATTTGCTTCCATCAGCATGCTCACCGGCTCGATAATCTGGTCACCTTCTGCTACAGGCAATGCTCCTCCGGGTAGGAAATCTGGTTGGATATCCACCAATAATAATACTGCACTAGATCTATTAAACGTAATAGAGGGTCTTTCCATCATTAAACTCCTTAGAACTTGGAAAACATCATTTCTACGCCAGCGTTTCTTTAAGTAAAGCCAACAGGAAGAGAGTTTACTAGAGCCCACAGGAAGCTATTTTTTATTACCGGTAATAACTATGAAAGTGGGCTAAAAACACTTCAAAAAATAGGTAGAAATACCTCAATGATGACAGTGAGATTCCCATGAAAAAATCAATCCAAATCCTTAATACATCAATTCAATGCTATTTCTCAGCAACTATGCTAGGTTACAGCGTAGTGATTATAGGGGGCATAGGGCTTTTTATCGCCCTTGCACAACAAGTCCATCAGCATGGAGAGCTCTGGTTTGATACAGCGATCCTCACTTTACTTTCTGAACACCGCACACTGGTACTAGATGAATTTTTTCTCTGGATAACTTGGGCGGGCTCAAAATTTTTTCTTCTACCCCTTAGCATGGCCATTATTGGTATTCTGATTTACCGCCGCCATTATCCGGAAGCCATCCTTATGGGCATTGGTTTTGGCGGGGCCAGCCTTATAAACCTGGCCCTAAAAGTCTTAATAGTCCGGGAGCGACCGCTCTTATTTCTGCCTCTAGAAGAGTACGGTGGATTCGCCTTTCCTAGTGGGCATACCGCCCAGATTACCGCCTTTGCCCTTTCCGCCTTCCTTATCATTCACCGACTTCATCCTCGCTGGCAATGGCCAACAGCTATACTCTTAATCATACTTGTCCTATGTGTATCCACTTCAAGGCTCTACCTACAAGTCCATTATCCTTCCGATATCCTGGGAGGGTTCTTAGTCGCCTTAGTATGGATTTTCAGTATTGATGCGCTCATCCACATAATCAACCAATCGGAACATTATCCTACAGAAAAAGAGGGGAATAACACATGAATCCACTTTTAAGGTTGCTCAAATTTGGACAAGGTTACTGGATTGATAATCTCACCCGGCATATGATAATAAGTGGAAATTTAAAGCGCCGTGTTGATAAACAAGGTTTACGTGGCGTCACTTCCAACCCTAAGATTTTCCATGAAGCCATTGCTAAAAGTGATGATTACGATGCCCAAATTGAAACCCTGATCGCAGAAGATCGCTCCAATATCGAGATTTATGAAGCGCTTGTTACCACCGATATTCGAGATGCCTGCGATATTCTTCGCCCGCTTTACGACGAACTAAAAGGCCAAGACGGATTCGTCAGCCTTGAAGTCTCTCCCCATCTCGCCCATGACACTCAAGGGTCCCTCCAGGAAGCGCGACGGTTATGGCAAATTGTGGATCGGCCTAATTTGCTCATCAAAATTCCCGCTACCACCGCTGGTATTCCGGCGATTGAAGAATTGTTATTCGAAGGGATCAATATCAATATCACCCTCCTGTTTTCCATCGAACGCTACCAAGCCGTGGCCCAGGCCTATCTCAAAGCACTGGAGCGACGCCTGGAAGCAGGAAAGCCAGTGGCTCATATTGCCTCTGTGGCTAGCTTCTTCCTGAGCCGGATTGATGTGTTAGTAGACCAACTCCTAAGCCATCGCATTCCTCTACCAGGACGATCTCATTTAGAGCCCCATCCGGAGGACTTGCAAGGTAAGGTGGCCATTGCCAATGCCAAGCTGGCCTACCAGCATTTTAAGCAAATTCTCCAAAGTGATTGCTGGCAAGCCTTGGAGGCTAAGGGAGCCCAAATGCAGCGAATGCTCTGGGCCAGTACCAACACCAAAAATCCCGCCTACCGGGACGTTATGTATATTGAGCCTTTGATTGGCCCCCACACCATTAATACCATGCCGGAAGACACCATTGAGGCCTTTGCCGACCATGGTAGGGTTAAAGAAACAGTCGAGGAAAATATAGAAGAAGCTCAAAAAATCATTACTGAGCTGGAGAAAATAGGGATTGATTTTCACTTCGTCGCGTCACAACTAGAAAATGAAGGCATCCAAAAATTTATCGAACCCTACGATGCGCTCTTAGAAGCATTGGGTACCAAGTGCCAACAACGCAGAAACCGCCAACAGGTGAAACCCCTACAAGAAGTAGCTCAACAACTCCGCCGCCTCGTTATCCAGATGACTACCGATGCCGGATCAGGCCATCCTACCTCTTGCCTCTCCTGTGCAGAGATTGTCGCTGCCTTGTTTTTCCATGAAATGCACTGGGATCCCAGGGCCCCCAAAGCTCGTAATGTGGATACCTTTATCCTTTCTAAAGGCCATGCCGCACCGATTCTTTGGGCGGCCCTATGGGAAGCCAAAGCCATTGACGAAGATCCCCTCTCTCTTCGTAAGCTGGATAGTACTCTGGAAGGCCACCCTACCCCGAATAACCCCTGGATTAAGGTAGCCACCGGATCCCTAGGTCAGGGTCTAGCTGCGGCAAACGGAATCGCCTTAGCCAACCGTTTAGATAACATCCATGCCCGGGTCTATTGCCTGCTTGGGGATGGAGAATGCTCAGAAGGATCCGTTTGGGAAGCTGCCCAATTTGCTTCCTTGAACAAGCTCTCTGATTTGGTGGCTATTGTGGATGTCAACGCCCTAGCTCAAAGCGGTCCTGCGCCCTACCAGCACGATACCCCTGTGTTTGCCCATCGTTTTCAATCCTTTGGCTGGGAAACCATAGAAATTGATGGTCATGATCTAGCGGCCATCCTCAACGCCTTTGAGCAAGCTAAAAAAACAGGGCCAACTGCCATTATTGCAAAGACTGAGAAAGGCAAAGGCGTTTCTTTCCTGGAAGGTAAAGATGGTTGGCATGGCAAAGCCTTGGACCCAGCAAGCATGGAAAAGGCCCTGGCAGAACTAGGAGAAAATCAAGCTAACGTGATAGTGGAACCTCGACGTATAGGAACCTACATCCCCCCTCAAAGAAAACCAGCACCTGCGCTCTCCATTGGCTATTCTATAGGAGATGAAATCGCCACAAGGGATGCCTTTGGCAAGGCGCTGAAAAAACTAGGAGACTTTCTTCCCGAGCTTGTGGTCTTAGATGGCGATGTCAAAAATTCTACCCGAACCGAATATTTTTCCGAAGAATATCCCAATCGATTTTTCGAAAGCTATATTGCCGAACAGAATATGGTAGGCACCGCCCTCGGGCTAGCAGTTTGTGGCAAAATCTCCTGCGCCGCCAGCTTCGCTTGTTTTCTGACCCGGGCCTACGATTTTATCCGGATGGCTGGTCATAGCCGACCGCCACATCTCATTTTTTGTGGCAGCCATGCCGGCGTTTCCATTGGCGAGGACGGTCCCTCCCAGATGGGATTGGAAGATCTAGCCATGTTTCGAGCTGTCTCTGGCAGCACGGTTCTGTACCCCTGTGATGGTGTCAGCGCTGAGCGTTTGACCGCACAGGCAACACAAACCCAAGGAATTGTTTACATTCGCACAACCCGTCCCAAAACCCCTGTAATCTATACCACTGATGAAAAATTTCCCATCGGAGGAAGCAAAATCTTACGTACTTCAAAAGAGGACAAGTTTACCCTTGTAACAGCAGGTATTACCGTACATGAAGCACTTGCCGCTTACGATAGGCTTAAACAAAAGGGGATCTCTACTCGAATCATTGACAGCTATTCGGTAAAACCACTCGATGTAGAAACGCTGTCCAAAGCGGCTCATGAGACCCAAGCACTATTTGTCATCGAAGATCATTGGATCGAGGGAGGCCTCGGCGATGCCGTGGCAGCCGCCGTCAATTCCCCAACGCCAGTATACCGTCTCGCAATTACAGAAGAACCCCGTTCTGGAAAATCAGAAGAACTATTAGAACGATATGGGATTTCTCAAAAAGCTATCACCCAGAAAATCCTGGAATTTATGGGTTAAATCTTCTATATCTTAACAACATCATCTGTTAAATGTGAGTGCAAAAATTACAATCTAAAGCCGCTAATCCTCACATTTCGCCCATTTATTTACCCATATTTACACATAACCGGGTAACAAAGGAGGAAAATAGCGATGAACCTCATTAAAAGGTTAGACATTACTATCCTGGCAGGTCTCTTAGGGTTGCTAATATCTGGCTGCCAGGACCAATCGGAGCAATCAATGCAGCCGCCCAGGGAGAGCAGCGCAGCAGGGCAGGAAACACAGCCCTCCGAACGCCAGACCGACCAAACAATGACCGAACCAGAGGAGAGCACAGCAGGACAAGAAACGCAGCCCTCCGAACGGGAGGCCGATAAAACAATGACCGAAAAGGAGAGAATGGAAAAGGAACAACCCTCTTTCTCTCAACTTGATACCGATGGCAATGACGCCATCAGCCAAGAGGAAGCTCAAGCCTTTGATCCCCTGGCCTTATACTTTAGAGAGTTTGACCGAAACCAGGACGACAAAATTGACTCCGAGGAATTCCGCGGCTTTAAGGCCCTGCAAATGCGGGGATTTGATCATGGCGGCGACAGCACCGGGGAGTACGGAGAGCATGGCGCCCTATCAGCCAAACAAGAGAAGAGCACAGCAGGGCAAGAAACACAGCCCTCCGAACGCCAGACCGACCAAACAATGACCGAACCAGAGGAGAGCACAGCAGGACAAGAAACGCAGCCCTCCGAACGGGAGGCCGATAAAACAATGACCGAAAAGGAGAGAATGGAAAAGGAACAACCCTCTTTCTCTCAACTTGATACCGATGGCAATGACGCCATCAGCCAAGAGGAAGCTCAAGCCTTTGATCCCCTGGCCTTATACTTTAGAGAGTTTGACCGAAACCAGGACGACAAAATTGACTCCGAGGAATTCCGCGGCTTTAAGGCCCTGCAAATGCGGGGATTTGATCATGGCGGCGACAGCACCGGGGAGTACGGAGAGCATGGCGCCCTATCAGCCAAACAAGAGAAGAGCACAGCAGGGCAGGAAACACAGCCCTCCGAACGCCAGACCGACCAAACAATGACCGAACCAGAGGAGAGCACAGCAGGACAAGAAACGCAGCCCTCCGAACGGGAGGCCGATAAAACAATGACCGAAAAGGAGAGAATGGAAAAGGAACAACCCTCTTTCTCTCAACTTGATACCGATGGCAATGACGCCATCAGCCAAGAGGAAGCTCAAGCCTTTGATCCCCTGGCCTTATACTTTAGAGAGTTTGACCGAAACCAGGACGACAAAATTGACTCCGAGGAATTCCGCGGCTTTAAGGCCCTGCAAATGCGGGGATTTGATCATGGCGGCGACAGCACCGTGGAATATGGAGAAAAGGGTGCTCTATCAGGCAAACAAGAAGAGAGCACAATAGAGCAACCCTCTGAAAGCGAGAGTGAGAGAATGGAAAAACAACAGTAATTTTACTTTAAGGGGGCTATCTAAAGTAGTCACTCAGTAAGGTGCTACACCTATGGCAAATAAGTAACTTAGGTAGCCCCCTTATATTACCGCCATTTTATTAACTACATTACTTTAATTTTGGCCTTTCCCATATGCTCCCCACAACTCACCCCTTTTTTAGCGATTATTCTCAATTTATCAGAGGATAGCTCTCTGGATAATTTTTTAAAAATAAATAATGCATCGCTCTAAAACCAAATGGGCTAATTTTTAGTTGATCTTTAGGCACACCACCATGGAAAGAATATATAGGTTAATCCTGGGTAGAACCTTCTCCTTTATTTTTATTGGTCTTTCTGTGGGGTTGATCGGACTTGCTGTATATCAGTTCATTCAAGGAGTACTCGTCGGGGAAGAACTAATCAAAATCATCCTTCAATCTATTAACACGACTGTGATTTCTTTAGCAATGTTTGAATTAGGTGTAGGGGTTAGTGAAGAATACGCGGTATCTAACCAACAAGCCAACATATTTACAGTATTGAGACGCACCATTACTCGCTTCGTAGGTCTAGTTTGCATTGCCCTGGTCCTAGAAGCACTTATTTTGGTCATCAAATACAGCCAGCTTGAACTTGCAGGAAATCTGTATTACCCCGTCGGAATCCTTATCGGTGCCAGCACCCTGCTCATCGCACTCGGCACTTTTTTAAAACTCACGAAAATATCACCTTGAGCCCGCGGATCAATCCTTATTTCCTTATTTTTTGGCATTTGCTGACTTACTAAAAGCCATGAGTATTCGCAATCTTGAGCACTTGTTTCAACCCCAGTCAGTAGCGGTAATTGGTGCATCCACTAAACCCCATAGTGTGGGCGGTACCGTGATGCGCAATCTCTTAGAAGGGGGGTTTGGTGGCCCGATTATGCCTGTCAATCCCAAATACAGAGCCGTGGCTGGAGTCTTGGCCTACCCGAATATCGCCAGTTTACCAGAGACCCCAGATCTAGCTATCATCGGTACCCCACCTACCACCGTACCAGGTCTCATCACCGAATTGGGCGAGCGTGGAACTAAGGCGGCCATTGTACTTACTGCGGGTCTGCCCCAGACCAAAGATAAGCAGGGACAAAACCTCCAGCAAAAAATGTTGGAAGCTGCCCGGCCTCACCTTTTGCGTATTCTAGGCCCTAACTGCGTAGGTCTCATGATTCCTTTACTGGGGTTCAATGGCAGTTTTGCCCATACTCAGGCTAGGAAAGGCGAAATCGCCTTTGTTTCCCAATCAGGGGCCCTCACCACAGTGGTCCTTGATTGGGCCAAATCGAAAGATATTGGCTTTTCCTATTTTATTTCCATGGGAGATAGTGCGGATATTGATTTCGGGGATGTACTGGACTACCTGGGAGGTGAGCCCAATACGCGCGCGATTCTCCTCTATATCGAATCCATTAAAGAGGCCCGAAAATTTATGTCTGCGGCCCGGGCAGCGGCACGCAACAAACCGGTACTGGTGGTCAAATCTGGCCGCGCTCCAGAGGGGGCCCAGGCCGCAGCTTCCCATACCGGTGCCCTGGCCGGTTCCGATGATGTCTATAGTGCTGCCATTCGTCGCGCAGGCATGCTGCGTGTCGTCACCATTGAAAATCTGTTTGGTGCGGTAGAAACCTTAGCCCGGGCCTTACCCATGCAAGGCAATCGGCTAACCATCCTGACCAATGGGGGCGGTCCCGGCGTCATGGCTACCGATGCGGTAATTTTGGCTGATGGCCAACTCGCCACCCTCTCCAAGAAAACCATCCAGCAATTGGACCAGGTGCTCCCTCCCACCTGGTCCCATGGCAACCCGGTTGATATTATCGGGGATGCCCCAGCCGAACGCTATGTGAAGGCCTTAAAGATTTTGCTCAACGATCCCCAATCTGATGCGCTTTTGCTTATTCATGCCCCTACCGCTATCGTCCCCAGTGACCATATTGCAGAAGCCATCGTGACTGTCGTGAAAGAAGCTAAGCGCAATGTACTCACCTGCTGGCTAGGTGGCGAGGCGGTTGAAAAAGCCCGGGATATTTTTGCGAGGGCAAATATTCCTACTTATGGAACGCCTGAAGAAGCAGTTCATGCTTTTCTGAATATGGTGGAATACCATCGCAATCAAGTGCAATTAATGGAAACGCCCCCTTCAATCTCTCAGGAATTCACTCCCGACCGGAAGGCAGCACAGCAGGTTATAAAAAAGGTCCTCGCTTCCTCTCACCGTCTATTAAGCGAACCCCAGGCTAAAGAGATTTTGGCGACCTACGGCATTCCAGTCGTCGCCACCCGAGTGGCAAAAACCCCTGAAGAAGCTCAACGGATGGCCCAAGAACTGGGTTTTCCAGTAGCGCTAAAAATTCTCTCGCCAGATATTTCCCATAAATCAGACGTCGGAGGCGTTGTCTTAGATTTAGAAACTCCTGAAGCTGTCCAGGCGGAAGCTGAAAGGATACTTCGCCGCCTTCAAGAATTGCGCCCTGAGGCCCAGTTGGAGGGTTTCACAGTACAAGAAATGGCCCACCGTCCTGGCGCCCATGAACTTTTGATTGGTGCGACCACAGACCCCATTTTTGGTCCAATTATTTTATTTGGCCAAGGAGGCACTGCCGTTGAGATCATTCAAGACCGAGCTGTCGCATTGCCTCCCCTCAATATGCACCTGGCACAAGAACTGATCTCCCGGACCCGCGTTGCCAAACTACTTGCAGGTTATCGAGATCGCCCCGCTGTCGATCAGGAGGCCATTGCACGGGTTCTCATCCAGATCGCAGAGCTAATAGCTGATATTCCAGAAATCACTGAACTCGATATCAATCCGCTCCTCGCTGATGATAAGGGAGTCTTGGCCTTGGATGCGCGTATGGGAATAGCACCCGCTAAGAGCTCGGGACCCGAACGGCTTGCTATTCGTCCTTATCCTAGAGAGCTTGAAGAATGGAGCGATTTTCAAAGAGAAAAGGTACTACTACGTCCCATTCGCCCTGAAGATGAACCCCAGTACCGGGAATTTCTCCAGCAGCTGGACCCCCAAGACATCCGCTTTCGTTTTTTTGACATGATCAAAGAATGGCCCCATTCTGAACTGGCCCGCTATACCCAGATCGACTATGACCGAGAAATGGCTTTTCTAGCTATCCCCAAAAATGTAGATGATTGGCCAAAAATTCTAGGGGTCGCCCGAGCAATCACCGATCCCCTTAACATCCAAGCAGAATTTGCAATCATTGTGCACTCGGCACTTAAAGGCAAAGGGCTAGGCCATCTTTTGCTAGATAAGATGATCCAGTACTACCAATCCTGTGGTACTAAGGAGCTGATCGGCAATGCACGCCGCACCAATCAGCGGATGTTGGCCCTAGCAAAAGACCTAGGTTTTGAAATCCAGCCCATCGAAGAGGAGATCGTCCAAGTGCGGCTAAATTTACAATCATAGCAATGAAGGCTTTTTCCTTACCACGCGAGTACTTTCTGGACAACTTTAATTAACAAGTTTCAGCCCCTGAAGCAAAAACATAAAAGAAGATAGCTTCCAGGATAAAATTTTGTATATGAGAAATCCAGACTAGCGAAAGCGTTCTGTCTATACTAGAAAGTTAGTTAAGCAACCGTTTTGTAATAGGCTAGATTAATTTACTATAGGTAAAAACCACATGCCTTTTAATGGAGAAATTCCCCATGAAACATGAATTACCCCCGCTTCCCTATGAGATGAATGCTCTTGAACCGGATATTTCCGCTGAAACTTTGGAATATCATTATGGCAAGCACCACAAAAAATATGTGGATACTTTAAATAGTTTAATACCAGGGACACAGTTCGAAGATCAAACCCTGGAGCAGATCATTGCAACCGCTAGTACGGGCCCCATTTTTAACAATGCTGCTCAAGTCTGGAACCACACTTTTTATTGGCATTGTTTAAGTCCCACCGGAGGTGGTACTCCCACCGGCCCCCTCGCCGATGCCATCAATAAAACTTTTGGTTCTTTTGATAACTTCAAAGAAAAGTTTACAGCAGAGGCTACTCAACTGTTTGGCTCTGGCTGGACTTGGCTGGTAAAGGATACGGAGGGTGTGATCTCCATGGAACAATCGAGTAACGCCGGTAACCCACTTCAATATGGCCGCATTGTGTTGATGACTTGTGACATGTGGGAGCATGCCTATTATATTGATTATCGGAATGAAAAAGCCAAGTACTTGAATGCTTTCTGGAATCGGGTGAATTGGGATTTTATCGCCAAAAACTTTCAAGGCGAGTAATGGAAACCGTCATCACCATCACCATGAATCCCTCCCTCGATCTTTCAACCGAGGTTGAAGAAATGATCCCTGGGCGTAAATTGCGGACAACGGCGCTTTGCCGAGAGCCTGGTGGAGGTGGCATTAACGTGGCCCGTGGGATTCATGCACTCGGTGGCCAGGTCTCTGCGCTTTATACCCTCGGTGGCCCAACCGGGCAAACGCTAAAGAAACTGATCGAACAAGCGGGTATTAAACATCATCCTATTCCTATTGAACGCCCTACTCGGGAGAATTTTTCTGTCCTAGAAAAATCAAGTGGTCATCTTTTTCACCTTGTCTCACCCGGCCCTGAACTTAGCCAGCAAGAGTGGCAGCAATGTTTAGATAAAATCAAGCAATGGAAACCCCCACCAACCTACCTGGTTGCCAGTGGCAGCCTGCCGCCAGGAGTTCCAGATAATTGGTATGCTCGGCTAGCACGAATTGCCAAAAAGCAAGAGATGCGCCTGATCCTGGATACCTCAGGAGCCCCCTTACAGGCTGCACTAGAGGAAGGCGTTTATCTGGTCAAACCTAATCAACATGAGTTTCAAAACTTAACTGGATATTCCGTAGACACTCCGGAAGAACAAGCCGCACTGACCCGAGAGTTTGTTGAGCAAGGGAAGGCCGAGGTGGTTATTTTAACTCTAGGCGAAAAAGGGGCTTTGCTGACCACTCGGGAAGAACAGCAGCGCGCTCAGCCTCCAGAAGTTAAGGGCATCAGCCCAGTCGGCGCAGGAGATAGCTTTGTCGCTGTGATTACCTTCAATTTGGCCCGCGGTCGATCCCTCAAAGATACTTTGTACTATGGCGTTGCCGCCGCAGCGGCAGCGCTTTTGACTCCTGGCACCGAACTCTACCGCACTGAGGATATCGAACGCCTCTATCAGCAAATGTGTCGCGAGAAAAACTGAAGTTAGAAAACTTTTTTCTGAGAATTTTTAATTCCTACTCAAGGTCATGGCATGGAATCGGAAATCCCTACGGACATTTCTCTAGTTTGGGAGAAGCTCGTCCAATCCGGCGGGCGGATCGTTTACCTCATCCTCGATGGCGGAGGTGGATTACCCCACCCTGAGACAGGGAAAACCGCCTACCAAGAGGCCCACACACCAAATCTAGATCAGCTAGCTCAATCCTCAAGCTGCGGCCTCTTAGAACTTGTCGGGCCAGGCATTACCCCCGGCAGTGGACCAGGCCATCTTGCCCTTTTTGGCTATCACCCCCTACGCTATACTCTCGGTCGCGGCGTGCTCTCTGCGCTCGGGATAGATTTCCCCTTACAGGAAGGGGATGTGGCTGCCCGGGTAAATTTTGCAACCGTTGACACTGAAGGCCGGATCACTGACCGACGCGCTGGCCGGATTGCCACAGAAACCAATCAACGTTTGTGCGAAACAATCCGACAAACAGTTCGACTAGATTTTGAGGGTGAATATTTTTTTGAAACCGTTAGTGAACACCGGGCGGTATTTGTTCTACGGGGTCCAGGGTTAAACGCAAAGGTGCAGGATACCGATCCCCAGCGTACAGGGGTCTTCCCTCATCCAGCCGAAGCAGAAACAGCAGATTCTCAACAAACCGCAACCCTGGTCAACACCTTTGTTGAACAAGTTAAAGAAGTATTAAATAACGAAAAACCTGCTAATGCTATTTTGCTACGGGGCTTTGAGCGTTATGAACCCCTGCCCTCGCTCCAGGAACGTTTCCAGTTGCAAGGACTCTGCCTGGCAAGCTATCCCATGTACCGTGGTGTCAGCCGTTTGCTTGGAATGGATTTAATCGCTCCTCCCACCAGTATGGAGGCTGCTTTTGAAGCATTAGGAGAACATTATGGAGATGAACACAACTTCTACTTCCTGCACGTTAAAGGCACAGATAGCCGCGGAGAAGATGGTGATTTTCAAGGCAAAGTGGCGGTCATGGAAGCAGTGGATCGCTTACTCCAAAAAATCTTAGCACTTGATCCGGAAGTATTCGTGGTCACTTCAGACCACTCGACCCCTGCTGTGATGGCACAGCATAGCTGGCATCCGGTACCGGTACTGATCCACTCCCAGTACGCACGCAGTGACAAATTGCCCCAATTTGATGAATACCACTGTCTACGGGGTTCCCTAGGGTTACGGCCTGGTATCCATTTGCTAGGATTAGCACTAGCCCACGCGGGGCGCCTTAAAAAATTTGGTGCTTAGCTGATGCCGAACGAATGTCTTTGAAAGTCTCGATCGGAAGATCTAGACTTTAATTCAAAGAGTCTTAAAGTGGAGGTAAGGCAATGGCTAAAACAACCTACGCAAATTATGAGGAAGCCCGAGAGGAGGTCCACTGGTCCAGTGGCATCAATATTATTGCCGGCGTTTGGCTTATCATTGCGCCGTTTGCTCTAGGCTACACTGATATGGCAAACGCTTTGTGGAACGACATTATCCTGGGCATCGCCGTGTTTATTCTGGCCATCGTCCGAACAAATGCCCCCTTACAGTATGAACCGGTAGGATGGACAAATATCGTCCTCGGATTATGGCTGATCATCGCGCCGTTCGTGTTGGACTACACCGGAATCAATGCGACAGCAGCCATGTGGAACGATATCTTTCTCGGCAGCATCATTGCCATCTTAGCTGCGATAAGTGTCTACGCCACTCACAGGGCACGTAGGGCTATGACTGGCACAAGAACTGCAGAGGAGTTACGCCGAACACGGTAAATGTTAAGTCCCCGGTTTGGCTGAAATTCTTGCTCATTTATACGTTTGAGTTTTCAGTTCTACCGGGGACCATTTTTATCCAGCCCCTTCCCCATCAACTAACGTTCTTCCTGCTTAGAACACTACCGCTCATGGCTATAAGCCGCCTCTCCCCGTCGATCCGCTATTGCTGATTAAAAAGATCGTGTTTTTGAATTAGGAAGGGCCACCTTAAAGACGGGTCGAGCTTCAGAAAACTCGCGAACAGTTTATTTCCTGATTTAAACGTGCCTGGGATTATTGGCTCAGGCAGTTTTCAAACTATTTCATTCCTGTCGCCCTCCTAAGATGCCATGAGACACTGATTAGATGGCAAATTCGGCTCGCTTTGCCTATTCTGTCATTACTCTAAATAATGACTTTATCTTAAAGGATAAATAAGTATCTCAGTAAAAGTTTTGCAGTATTCCTGGAGCGAGCCGGTGGCGTGGAGCCCCAGGGGACAGGGAAGTCCCCACAAACCCTTTTTTCAGGGAGGAAAAACGGGTTTGTGGAACACCTCCGGCTCGCTCCTAAAACACCTCATATTTTATTCATAGGTACTTACTCAGTTATGCGGCAAAAAATAAACTCCTTATTAATAATATTTTTTCTCCTAACAGCAGGAATGGCACTAGCAGAACCTAAGCTCATACCCCCTCAAAATGCGGAGATATCATCCTCTCCACCCTTTGACTTTTCAGTAGTGGAGAAAATAGCTCGCCAACTGGCAGCACAACCCTATGTCAAAAATACCGAAATGTTACCAGAGTCTCTAATTAATCTCGATTATGACCAATACCGTGACATTCGCTATAAGCCGAAACACACTCTCTGGCAGGAGGAAGAACTGCCGTTTCAATTGCAGTTTTTTCATCGTGGATTCATGTTCAAGGATCCCGTTAAGATCCACATTATTGATAAAGGCCTTTCCTATACAGTGGCTTACGCAAATAACTTATTTGATTTTGGAAAAAATCAATTCTCTGAGACACTACCCAGCGATCTTGGGTTTGCCGGCTTCCGGATATTTTACCCCCTTCGCAAAGGGAAGGAATTAGACGAAATCGCTGCTTTTTTAGGCGCTAGTTACTTTCGCGCCATTGGCTTAGGACAGGTCTATGGTCTCTCTGCCCGGGGATTAGCCGTAGATACTGGCTTAACGAGAGCGGAAGAATTTCCGCTATTTAAAGAATTTTGGATTGAAAAGCCTAGCAAGGAAAATACCAAACTTGCTGTATATGCTCTCCTTGATAGTCCAGCCATGACAGGTGCTTATCATTTTATTATTCAACCAGGCGTGAAAACAATGCTAGAAGTTACCGCCCATTTGTTTTTCCGCCATGGAGTTGAGCGTCTGGGAATGGCCCCCCTTACAAGCATGTTTTTCCATGGAGAAAACACCGACTATTTTATTGACGATTTTCGCCCTGAAGTCCATGACTCTGATGGCTTGCTCATTGGCAGAGGCAACGGAGAATGGGTATGGCGGCCACTGAGTAACCCACGCCAGTTACAGATCAATGTTTTTGAAGATACTAACCCCATAGGCTTTGGCCTAATGCAGCGTGATCGCCACTTTGAGCACTATCAAGATCTGGAATCTAAGTATCATTTACGGCCAAGTGCCTGGGTGGAAAGACTCGGGAAGTGGGGAGCAGGCGCTATTTATCTTATCGAAATCCCAAGTGATGCAGAAAAATATGATAACATCATTGCTTTTTGGGTTCCCAAACACCAGCTCGGCAAAGATCAAGACTGGGTGTTTAAATACCGCCTGCATTTTCTGCTAAACAACTCGCCTGAACCTAGCGGAGGTAAGGTTCTGGCTTCCCGGATTGGCGGTGGCGGAACAGATGTATTGGATGGTAAGCGGCGTAAATTCGTGGTGGATTTTGCCAGTGAGACTCTCCATTTTCTTAGCAAGCACGCCCCTGTAGAAGCTGAGATTAGCGCCTCGCGCGGCCGTATTATCAATCCTGTGGTACACAAGAACCCATTTACCCATAGCTGGCGTTTGAGTTTCGAGCTAGAACCTGAGGCGGAGGAAGAACCAGTGAACTTGCGAGCCTATCTTAAAACCGGGACAGAAACCCTGAGTGAAACCTGGATTTATCAGTGGGGTAAACCATGAATTTACAGGCCATTCCTAAGTATAAACGCATTCTTAGACAACAAGGATACTATACCCTAGTCCTTCTCACTACCTTTAGCGCCCTCTTCCTGCTCACAGGGGTTTTCCAGAAAAACGGCATTACGCCCTTGGAAAGTTTACTTCTTTTATTATATATGCTTTTGATCCTATGGATCAGCGCCTCTTTCTGGACTGCAATCCTAGGATTTTGGAATTTGCTCGGTAAACGCGATCACCCATCCATTTCTACCCAAGCATCAAGAAAAAAGTACAGTAATAAGGCCCCTCTAGGTAAGACAGCGCTGATTATGCCGGTTTATAACGAAGAACCGGAGAGGGTATTTGCCGGGCTGCGGGCAATCTATCAGTCTTTACTCAAAACAGGCCAAGCCGAGGCGTTTGAAATCTTCATCCTTAGCGATACCCAGGATCCCGACATCTGGGTTGAAGAGGAGTTACATTGGTATCGGATGTGCCAGGATCTAAATGCCCATGGGCGCATCTTTTACCGGAATAGGGAAAAAAATAGCGGTCGCAAGAGTGGTAATGTTGCGGACTTCTGCAAGCGTTGGGGAGAACGCTACCGTTATATGATTGTACTCGACGCAGACAGTCTTATGGGCGGCCACACACTGGTGCAGATGGTTAAATTGATGGAGGCCAATCCCCAAGTAGCCTTAATTCAGGTACCTCCGCGTCCCATTAATCGGGAGTCTCTATTTGCCCGTATCCTACAATTTGGAGCTAACCTCTATGGTCCCTTATTTAATGCAGGAATTGCTTTCTGGCAATTAGGCCATAGCAATTATTGGGGACACAACGCCATTATCCGCATCCAGCCGTTTGTGCAGCATTGCGGCCTACCTAAGCTTCCTGGCCGCGAACCTTTTGGTGGCGAAATATTAAGTCATGACTTTGTCGAAGCGGCTCTACTCCACAAAGCAGGTTGGGAAGTCTGGCTAGCGCCCGATCTTGGAGAAAGCTATGAGGAACTACCCTCGACCCTAATTGACTACGCCAAGCGAGACCGACGCTGGTGCCAGGGCAATCTACAACATCTTCGCTTCCTATTTTCTCGAGGCTTCTACTTTATGAGTCGCCTCCACCTGACGATGGGAATCATGTCTTACCTAGCATCGCCTCTCTGGCTTCTATTCCTCGTCATTACTGGTACCGAAGCCTATGTCCAAAGCCACACGGAAACCGTTTACTTTTTTGGTAACCAGTTGTTTCCTGTCTGGCCAGAATCTTACACTTTTGAGATGACGACGGTGCTGATAGTCACCCTTTCCATGCTTTTCCTGCCCAAGCTTCTGGGACTTGTCCTCTTGCTCCTGAAGAACCAAGAATTAGCACGCTACGGGGGGATATGGAGGGTCAGCATTAGCGTAGTACTTGAAACTTTATTCTCAATGCTCATTGCTCCAGTGCTAATGCTCTACCAGAGTAAGTTCGTCACTGCAATTTTGTTACGTCAGCACATTGGTTGGCCCGTGCAACGGCGAAATGATCATAGATTGAGTCTAAAAGAAACCTTTGTTGCCCACCGGGGGCATACCTTGATTGGCCTTACGGCAGGTCTAGTAAGCTACTTTTATCTTCCTACTTTTTTCTGGTGGCTCACGCCTGTACTAGTAGGGCTAGTGTTATCAATCCCTCTTTCCATGTATTCAAGTAGCACTTACCTTGGGCAGCGCGCCCGAGAGAAAGGATTGTTCCTGATTCCTGAAGAAACCCAGCCCCCCCAGGTGCTTACATTGCTGCGCGAAAACCTTGCACCTCTATCTCTACAATCTAGCGCTAGTGACCAAGGAGCGAAGCGGGTCCTAGTCGATCCGGGTGTTTGTGCTCTCCATCTGGCCTTATTACCTCAACGTCCCCTGAGTAAGGGGGATCGCTATTATCTCAAGTCATTAAGCTGCAAACTGCTTGAGCAAGGATTTGATAGCCTATCAACAACCGAAAAACGCTACCTACTCTCCGACCCAGCAACCCTGCATCGCCTACCCACCCAATCTTAAGAGGCCTCAACTAAGATTACCCAATTAACGTCCTCTTAGATGCAGCAGCTCAGATTGCTGGAGACGACCAATCGAAGATGCAGCTTGATATCCACAAGCTGCATCTATTCTACATCTGAAGCTGAAGAAATTTTACGGGTTGAACTTAAGCTTCGTTAAAGGAATTCTCTTTTTTTCTTTTGTCCTATCTTACAGACAGCTTATTATTAACCTCCCTCACTCCCTTAACGCTTTGTGCAAGATCTTCCGCCTCACGGGCTTGCTCCCACGTATCCACAAACCCGCTAAGCTGCACTACTCCTTCATGAGTTTCTACTTCAATATCTAGCCCGCTGACTTCAGGGTCAGCCAGCAACTTACTTTTCACTTTCGTAGTAATCCATGCATCATCCACATGAGTACCCGCGCTTTTTTCAGGACTAGGCGCGCACCCTAGCATCCCTACAGTTAAGAAAACACATAATAAGAACCCCTTATATCTCATTGAGTTTTCCATTTTACTCTCCTTAATATCAAAACAATTCAGTGTTCAAGCTTTAATCTTGCTCACTATAATAATAATAGATGGTTATACAAAGGGTCTCCACCTCTCAGTTATAAGTGCTCTTACCAAAGCTATTCAAAGTAGAGCAAATAGGCAAGATTTTAATAAATATCCACTTAAGTAATTTTATATATACTAAAATAATAACTACTTTAAAGTATAGCGGTTTCCATTTAGATGGACGGGGGGTCAGCGTGACTAAACCGCCGGCGGCAGGGGTGAGCCGAGAGCGTGGGGCCATGGAGCCTCGCAGACGGGTGAACGCCCGTCTCAGGAATGGACAGGCTGGACTTGCCCTCTAGGCACAGGAAAGCCTGGCGTGGCAAGCCGACGTCGAGCTTCCAGGAAGGAATTGACAGCGTGTCTGGTCACGCTGGCCCCAAACGCCTGAGGTCTCATTTAAACGAGAAGTGCTATATAAAGTAGTTTAGAGGCTATTAAAAAATTTTGGTAACAACTTAGGGTATGCAGAACGCAGCGATATGCATTATTAAAATAAGGAGAGACTCACGAACTGCCGTAGGTTTCTCTGCACTCAACCCACCCTATCCATCAAGGGATTTTCTTTAAATAATTTCTGAAATGGTGCGATGGCATCTTGCGCCAGGCTGAAAGGCAGGAATCATTCATGACCCAATTAGATAAATCCCAAACCCGCTACCGCAAAGCCTTTATACTACTATTGCTGGTATCCATCTTAGCAACCTTTCTGGCGATAATTCATGAGTATATCATCGTCACACTTTTAGCAGTTATTTTTACTGCCCTTCTCTATCCAGTTTATACTCAAGTTGTGAAGATATTGCATGGACGCCGGGCGTTATCGTCAGTCATTGTATTAGTACTAGCCATTCTCGTGGTTGGCCTGCCACTGCTAGGATTACTCGGCGTCGTAGCCGCTGAAGCGATACAGATCAGTGAGGATGTCAAACCCTGGATAGAAAAAAAAATTCCTGATCAGTATGACCTTTCCCGTGATCTTCCAGAGCAGCTGCCCTTTTCTGAGCAACTCGAGCCTTATGAATCACGTATTATTGCTAAGGTGGGTGAGCTTGCCGGTAATACAGGAGAATTCCTTGCAAAGAGCATTTCTAAAATTACCCAGGGCACGATCAGTATCGTTGTAAAACTTTTTATTATGGTATATGCAATGTTTTTCTTTTTTATATGGGGACCGGATACGCTCACTGCTTTGATGCGCTACATCCCCCTTACCGAAAAAGACCGCTTGCATATTCTTGAAATAGGGCTCGCAACAACAAAGGCAATCTTAAAGAGCATTCTGGTCATTGGCGTGCTGCAAGGTATACTTGTGGGCCTCGCTTTCTGGGCCGCTGGAATCAAAGGTGCCATCTTTTGGGGTACTATCGTCGTAGTATTTTCTGCAGTTCCGGGTCTTGGTGCGCCAATCATTTGGATTCCGGGGGTGATCTATCTTGCAGCCACGGGGCAAACGGGTTGGGCAATCGGTATGACTGTATGGGGTATAGCTGTCGTAGGCTTGGTGGACAACATTCTGCGTCCCCATATTGTTGGCAGCGAAGCTAAGATGCCGGATTTACTAGTCCTATTAGCTACCTTGGGCGGTATTCTTATGTTTGGTGCTATCGGCATTATTATTGGCCCGGTTATCGCCGCATTGTTGGTCACCATTCTTGAGATCTACAGAAAAATATTCTATGATTTGTATTCTACATCAGAATAAAGCTTATAATTCTGTTTTCCTTGGCGCTTTTCACAATGATAACTTTTCCCGGTTAGATTTTTTGATTACTCCATAAAGAGGTAATTTACAAATGGCAGATAACACCCCTAAAGCAGATAACACACCTAAAAAAGAGGTTGAGGAATTAAAGGAAGAACTTAGCCAGCTTCGAGAAGATATGGGAAATCTAGTTGTAGCCGTTAAGAATCTCGGCCAGAGCACAGCTCGGGCGACAAAAACAAAAGCGGAGCGAGAGCTAGACGAAATGATGGGCAAATTAAACCAGGCTTACATCGCGGCTCGCAGAACTGGAGAACAGGCCACTGAATCAACGCAAGATGAAATTGAGAAACATCCTATCACCAGTCTCGCTGTTGCTTTTTTAGCGGGATTAATCACAGGAAAACTTTTTTCACAAAAATAAATCGTGACTGCGCTTGTTGAAATTTTCCTCGCTATGATCGAATTGATCAAAGCGGAATTGCAACAATCAAAAATGAGCCTTTTTCATTTTATTGTTGCTTTAACTTTTTTTTTAGTCGGAATATTTTTCTTTACTGGGGCACTTGTTTTAATTTTAATATCCATTGGGCTCGCGTTAAACAATGTCCTTCCAACGCCTGTAGCTGTACTCATTACAGGGATTATATCGATTTTATTTGGCGTCATTTTAATCTTTGTGGGAAGAGTAAAGATAAGATAATAGAGGAGTACAAACAACTAAGCGATAATTCGCAAGGAAGCCCTTCTAGTGCGAGCGTCTCTCTCTTTCTTCAGATTCCACCACTACATTCGGTGGTGTGTCTTGGCTGTCCCCTTGCTCTAATGTTTCTTCCAATTCGCCACGTTCTAAAGCCTTTTGGGAATTCCGCTTTATCTTTCGGGTTGGCTTTAAATCCGGCTCGCCCTGCTGTTGCTCACGCTCCTTGATCACCTCTGATACGGCCTCCGGCGCGATAAGGCCATGTTCAACGGCATGCTCCGCCATGGCAAAGCTGTCTGCGGCAAGCAATAAAGTACTACCGGCATTAACTACTTCTTTGGCCAATGCCTCAATCTCTTGATGCCGTTCTGGTTGATGGCTAATATGGCGGATATAGATGGCCAAGACACGCCCAGGGTGTTCCTGGACTATCTGGCTATAGATCTCTGGATCGCGCTGGCCGCTATCTCCAATGAGGATAAAAGGTTGCTCCTGGTAAAGCGCCAGCATATCCCGGATCAGGGCAAGTTTGTGGCCCTCCCTCCGACGGGGAAAAGGGTGCCTAGGAGTAAAACCCCAATCCCGTAGGAATAGAATAGGCCCTATGGGAATACCATGAAGGTGAAAGAACTCGTCAAGGACTTCATAAAGGCTCCATGGTCCTCGAGAGACGTACAACACTGGATTCTGCTCGGTACCGGCAACACCGTTATGCAATGCTCTGTAAAATGCTGCCACGCCGGGAAAGGCCACTCGACTATGAGGCCCTTGAACAAACAACCGCCACAGCATCTTAATCTTGTTAGCGACACCCGTATACATGACGGTATCGTCAATATCGCTGATCATTACATAGCGGGCCGTGCTCGGCGGTATAAATAGGTCACCCCTCGCCATCGCACCAAGCGGCTCAATGACTTTGAGATCCAGGTGATGCCAGAGACGATCTTCGGCTGGGGGCTGTAGGGATTGCAGATGGACGTGAAAGTAGCCATCCCGATCGGCAATCACTTGCTGTTCCCTCCCCTGGAAACGGGCTGTGAGGACCGCTTCAGCAATTCCCCGCCTCAGAAGCCGCCGTGCAATATCCATAAGGTCGCGGCCTAGCGCTCCCTCCTGTGCTCCTGAAATATTCCCACGCTGTTTAAAAACGCGGCCCATCAGGAAGACCTCCTTGCGCGAACCATAGCCGCGATAGGGCTGGATAACGATGCCACCACGGCCGCGATCACTTTTGACGGGACGAGCTAATACGTGCACGGCCCTGCGTAATGCTTGGGCGATGGTCTTTAACACACTGCGAATATCCATAAATGTTGGTTAAGAAAAACCTACCTCCCTCTTAAAGAACAGTTTACTTCGCCAGAGATTAAAAGCCTACAACTAAGCAAGCAGACTAACTCTTTGTAGTCTAAGTTTTATAGATAGGTAATTTAGCCTCTATCTAGAGATATAGACGCCGTTGAGCGATTGTCAAACTTTCAAAGCCATCGGGTGTATTGGACATTGTGAGTAATGGGTTGGCAAAATAAGATGAGTTTCCGCAATCTGCCCCGTGAGAGTATTTTGTGGGTAGTATTCGTGCTTTTTTCTCCCTTGCTGATGGCCTCCTCGAAAGCCCTTCCCCCGGATTTTTATCAGCAAGTCGACCGTTTCCTGGTCAGCCCGCAAATCACCAGCGAGACCCTGGTTCAAGAGGCTCACCACATTGTTAAGCGGCTGGTGGAGGCTACCGAAAATAGGGAAGACTTTATTCAAAAAGTCAAGGTGTTAAAATCCTATCTGCGGCTCGTCTGCGATTTTACCCAACAGCAAACCTTTCAACGAACCCTGCTGCTCGAGGAAGAAATCAATACCCACGTGACCTCCTGGAATGAGGAAGTCAAACACAAGCGAAGCACCATCACCTGGAGCGCCATTGGACTCGGGGCCCTGGTCGGTCTGCTCGTCGCCGTCACCCGAGCGACTCAAGAAAACCGGCTCGATCTAACTCGGTTCCAGGAAATAGGGATTAATTTTCTCATCTGGGCCCCCATTAGCGTGGGCGGAGGGTTGAGCTTGGGCAGTCTGGTGGCTGAACAAGAAGTCGAACAGCGTCAAGTGCTCCTCATCCACCCGACTGAACTGGTGAAGAAGTATTCTGGAGATGTGCCCATGTATAAAATTGAATCTCACTTAAAAGCCTTTCTCGGGGCAAAAGAAGGGCCTTTCCGCTCACAAGCTCAGAAAAAACTCCAGGCGCTTCATTCCAAAGCCCCTGAGAAGGTGGAAGGCCGCATCCGCTATATGCAAGCAGTGCTAGCGCATGCGCCAGGGGAGTTAATCCCTTCCCAAAAAGCACAACAAGACCGGCTCGCAGTGCTTGAAGAAGTCCTTTCTTTACAATTCCCCTCCCAATCCCCTTCTTCCTGGGACGAAATACGCTCTTTCCTCAGCCACCATCTGTATGGGTTTGCGGTAACAGGCGCTATTTTGGGAGTCATTATTTTTCTTCTCCCCCTCCATCTCAGTGGAGGGTGGTCATGGCCATATGCCGCCCTTAGCTTTGTCATTGGCCTTAGGGTGGGTTTCGCACTGGGCCAAATGGCAGGAGAACTCATCAAAATAGAAAGACCCGATGAGATCCTCCATCACGAAGTATTTTTCTAGAAATGTATTTAGGGCTTTTCTATTCAAAGCTTTGCTCTGGCATCGCCAACGGTGCTTCCGGTGGCGTCGCTTGGGGCAATCTATCTTTCAGGGAATTCCCCATTCCCATCTGCGGAGAAACATTTTCTTGTCCAAAGAGTTCCTCAAGGGAAAGAGGAGCTTGCCCAAGCAATAGGGCAGCACGGGCGCGGGCTATTTCATGATGGTTGAGATATAAACCTGAACCTAAATGACGAGAAAGTGCCCCATCTAAACACTTCCAAACTTCTTTCAGCGCCTGTTGGTAAAGGGTAGGGCTAGTTAAGGTCCTCCTGGTTCGTCTCATAGCCCGCTGCACACACTCACGGGCAAATATCCGAAGGCACCGTCCATCTTGGAATCCTAGGTGCTGCAGATACGCCACGAGCTGAGCTTCCACTTCCGTGATAAAAAAACAATCGTATAGTGCCCCCGTCTCTTCCTGAAGGGCCGCAGAACAGGCAAAGCGTGTCATTGCTTACTCCACAGGTAATCCAAGTCTATTTTGCTACTTCCGCAACGAGAGCTGTCTAAGTACCTATGAATGAGGTTTTATTAGGAGCGAGCCGGAGGTGTTCCGCAAACCCGTTTTTCCTCCCTGAAAAAGGGTTTGCGGGACTTCCCTGTCCCCTGGCTCCACGCCATCGGCTCGCTCCAGGAATACTTCAAAACTTTCACTGAGATACTTATAAGCCCCCATATCCCACATCCTCTACCAAAAATTACTTTTATCAAGTTTCATAGGCCGAACCAAAAAAATATAGCATTATTTTTTTGGCCTAATAAATCAGGGTAAACCCCCAGAGATAACCCATGAAGTTGGCCTGGAGAAGGTTGGAGCATGTAGCCGTATAATTATGCTGTATAAAATGCCGTCTATATATACTATAAATTGGTTATAGGGCATGCTCATTTTGAGGTGCTCCAGAGAAAGTAAGGAGGATCGAGGCGAAAATATTCTCGCCCCTTGTCCCAAATTTAGACTTTGAACTGAGCTAAGAGACATTAGGAGCAACCATGGCCCATTCTAAACACAGCATTCCTAGCTACGCCCGAGCGATACATAGGCACTCTGTCTATGGGCGATCTAGAAATTATGGACAGGTTTGGTCTACGGTTATTGTACTTTTATTGATCGTGGTACTAGCAGGAGGTGCAGTGTGGGTGTATCTCAGCCGTCAGGGTGAAGAAGTAGAGGTCGCTAGGGAGGAAAGTGAAGCCCTCGTTCCCCAAGCGACTGCCCCTGAGCCTACAGAGCCGGAACCCACCGAACCACTTACCCAAGCGGAAGCGCCTGAACCAGAAGCGCCTGAACCCATTGCTAAAGAAGAGGAAGCTGCTCCCAGCGAGGAAGAGGACGAGTTTGCCGCAATTTTGGAAGAACTAGGCATAGAAGAGGAGACCGCCCAACCTGAGGAAGAAGCAGAACCTGCTGAGGAATTGGCGTTGGAGGACGAAGTGACTGCCCCCCCTCCTCCTGAACCAACTGAACCCCCTGCAAGGGAGGAGGAATTTGAACCGGCACCGGAAGAATTAGGCGAACCTGAGCCATTGGAAGAGGAGCCTGAGCCACTAGAAGAGGAAGTGGAAGAATTAGGCGAATTTGAGCCATTAGAAGAGGAAGAAAAATTAGGTGAACCTGAACCGCCACAAAAAGAACCTCAATTTATAGAAGAGCCGATGGAAGAGGAAGAGGTTACCCCAGAGACAGTGACTGTTCAGCGTGGCGATTCTCTGTCGCTCATTGCCGAGCGTGTCTACGGTGATGCTGGTAAATGGCGTCAGATCTACGAAGCTAATCAGGACAAAATCGAAGATCCTAATCAATTACTTGTTGGAACCCAGCTGACTATTCCTGCTCCGAATGAGTAAACGCTGCTATGAATGAAACTAATTCCGACTCTACAGAGAAGAGGAATGAAGGATAGATCCGCGCTCCTAAATAAGGAGCGCAAGCTATCCCTAAATCTGTCTATGAAGGGGCGTGGATGATTTAGCACGCATACTAAATACATCCAGGGAAAAGACCACCACCCCGATTCATAAATGCACTCGGAATCACAGGACAAACTTCGTTTATCAGAAAGGCCGGAAATTGCTCCAGCTTCAGCATGCTCGCAACTAAAGTAGAAGAAGCTAATAAGCAGTTGGGACGAGGGAAGCGGGCTATAATTATCACTGTGGCAGACATCAACAAACTTTAGGCTTAAATATTTAGGCCGCTCCAATTCCCGATTCCAAAGGAAAAATGATGCGTGATCTGTGGTATAAGGACGCCATCGTGTACTGTCTCGATGTGGACACGTACATGGATGCTAATGGCGATGGTATCGGCGATTTCAAAGGGTTAGCACAACGGGTAGACCATATTGCTGGCCTTGGCGCTACCTGTTTGTGGCTGCTGCCTTTCTACCCTTCGCCTAACCGGGATGATGGGTATGATGTGAAGGACTACTACGCCGTAGATCCCCGTCTAGGGACGCTCGGAGATTTTGTGGAGTTCATTCACTACGCCCATGAGCGGGGCTTAAGGGTGATTATTGACCTTGTGGTCAATCATACTTCCGACCAACACCCCTGGTTTCAGGCAGCCCGCAAGGATAAGGATTCCCCCTATCGCGATTATTATGTCTGGTCAGAGACGAAGCCAGCGGATGCAGAGGAAGGAGTAGTATTTCCGGGTAGGCAAGAGGCAATCTGGACCTACGATGAAGAAGCTGAGGCCTATTACTTCCACCGCTTCTATAAACATCAGCCCGATCTAAATATTGCTAACCCTGCTGTGCGGGAAGAAATACGCAAGATAATGGGTTTTTGGCTGCAGCTAGGGATCTCCGGTTTCCGAGTTGACGCAGCACCCTTTTTGATTGAATTGAAGGGAATCCAGAATGCGACGGTTAAGGATCCATACAATTATTTGCGGGAGTTTCGGGAATTCCTCCAATGGCGTCGAGGGGATGCCATTCTCTTAGCAGAGGCAAATGTGGCCATGGACAAAGTTCCCAGCTATTTTGGCGATGGCACTAAATTGCATATGCTATTTAATTTTCTCCTTAACCAGTATCTATTTCTTGCACTTACACGCAAGCAGGCGGCGCCCCTTATAGAAGGATTGCATAAACTACCCCCGCTCCCTCACACCGGTCAATGGGCGAACTTCCTGCGTAATCACGACGAATTAAATCTAGGTAGGCTTAGCAAAGCCCAACGGGAAGAGATTTTTCAGGCGTTAGCCCCGGAAAAGCGAATGCAGATTTATGGACGGGGAATTCGCCGCCGGTTGCCACCCATGTTTGATGGGGATCAAAAGCGGATCAGGCTTGCCTATAGTTTAATGTTTTCACTTCCAGGAACACCGGTGCTACGCTATGGAGAGGAAATTGGAATGGGCGATGATCTCTCCCTCAGCGACCGCAACAGTGTGCGCACGCCCATGCAATGGTCTAATGAGAAAAACGGTGGGTTCTCATCTGCACCAGAGGAAAATCTGATTCGCCCCGTGATCAAAAATAGCCAGTATGGCTATGAGCAGCTCAACATGATAAGGCAAGAATATGATCCCGATTCGCTGCTCAATTGGATAGAGCGATTAATGCATACTCGTAAGGAAAATCCTGAATTCGGTTTTGGCCACTGTCGTATTGCCAAGACGGGTGATCCCGCTGTCTTTGCCCATACCTGCGAATGGGAAGAAGGCATTGTATTGGCTGTCCACAACCTCTCCGATCAACCCCGAACGGTCACCCTTGATCTAAGCGATTATAAGGCTAATCAGTTGCTCGATATTTTAGGCGATCATAAATATAGTTCGATTACCAATGGTGCTCCGCGGATCGAACTCCAAGGTTATGGCTTTCGCTGGTTCCAGCTTAAAAACAAATAAATACTTATGATCACTCATAAGACAAAAGGAATTCTAAGTACTATATTTGTAAATGACAGGGTATATAATCAATAATCAACTTTAATTAACTTGCAGCCTGAAAAAAATGAGCTATTGTTTTGTGTAAACCGGTTGTAATTAATTAATTTTTTTAATCCCTTGTTAATGTAAGGAGAAAACGATGAAAATGATGAAAACTAAGCTTGCTATCATGACTCTACTGCTAGCGGGGAGTGCCTGGTTGAGTGGCTGTGAACAAGAGGGCCCGGCCGAACAAGCGGGTGAGAACATAGACGAAGCAACGGAGGAGGCCGGTGAGCGCATGGAAGAATCCGGTGAGCGCATGCAGGAACGTGTGGATTAAGCATCCTGAAGATGGGGCAAATTTCTCCTTCTAAGTGGAGAAATTTCAATCTGGTATACAGCCCGACACCACCGCGTCGGGCTGTATATTGGATAAAAATATTATAAAGGGCATTCATCACGTAAAATTCACATTCCTTCCAGCAGCCAATCTTTTAAGGAGAGCAATAGTCATGAGCAGGCCTACTTTGCATAAGGGTCGGTTATATAAGGTAATATTTATTTCTGCGAGTACTTTCTTGCTTGTGCTATCAGGGACGGCACAGTCTGTTAATCAGGATCCACAGCAGCAGTCTATGGAAAGTGCTCAGGAAACTGAAGCACAGAGACAAAATGCAGAACAAGGAAGGCAATTACTGTATAAAATGAGCGTATTACGGGACAGAGAAGTTCAAAGCCCCGAAGGTGAACAATTAGGTAGAATTAGTGAGTTGGTCGTTGATAAGTCAGGTCAGGTGAAGTATGCCGTCTTGTCCCATGGAGGGACTCTTGGAATAGGCGAAAAAATGACGGCTGTTCCTTGGGATGCGCTTCAGATATCCAAACAAGGAGAATACTACACTTTAAATGTAACCAAAGAACAGCTAGCTGATGCCCCCACATTTAGTGAAGAAAATTGGCCAACCAATGCCCAATGGACTCCCAGTTCCGCAGGCGGCACATCGCCGCAAGCCACATTTGCAAAACTTGACCAGGATCAGAGTGGTGACATTAGCAAAGATGAGGCTGAACAGGCACGTGAATTAAGTGCTAATTTCGATGAAGTCGACCAAAACGAAGATGGAAAAATTGATCGTTCTGAATTCAGCGCCTTCGAAGTGACTCGCCAATATCATGGAGAAGGTCAAGCCAATGAGCTGCAATAACATCAGCCTTTGTAGTGGGGAGCTCAAAGAGTCTTAGCTTTTAGTGCCTTGTGCTTGATAAAGTGGCATAAGGAGGGAGGTCACACGGCTAAATTAAATTCATTTCCTTCAACAACTTACAAATAAAATTAAAATCCTCCCACTTACTCAATAGACACAGGTTCTCCCTACAAGTTTCTATCCATGACTGTCCTCTTTTCTTCAAGGGCTTTAACAGGGATTTTTATACTAGCTCTATTTTTTTCATTATATGTAGCCCGAAGTTTTCTCCTTCCCATTATCATTGCTTTTCTGTTAAACCTTATTTTGGCACCTCTAGTCCGCTCTCTTAAACAATTAGGGGTAAACGACGGTCTTGCAGCAGCGCTCATAGTCATTGCCCTACTAGAAGGTGCGGCTTTTGCTGTCTTGGCATTAGCAGAACCTGCCTCTCAATGGATGCAAAGGAGTCCCGTCTTACTCCAACAGGCTGAACGAAAATTATTCCCCCTAAAAGAAGCTGTCAAAGAAGTGGAAAAAACAGCTGAAGAAGTGGAGGACCTCACCAAAGCGAAGCCAGAGGGATATTCAATAGAAATCGAACAAGGCTCCCAACTCAAAGATATACTTTTCACGAGTACTTGGGGGACGGTTACTAATCTGATATTTATCTTCTTTTTGCTATATTTTTTTTTAGCTTTTGGAGATTTATTCTTACACAAATTAGTTAAGGTAATGCCCACCTGGACACAGAAGCGTCAAGCTCTAGAAATGGTATATGAAGTGCAAGCTAAAGTGTCCCGATATTTGCTCACTATCACTTTGATTAATTTGGGGTTAGGCCTTGTGGTGGGAACCACTCTATATTTTATCGATTTGCCCAATGCATTACTTTGGGGAGCCCTAGCAGGATTATTTAATTTTATTCCTTATTTAGGACCTTTAGGGATCTTTATCATCCTTACAGGGGCAGCTATTTTGTCCTTTGAAGAGCTTAGCCAAGTTCTTCTAGTACCAGGCGTATTTTTATTTATCACTACTCTTGAAGGGCAATTAATTACACCTTTGATTCTCGGCCGTAGCCTTTCCTTAAATCCCTTAGTCATCTTTTTAGGGATTACGTTTGGGGTATGGTTTTGGGGGATTCCCGGCGCATTTACTGCCGTACCGCTACTTGTAATTGCAAAAACTATTTGTGATCATTCTTCCTCACTGACCCCCATAAGTGAGTTTCTAGCCAGATAATAGGGATTATATAAAGAACGTACCGACTAGTGAGATGTAATTTTTCCACTCTTTTGTAAATATTACAAAGTCAATAACAAAGGAGGAATCGCCGTTCCACCTTTCTTCATTGCTGCTCATGAGCGATAATATTCATATTGATTTCTCCATGTTCTTTTTCCTTTGTATTGAGCCTCCGTACAGGCTGCTGGATAAAATCCTTTTATTATTCTTTAATAATGATAGTAGAAAAGCTGACTTGCTTCGGAATTAAAGGTCTATCCGTATGAGAAATCCACTAGAAATCCCTCCCACACTAGCAACTCCTCCCCCACCAGCCACGCCTACAAGGATGGCGCTAGCGGGTCATCCAATACATCCGATGATGGTGACCTTTCCTGTTGCTTATCTACTTGGCGGTTTCGCCACTGATATTGCTTTCTGGTGGACCCGTGATCCCTTCTGGGCAAGGGCCTCATTGTGGCTCATTGGTGCCGGTGCATTGATGGGAATATTGGCTTCACTAATCGGTATGTTGGAATTTCTATGGGTTAAGGAGATACGCACCCATGTGAGCAGCTGGAGTCACTTCCTGGCGGCTGTTATGCTGCTGGCAATTGCAGCAGCAAATTGGCAGTTGAGAATTGACGATCCCGTCGTTGCATTGCTGCCGTGGGGGATGTTTTTATCCGTTATCACCGCCTTAGCAGTTGGCTTCGCCGCTTGGTTAGGGGGCGATTTGGTATTCGAATATAGAGTAGGAATCGGTATCGAAGAAGACGAAGAGCCATCAGAACGGCTTACTGACAACGAGCATGATAACATTCGTAATTAGCAGCAGTGGTATTAACAATAATATTTGGTAATAGACCACCCGCTGCTGTACGTGGTGGCGGATTAAACCGTCCATTAATTTGCCACAATAGGCATGGAAAATCACCATGAATAGCACTAATACGAGCTTGACTGGAAGCCAGCCACCATGGAAGCCGCGTTCAAATATGAGCCAGATACCTGCCGCTATGGTCAGCAGAGCACTTGGTGTCATCACATGCGCATAAAGTCTATATTGCATCAAAACAATATCAGTCTGATTCTTGATATCCTTGGCAAATGCCTGATTGGCAAATAGTTGTGGAAAATACAGCAAGGATGCCGACCAAATAATTAAAAATATGATATGCAAAACAAGCATCAAAGACATGGGGTTTAATTCTACATGTAGGTCAAAAGCAGTTTATATGTCGATATCTGTAGAACTTCTGGAGACAAGTCAATTTTCCTACGCAACCAGAACAAGGTTGCTGCTTAAAAATACCTTATGCAATATCCATTCTATAGAAAAAATATTTTTAGATAATTTAGCATTCTTAAAATACACTTCCTATAATAATATTAAGATTATTTTTCTAACATCCTTAAAAGAAAGGAAATCAATAATCTTCCACGCCGATATGCGCGATTTGTAATTGATCATCTTTAAAAGAATATCTAATTAAGAACATACTGAATCTTTACTATAGCCAACATCATTGCTTCATGAGTAGCAAAAAACCAATAAAAGCATCTGGACGGAGAAAAGTTGGCCCATCGCGACAATTAAGGGAGGGGCTAATTATTGCCACCGCTGCCCTCTCAGGATGTGAAGGAATTCAGTCGACGCTAACGCCACGCGGCCCCGCTGCGGAATCTATCGCACGCATTAACTGGATAATGTTTTGGGGCGCGACAGCTATCTTGCTTCTTGTCATGACGCTGGCCCTATACGCAGTTTACCGCCATCCCCGCAAGCGCCGCCCAATTTCGGGCAATGGGATGATCGTCACCGGAGGCGTGATTTTGCCCCTAGTGGCGCTTTCCGCCCTTCTAATCTATGGCACGCATGGGATGAGCAATTTGCGCCATGAGCCGTATGAGGGGGCCCTCCGGACTATGCGCATTGAAGTGGTCGGAAATCAATGGTGGTGGGATGTATATTATTGGATTGGCGATCAGGGTACTAACGTTATAACGGCCAATGAAATTCATATTCCGGCCGGCTTCCCGGTGGCAATTTCAGTGCGTAGCAATGATGTCATCCACAGTTTTTGGGTACCTAGCTTGGCCGGCAAAATCGACCTGGTCCCGGGGAAAAGCAATCGCATCCTATTGCAAGCCGACCGCCCTGGCGTCTTCCGCGGACAATGTGCAGAGTTCTGCGGTGCGCAACACGCTCGGATGGCGCTTTTCGTCGTCGCCGAATCCCCCCATACATTTGCCACCTGGTTGGCCAAACAACGTCTGCCAGACTCTACCCCAGTACATCCTATCTTGCAACGCGGACAGGATGCATTTGTTGCAAACGGCTGTCTCGAATGCCATACGATACGGGGCCTTGGCAAGGCAAAGCTCCGTGGCCCGGATTTGACCCATGTAGGAGATCGGTTGTTTCTGGCAGCCGGCTCGATTAAAAATAATCCCGCAAATTTGGCCAAAATAATTGCACATAGCCAATTCGTTAAGCCGGGGAGTGCAATGCCTTCGTTCACGGAACTCGATAGCGATACCCTACAGTCCATAGCAGCTTATCTCTGGAGCCTTAAATAATGACCCCGCCTCCAGTGCTCCAGCCTGATAATAAAGCAGTCCATCTGCACGAACGATTACAATCCATCTGGCAAAGCCCACCAGGCATGGGGAACCTGTGTGCCGTTAATCACACTACGATCGGGCTGCGTTTTATTGTTACAGCCTTTATATTTTTTCTCATTGGCGGCATCGAGGCTATGCTAATTCGCAGCCAACTGGCCATTCCGGGCAACACTCTATTAAATCACGATGCATATAACGAAATTTTCACGATGCATGGCACGACCATGATGTTTTTATTTTCTGTGCCCATCATGGAAGGCTTTGCTATTTATTTAATTCCCAAGATGATTGGCGCGCGCGACTTAATTTTTCCACGTCTCAGCGCCTTCGTCTATTGGTGTTTCTTATTCGGCGGCATTCTATTGTATTCGAGTTTTCTTGTTGGGGCAGCCCCCAACGGCGGCTGGTTCATGTACGTACCGTTAAACAGCCAACCCTTTGCACCAGGACTAAATGCCGATTTTTGGTTGCTTGGCGTGACTCTTGTCGAAATTTCCGCGGTAGGGACTGCTATTGAATTGATTGTCTCCATTCTGAAAACACGTTCGCCTGGCATGGCCATCCATCGCATGCCGCTATATGCATGGTATATCCTCATTACGGCGTTTATGATCGTATTTGGCTTTCCACCACTGATTCTCGCTAGCATTCTGCTTGAAATTGAACGCACTTTTGGGATTCCTTTTTATGAAGTTGCCGACGGTGGTGACCCGTTGCTTTGGCAGCACTTGTTCTGGTTTTTCGGTCATCCGGACGTCTATATCATCTTTCTGCCGGCAGCCGGCCTGGTAACGACAATGCTACCCACGTTTGCACAACGCCCCGTAGTGGGATATACCTGGTTAGTCCTTGCGGTAATCGGCACCGGCTTCATCAGCTTCGGCCTCTGGGTTCACCATATGTTCGCGGTCGGTATCCCATTGCTATCATTAGCGTTTTTCTCGGCAGCAAGTATGACGGTCGTGATCCCAGCCGGGATCCAAGTATTTGCCTGGATTGCGACGCTGTGGAATGGACGTCCGGTCATGGAAACGCCGCTACTATTTATTCTGGGTTTCCTGTTTATTTTTGTCGCCGGTGGCTTGACTGGTGTAATGGTCGCCCTAGTGCCGTTCGATTGGCAAGCCCACGATACGCACTTTGTTGTTGCTCATTTTCATTACGTGTTGTTTGGCGGCATGGTGTTTCCACTGTTTGCCGCACTTTATTATTGGTTACCGCTATGGTCGGGGAAAATACCTTCTAAGGTACTGTCCCGCCTGACTTTTTGGTTGATTTTTATTGGCTTTAATCTGACTTTTTTGCCGATGCACATAACAGGCTTGTTGGGAATGCCACGGCGGGTTTACACCTATGCACCGGACCTTGGCTGGAATGGGCTGAATTTTACCTCTACTGTCGGCGGCTTTTTGACTGCTGTAGGTGTGGGTATATTCGTAATAGATTTCTTAATGCATTTCCGCTATGGGAAACCCGCATCGAAAAATTCATGGAATGCGGGTAGCTTAGAATGGGCCTTAAAAACACCGGTTCCCCCTTATAACTTTGCTTCACAGCCGCTCATCGAAGACCGCTATCCATTGTGGCACAAACCTGCCTTGGAGGAGCAAGTAGAAAGGGGAGCGTATTTTCTAGGGGATGCGAACGTGCAGCGGCGGGAAACCCTAATGACCGGAACTTTGCGGGCGAAACCAGAGCAAATAGCCGTGCTGGCGGGAAACACTTGGACGCCGCTGATTACGGCAATTTTTACCCTTTTATTTTTTATCGGGTTTCTGGCTCAGATCTATTGGTTCGCAGCAATAGGTTTAGCCCTAGCTTTGACAGCATTGCTTTTTTGGGCTTGGCAAGGCGGCGACAAATCCCATGAGGCCACCCTTGAAGCAGGCTGTGGTTATCATTTGCCGATCCATTTTTCCTGTCAGCAGTCACCCGGTTGGTGGGGCATGCTAATCACATTGGTGGTCAATATAGCGCTGTTCGGATCTTTGATATTCGCCTACTTTTATTTATGGACTGTCTCGCCTGCTTGGCCGCCAGCAGGATATCGTGATATTGATCTGCTGCTCCCGTCAATCGGTATGGCAATGCTATTAGCTAGTGGAGGAGCAATTTACTGGGGCGGAGCCGAAAACCGCATCAGGCACCCTAGACATAATAAACGAATGCGCTTCAGTTATATTGCTGGGATAGTGCTGGCAATGGGGTTTATTGGACTACAAACGATAGCATTACTGCTCAGTGATATTTCCGCTAAAAGCCATGCTTATGGGGCATTGCTTTATACGATATCCGGTTTTCAAATAATCTACGTCTTCATTGCCATCCTGATGGCAGGATTTGTGGTGTTGCGATCCTATTTTGGCTATATCGATCAACACCGCCCGGTCGAGTCTAGTGTCACCGCAACCTTTTGGTACTACATGATCTTGCAGTGGCTTGCCGGCTTTGCCACTATTCACCTGTTTCCGTTCCTGGTTGGTGAGGGCTGAAAATGCGCAACCCGCTGAAAAGCGATCACTTACTCAGCATGGTCAGTGCGGCTATTATTTGGATAATACACTTTCTCTTGTCCTATGGAATCGTTTCTTTAGCCTGCGCTTATGGCTATGCGCGGTCACGTCTACTGGGTCTCAATTCGGTGATGCTCGGTATCGGTTTTACGACAGTTGTTGCGCTTATACTCCTTATCTATACAGCGGCTATCAATTACCGCAAATGGCGCCATGAACTCAATTTGTCTGCTTCTGATATAAGCCCAAGTCCCTTTATTGCGCTAAATTCCATGCTCCTTTGCGGTCTCTCTATTATTGCTGTACTTTGGGTCGCCCTTCCTTCGCTGATGCTACCGCCATGCGCTACCTAGTCCGCCTTTCTGCAATCGTAATCACTTATATGAGTGTGGCTTTACCTAATGCGATAGCTCACACTGACACTAATCTCCTATCAACACAGGAATGGACATTCGATCCTTGGGTATGGTTGCCCATCTCAATAGGAAGCTTGTGGTATTTCAAAGGCAGCTGGATGCTACGCAAAAAACGCTCTTCCATCCGGGCCAACCATCTCCGCTTACTCACCACCTTTGGCGTTGCTCTTATCATTTTATTCTTCGCGCTAATCTGGCCACTGGATAAGCTTAGTACAGTGAGTTTTGCAGCGCATATGATACAACACATGCTACTGATCGTTATAGCCGCCCCACTGCTCATCTTAGCTGAGCCGTCAGTAGCATTGATTATGGCCCTACCCCAAGCCTGGCGGCGGTCTTTTTCGGCCCTCCATGCGAGGCTACGTAGAATCCGACGGATTTTTCTTCTGCCACAAACCACCTTTACCGTTCATGCTGCAATTATCTGGATATGGCATGCACCGCTGTTATTTGAATTAGCTTTACACTGGCAATGGATGCATGCAATCGAGCACTTTACCCTCTTTGGGAGCGCGCTGTGGTTTTGGACATCACTGAAACGCGCTGGTCGCCGAAGCGATGACGGCTATGGTGTAGGAGCACTGTGGATCTTAGCGATGCTAATTCACACGGGGTTACTTGGCGCATTAATTACATTTGCACGACAGCCACTTTACGTTCACTATGCCACCAGCGATTCTCTTTTATTCTCATTAACCCCGCTCGAAGATCAACAGCTGGCCGGACTATTAATGTGGATTCCAGTCGGCATTTGCTACCTCCTTGCTGGAATCCTATTTGCTTTGGCTTGGCTAAAAAGCGCCGAAGATGAAGATAAGCAGCTATTCTATTAAATGGTAAATGGCGATGGGCAGGGGGTAAGCAGAGTGAAGCCCAGGCAGTGTCTCTTATTAACGGCTCATGCTATTGCCCAACTCCGGGAAGACAATAAGCCTTCCCAGCCCCTTTCCCCCGAAGAATTCCAAACCCCCGAGAGCGAGGAAAAACGGAAATAAAGTTTGTGAAATCCTACTGGTAGGGTTTACCCAGGTGGGGTATATCCCTATAGAATAACCCATGGGAAGGAAATATATTTTATATGAAAGGTTTAAAGATAGCCTCCTAAACCGCCCGCCCCTGAGGCGGAAATATTATGGCAATTTGCCATCTCCCTTTAGCCCGGTCCCCTACCGGGCTATTTTTTTTATGCCATGGCTTCGTGTTCTTTGGTGTTATACCCGGCTTGCTCCTGTACACTACAGGGTATAGAGATAAGCTAATAGATCCTCTTTCTCCTGAAGTGTCAAATCCAACTGCAAGACCAGATTAAAGAACTCCACAGTATCCGCTAAAGTCAAAAGCCGGCCATCGGCTAAATAGGGGGGTGAGTCCTTAATACCACGTAAGGTGAACGTCTTAATGGGACCATTAGGCACATTATATTGATCATTGATCCTTTCCGCTTTATAGAACCGCCCTAGATGAAGGTCGTGCATCTGATTATCTAAGAAATTGGGCGGCACATGACAAGTACTGCATTTACCTTTACCAAAAAAGACTCTTTCACCCCGCAATTCCTCTTCAGAGGCTTGTTCAGATATTAGGCGACCCGTTGCATCTAATTTAGGTGCAGGCGGAAAATCAAACATATTCTGCATTTGGGCCATCATCGAGACCTGGTCCGTGCGGTCAGGCAAATGAACGCCTTTTTTAGCCGCAGTCACATGATCACCATCAAAATAGGCAGTGCGTTGTTCAAACTCGGTAAAATCTTCCACCGAGCGCAAGGATCGTTTGGAGCCGTGGATCTGCTGATTAAACATACCCCGTAAACTCACCGTATCAATCCGAAACCGCTTCTCTTGGGGCCGGGTATCCGGATTGAGATGGAAGGCCGCATTGGTATGTCCGTTGACATGACAATCCAAACAGGTAACACCCAAACTAGGCTCTTTGACCTTCCGGTCTTCCGTCTGGTTAAATTGTTGTTGCGGGAAAGGAGTGAGCAATAACCGCAAACCTTCCATTTGAACCGGGGTTATCAATCCATTCATAATGCGGTAGTAATTTTTGATTGTCAGCACTTCCCCCTGAGAAACGTCTCCCAACTCAGGATGGGTGCTTAAATAGATGGGCGGAGGAAACTCAGGTAAGAAATGTTCAGGCAGATCAAATTCCACATCGAAGCGGAAGAGATCCCGGCTTTCCGCTTTTTGAATGGCCTCAATTTGGTTGGGAGGAAATACCTGACCACCCGGATTATGCTTGGCATGGGGAAGCGTTCGAAAGCCTTTGGGAAATAGATCCTGTTGCTTAATCTCCGCTGGCGTCATTTCAGAGAGTTGCTCCCAAGTGACCCCTTCAGGCAATTTCACGCGAACGCCTTCTTGTACGGGCTTACCCCCCGACATGGTGATTGTCGTTGAGGGCCGATCCTGAAGATCATAGCGTCTCTCCAATAACGCTTGTTGACGCTCCATGATTTTAGGCTTATCTGCTAAATCCTGCTTTCTCACTTCATCAAAATCTTTTTCTATAGCCACCGGCATATAAATCGTCGGTTGCTTAGCGGACGCCAAGATCCCACCGCATCCAAGCAGTACCAGACCCAACGCTACCGCTATTCCCTGGGGACGCGGGATAGATTTTCTTCTTTCCATCATTGTTCCTCTAATCATTATTCTCTGACTTACTCTTGATAGGCGACAAGGCCTTTTAATATAAGAATAGAATATAACCCAGAAGAATTTTAAAATGATGGAAATTAGCCGTAAGAATTCTCTTTACTCACGAATCACTCTATAAGCTCAAATCAAGATTAAGGGAGTATTTATCCAATCCACTCGAGCAATGCCAGCGGCATCCCAGGCCAAATCCCTAAGATAAACGTACCCAAAAGACAACCGGCATGCATGGCAATATGCCCTGCCTGCAAAGGAAGGGCATAAACATGAATCGGGGAAAAAATCTTCAGTAATTTATTTCTAGATTTCTAAAAGAGCACGCCTACTCCGGTGGGTACTAAGGGTTTCCCTGTATAGAAAAAACTTCCCTTGGAGAAATACACTCAACATATACCTTCTCTATTTATTAGCAGCAGAGAAATTAAAGAGGATAGCAGCCATGAACAAGTTAGCTTTTCCTGTTCAGTTATCTGGTAAAAACAAAGTTTTTGTCTCTATGACTACCCTGTCAATGACGCTGGCAGGCACCCCTTTGTTTGCGGATCAGGATATGCAACAACAGCGCATGGAAGAGCAACAAAGTGGAACCCAGAGACAAACCTATGCACAAGGGCCACGCGGTGCCTATCAGGCCACTCAGGTAGTGGGTAAAACCGTTAAGAACCGCCACAACGAGGAGTTAGGTGAAATCAGCGAGTTAGTCATCGATAAATCGGGCCAAGTGAGGTATGCGGTCTTATCCCACGGTGGAATGGGCGAAGGGGAAGCAGAGAAGAGTGCTGTTCCCTGGGAACTCTTTCAAACCTCTCCTGAAGGCGATCACTATCTCTTAACTAAAGAGGATTTAGAGAAAATTAGCGAATTAGCCATCGATAAATCAGGCCAAGTGCAGCATGTGGTCTTATCTCAGAAAGGAATGCTCGATGCGAATGCGCAAAAGACTGCTGTTTCCTGGGAACTGCTTCAGATCTCTCCTAAAGGCGATCACTATGTTTTAACGCTAGATGCTACTAAAGAAGAGCTGGCTAATGCGCCTTCCTTTAATCAAGATAACTGGCCCGCCGAGGCACAAGTGACGGATTTCAGTGCCTTTGAAACCCAGGAAGGATCTGAGAGGCAGAGGCAAGAATTTCGCCAAGAGGGCCAATCCCCTGGTGCAACATCCACAGGGCAACAATTGATGGGAGAACAATCACCCCAGACCGTAACTGTTCAGCAAGGTGATACCCTTGCCAGCATTGCCCAGCGTGTTTACGGCAATGCTGACAAATGGCGCCTCATCTATGAGGCCAATCGGGACAAAATCGAGGATCCTGAACGCTTGTTAGTAGGCACAGAATTGACTATTCCACCCCCGAATGAATAAGCCCTTACTGTGAAAATCGGTATGGACGGATCATATTCATCCGTCCATACTTTTTTAAAATGAGAATTTGCAAGGAAAGAAGGTCCATGAGCTTATTCAATTAGAAACTATAGCCTTCTTTAATAAAATTTAGCTCCCCACCAAGAGACCAAGACTTTAATTTTCTCTTAGGTAAAGGAAACGTTATAAATTAAAAAAGAAGCAACCTAAAGAAGATATCACGGTAAAAATGACCTTTTCATCCAAAGTCGTTGTAATCACTGGGGCTTCCGCAGGCGTAGGGCGGGCAACAACACTGGCATTCGCCAAAGTCGGGGCATCTATTGGGTTGCTTGCACGGGGACGCAAAGGATTAGAAGACACCTCTCAGGAGGTAGAGGCCTTAGGGGGAAAAGCGTTAATCCTCGAAACCGATGTTGCTGATCCTGGGCAAGTGGAAGCAGCAGCAGCAGCAGTTGAAGAGGCGTTCGGACCCATTGATATTTGGGTTAATAATGCCATGACCGCGGTGTTCTCTCCCGTCAAAGACATGACACCCGAGGAGTTTCGACGGGTCACCGAAGTCACTTACTTAGGCTATGTCAATGGGACCCTGGCCGCGCTCAAACGTATGTTACCCCGCAATCGAGGAGTCATTATTCAAGTGGGTTCGGCATTAGCCTATCGGGCCGTTCCTTTGCAGGCTTCTTATTGTGCTGCCAAGTATGCCATCCGGGGCTTTACCGACTCATTACGGTGTGAATTGCTTCATGAAAAATCCCAGGTCCGAGTCACCATGGTGCAAATGCCCGCGTTCAATACACCCCAATTTGATTGGGTTAAATCCCATTTATCACGTAAAGCGCAGCCTATGCCGCCCGTCTATCAGCCAGAAGTTGCGGCCCAGGCCATTTTATGGGCAGCCAAGCATCACCGGCGTGAACTCAAAGTGGGACTGCCCACTTTTTTAATTATTGCTATTAATAAAATTGCACCCACCCTGCTTGATCATTATCTGGCACGTACTGGATATCAATCACAACAGAGAGAAGAGCCTGAAGATCCTAACCGCCCCTATAATCTATGGGATCCGGTACCTGGCGATTATGGTACTCACGGTAGTTTTGATGCGAAAGCCCATCGCTTCAGCATTCACCTCTGGGCAACTACCCACCGAAGCTGGCTTACACTCGCGGCTGGATTGTTTTTAGCATATTTCCTTTTAAATCTTTTATAAGGATTTTTAAGCGTCCCGCTGAATTTGCAATCATCTATGCTATAGAGAGCCAGACAAAGTTAAGCACGAGCAATCCTCAAAAAGGGAGGTTGAGTGGCATGAGTCAAACCGTCAGCGATTTTCTACTACAGCGATTAAGCGATTGGGGCATTAAGCGAATCTATGGTTATCCTGGCGATGGCATTAACGGGATCGTCGGTGCCTTGGATCGCGCTCAAGACCGAATCGAGTTTATTCAGACTCGTCACGAGGAGATGGCGGCTTTCATGGCCTGCGCCCACGCCAAATTCACCGGTGAAGTGGGGATTTGTTTGGCCACTTCAGGGCCCGGGGCTATTCACCTGTTGAACGGGCTTTATGACGCCAAATTAGACCACCAGCCGGTGGTGGCCATCGTGGGCCAACAGTCCCGTGCCGCCTTAGGAGGAGATTACCAGCAGGAAGTGGATTTGATCTCTTTGTTTAAGGATGTCGCCCATGAATACGTGCATATGTGTTCCTCTCCCGCGCAGGTCCGGCATTTGATTGATCGGGCTGTCCGCATTGCCAAGACCGAGCGCACCGTCACCTGCGTCATCTTTCCCAACGACGTGCAAGAGCTGGATGCAGTCGAAAAACCCCCTCGGGCCCATGGCACCATCCATTCCGGTATCGGTTATACGCTCCCCCAGGTGATTCCCCATCAACAAGATTTACAGCGGGCCGCCGAGGTGCTTAATACAGGCAACAAGGTGGCCATCCTAGTGGGTGCCGGCGCCCTAGGGGCTACAGATGAAGTCATTAAAGTCGCTGATCTACTAGGCGCAGGGGTGGCAAAGGCCTTATTAGGCAAAGCAGCCCTGCCCGATGATCTCCCCTTCGTGACCGGCGCAATCGGTCTTCTAGGCACCAAACCCAGTTGGGAGTTGATGGATGACTGCGACACTTTTTTGATGATTGGTTCTGGCTTCCCCTACTCCGAATTTCTCCCAGAGGAAGGCCAGGCCCGCGGAGTGCAAATCGACATCGACGGGCGCATGTTAAGTCTCCGCTATCCTATGGAGGTAAACTTAGTAGGAGATAGCGCCGAAACTTTACGGGCCCTGATCCCGCTCCTTCATTCCAAGACGAACCGCGCTTGGCGCGAGAAGATCGAAAAAGACGTGGCGGAGTGGTGGCAAGTATTAGAAGGCCGGGCCATGCACGATGCTAACCCTATTAACCCCCAGCGGGTCTTTTGGGAACTCTCACCACGGTTACCCGAAAACTGTATCATCACCAGCGATTCAGGTTCAGCCGCCAATTGGTACGCCCGGGACCTTAAAATCCGTCGAGGTATGATGTGTTCTCTTTCTGGTGGGCTAGCCACTATGGGGCCTGGCGTTCCCTATGCCATCTCCGCAAAATTCGCTTTTCCAGATCGAACGGTGATCGCCACCGTCGGCGACGGGGCCATGCAGATGAACGGCAACAGCGAACTGGTCACCGCGGCGAAATACTGGAAACAGTGGAGCAATCCCCGCCTGATTGTCCTCGTGCTCAATAACCGGGATCTCAACCAGGTGACTTGGGAGCAGCGGGTGATCTCCGGCGATCCTAAATTCGAAGGCACTCAAAACATTCCCGACTTTCCCTATGCCCGCTATGCCGAGTTGTTAGGCTTTAAAGGTATTCGCGTAGACCAGCCGGAAAACATTGGCCCCGCTTGGGAAGAAGCCTTAGCCGCTGATCGACCCGTCATACTAGAAGCCTACACTGATGGGAACGTGCCGCCTCTGCCGCCCCATATCAAGCTGCAACAGGCCAAGGCTTATGCCTCCGCCCTGCTGCATAGAGACCCAGAAGCCATCAACATCATTAAGCAATCCATTAAGGAAATTAAAGCCAACTGGCTTCCTCCTAGCCAGGAAAAATAAGGACGGTGAGTAATGGTGGCCCGGTATATAGAGGCTCCTGTCGAAAAGCTGGAAGTCTCAGTATACACTGTTCCTACCGACTTCCCTGAAGCGGATGGCACTTTAAGCTGGGACTCAACCACGCTCATCTTGGTCAAGATCCATGGCGGCGGCAAGCAAGGCCTTGGTTATTCCTACGGAAATAAGGCCGCAGCAGTTTTGATTGATAGCAAATTTGCCGCAACCATCACCGGCCAGGATGCCATGGCCATTGCCGGTAGGTGGCAAGCCATGGTGAAAGCAATTCGCAATCAAGGCCGCCCAGGCCTTAGCTCCATGGCCATGGCCGCCGTGGATAATGCCCTGTGGGATCTCAAAGCTCGCCTTCTCGATCTGCCCCTAGTCACTCTGCTAGGTGCGGTGCGAGAAGGGGCGCCTATTTATGGTAGCGGAGGATTTACCAGCTATTCTCCCCAGCAGCTTCAGAAACAACTGAGCGGCTGGGCGAACGAAGGGATTCAAGCCGTCAAAATGAAGGTGGGAAGCTGCCCAGAGAAAGATCCGGAGCGGGTACAGCTTGCCCGCGAGGCCATTGGCGAAGAAGTGGCCCTGTTTGTGGACGGCAACGGCGCCTATGACCGTAAGCAGGCGTTAGCCTTGGCGGAGTCCTTTGCCAAATGTGGCGTGACTTGGTTTGAAGAACCGGTCTCATCGGATGATCTGGACGGCCTTCGGTTGCTCCGCGATCGGGGCCCCGCCGGAATGGATATCGCCGCCGGGGAATACGGCTATGACCAATATTATTTCCGCCATCTGCTGGAGGCCGGTGCTGTGGACGTGCTACAAGCGGACGCCACCCGCTGCGCCGGCATCACCGGATTTATGCGGGCCGGGGCCCTTTGTGAGGCCTATGGGATTCCCCTTTCAGCCCATACTGCCCCTTCCCTCCACGCCCATCCTGTCTGTGCACTCCCCCATATCCGGCCCTTGGAGTATTTCCACGACCACGCCCGTATTGAAGCCATGTTCTTTGATGGTTTTCTGAGTCCTGTAAACGGCATCCTCAAACCCGACCTTTCCCGCCCTGGGTTAGGCTTGGAGCTACGAGAGGCGGATGCTGCTCGCTACGCCGTTTAATCATGTTAAAGAGGAAAGAGAGAGTAAGATGGCTCCCCGAACGCATCCCTTCCCGCAGGCAGCCGCGGAAGCCCTAGCCAACGATTTACGCCAGCGAATCCAAGGCGAAGTGCGGTTTGATAATGGCAGCCGCGCTTTATACGCCACCGACGGTTCCAACTATCGCCAGGTCCCCATCGGCGTCGTCCTCCCTCAACATAAGCAAGATATCCTGGAAACGGTGGCTGTCTGTCGCCAACACCAAGCCCCCGTGCTCGCTCGAGGAGGCGGGACGAGCCTGGCCGGACAGTGCTGCAACACGGCGGTGATCATGGATATGTCCAAATATCTGCGGCGGATTCTGGAAATCGATCCTGAGCACCGACGGGCAGTGGTAGAGCCCGGCTGCGTATTGGACGACTTGCGCGATCATGCCGAAAAACATCACCTTACCTTCGGCCCGGATCCGGCCACCCACGACCATAACACTTTAGGGGGCATGATCGGTAACAATTCCTGCGGCATTCACTCGGTAATGGCGGGGCGCACTGCCGATAATATCAATGCGCTGGAAATTCTCACCTATGACGGCCTGCGCCTGTGGGTCGGCCCCACTTCGGAAGAGGAACTGGAGCAGATTATTCGCCAAGGAGGCCGCCGGGGCGAAATTTATGCCGGCTTAAAAGCCATTCGAGATAAGTACGCGGACCTGATCCGGGAACGCTATCCCCAGATCCCACGGCGGGTCTCCGGCTACAATTTGGACGAACTGCTTCCTGAGAAGGGCTTTAATGTGGCCAGAGCCGTAGTGGGCACCGAAGGCACCTGCGTGACCGTGCTTCAGGCCGATCTACGCCTTGTCCCCAGTCCTCCCCATCGGACTTTGGTGGTGCTCGGCTATCCTGACGTTTACACTGCCGGGGAGCATGTCCCCCAGATACTTGAGTACGCTCCCGTAGGACTGGAGGGCATTGATGATGTGCTGCTCAAGTACATGAAGGAAAAGCATATGCGCCCCAAAGGCCGATCGCTGCTGCCGGAGGGGCGCGGCTGGTTACTGGTAGAGTTCGGTGGTGAAACGAGGGCAGAATCAGAGCAGAACGCCCAAAGCCTGCTGCAGGCCCTTAAACAATCTGCTAATCCGCCCCATATAAAACTCTTTGATGACCCTGAAGAAGCGGAGCGCATTTGGGAAATTCGGGAGTCAGGCCTTGGAGCCACAGCCCATTTACCCGGCCAAAGTGATGCCTGGCCGGGCTGGGAGGATGCTGCTGTCCCTCCTAAGAAGGTGGGGACTTATCTTCGGGACTTTCGGCAGCTGCTAGAGCGCTATGATTACGGTTGCTCCCTCTATGGTCATTTTGGAGATGGCTGTATTCATGTCCGAATTGATTTCGATCTTACCTCTGAGGGAGGGATCGAAAAATACCAAGCCTTTACCAATGATGCCGCAGATTTGGTCATAGGCTATGGCGGTTCCCTGTCGGGAGAACATGGAGACGGCCAATCCCGTGCCGACCTGCTCGGGAAAATGTATGGCGAGGAATTACTTCAAGCCTTCCGGGAGTTCAAAACACTTTGGGATCCGCTCAACCGTATGAACCCCGGCAAAGTCGTTGATCCTTATCCCCGGGATTCCAATCTGCGCCTAGGCACCGATTTTCGCGCGCCCCAGCTAGAGACCGTTTTTGCTTATCCCAAGGATAACGGCAGCTTTACCGGCGCCTCTTTACGCTGTGTGGGCGTAGGCAAATGCCGCCATATTAATAAGGGCGTAATGTGTCCAAGCTATATGGCCACAAAAGAAGAAATGCATTCCACGCGCGGCCGGGCCCGCCTGCTCTATGAAATGATCTACGGCATGACCCATGAGAATGCGCCGCTTAAAGAAGGCTGGAAGAGTGAAGCGGTCTACGAGGCCCTGGATCTGTGCTTAGCTTGCAAGGGGTGCCTCAGTGACTGCCCGGTAGATGTGGATATGGCAACCTACAAAGCCGAGTTTAATTACCATTATTTTAAGGGTCGATTGCGGCCGCGGGTGGCTTATTCCATGGGCGGGATTTATTGGTGGAGTCGGTTAGCCTCGCGGGCGCCCCGGGCGGTTAATTTCTTCACCCAAACTCCCGTTTTCTCAAACCTGGCTAAATTTACTGCCGGTATTGCCCAAGAAAGACGGTTACCCCGCTTTGCCCCCCAAACCTTCAAGCAGTGGTATCAACAGCGCAACCCCCGCCCTCCCAAGGGTCATAAGGTCTTACTGTGGCCGGATACGTTTAACAACCACCTGCACCCGGAGATCCTGGTGGCCGCCGTGGAAGTGCTGGAAGCCGCCGGATTCCAAGTTATCGTACCCACCTCTTCCCTGTGTTGTGCCCGCCCTCTCTACGCTTGGGGCATGTTGAATAGGGCCAAGAAGCTGCTCACTCAAATAATGGAAACGCTGACCCCAGAAGTGCTCCAAGGGACTCCTGTCGTTGGCCTGGAACCGTCCTGTGTCGCCGCTTTTAGAGATGAACTCATCAAGCTATTTCCCAAAGATGACCGGGCCCAGCGCCTCAGCCAGCAGACCTTTATGTTGGGCGAGTTTCTGGCCCAGCAAGAAAACTATGAACCTCCACTGCTCCACCGTAAGGCGGTGGTCCATGCCCATTGCAACCATCATGCAGTTATCGGTTTGGAAGGGGAAAAGCAGATTTTTGAGCAGATGGGGCTTAATTACAATTTGCTAGATTCTGGCTGCTGCGGCATGGCCGGCCCGTTCGGATTTGAGGCTGACCATTACCCGGTGTCTCTTAAAATCGGGGAGCGGATTCTCCTGCCCACCGTGCGCGCAGCCGAAAAGGATACTTTGATCCTCACCGATGGCTATGCCTGTCGTGAACAAATCGCCCAAACCACCGACCGCTATGCCCTGCATTTATCCCAGATCTTACTTATGGCCCTGCGCGAGGGCTATAATGGAACAGGAGGCGATTATCCTGAACGGCAATGGTAACTGGAAATACCCCTACCCAACGCTTTAACCCCGTTACTGTAGGAGATAGATTATGAGTACCCCCATCGGAAAAACCCTTTGGGCCATCGCCGAAGGTTATATTCCGCCCACCAGTACAGGACCGGCGCCCCAAATGACCAGCCACGAAACAGCCTGCATCCTGAATACCACCAATCAGGAAGCCCAAATCGCCATCACCATCTACTTCAGCGATCGAGAACCTGCCGGCCCTTACCAACTGACCGTCCCTGCCCAGCGCACCCGCCATGTTCGTTTTAATGAGCTCAAGGATCCCGAACCGATCCCCAAGGATACGGATTTCGCCAGTGTGATTAAATCGAGCGTACCCATTGTCGTGCAACACACCCGATTGGATTCACGCCAGGCAGAATTGGCATTGTTATCGACACTTGCTTATGCAAGTGAATAAAAAAATTAGATTTATTATTTAGAATTGGTATGGCAGAAAAAGGCAAACAACAGCTAGCACAAGATCGTACCGACTTAGCCTTTCACCGCAACTTGCTAGCCGAGCAACGAACCTTTAGCGCCTGGGTACGCACGGGGCTCACAGCGATAGCCCTTGGATTCGCAGCTGTTAAACTTCTTGATAGAGCCGAGCCGAAGTGGGCAGTTTATGTCGCCGGCAGCATTCTTATCGCCGCTGGTATTGGCATTCATTTACTTAGTTTCTGGAACTATTACGGCACTTTCCGTAGGTTAAAGCAGGAGGGGCTCCCTGGATTGCCAATCTGGTCCGTCGTTCTCATTACCCTCTCTCTTCTTCTCAGTGGAACATTAATATTAGCTTTGATCTTAGCGGAGGCAAATATGCTGTCACTGGAGGGATTTGGATTGAAATCTTAACTGCTATAGATCTCTCCATGGCAGGTTTTCTTTCATCTTCAAAGCCATTAGCTTCTTCCATTTGGCGAGCCCCCTGAGGGGGGCCTTCCTTGGCCATTTCTCCTCAATATCAGGGTATCTCCCCTTGCTCCAGCATGCCATTAGGATAAACCCCCAGAGGGAAGCTCCCCTTCGCCATAAGCGTCATGCGCTTTTGCGTACCCAGCGCTCGTCTTTATGCTCGTATTTATTCTTTACGGCAGACCAGGCAACTTTATGGGCGACTTCTTCCCGCGATGCGTCGCCACGGCGCTTGTCTGGGTCAGCATATTGCTCCCAAGCATGGTTATAAGCTTCTTTGTAAATTTCCTGAGCATGCTTAGGTAAGTGGTCTTTAACCGAATCGGGCAGTTCAGCTAGCTTATTGTAGGGCATTATGTCACCTCATCTAAAAATCAGCATATTGCACACTATAAGATGGCTATTTATTCCATCTCGCATCAGCATTTTTATGCAAATATTAGGCTAATTAATGTAAATAAAGGGAAGTCCCCGCACCGATTCGCCGGGAGCGAATCGGGACATCCGGAGGAGGCCCCTTAGGGGGCGCACCAGGGAGGATGCGCATCAAACCCTTTTTTCAGGGAGGAAAAAGGGGTTTGCGGAACACCACCGGCTCCCTCCTAAAACACCTCATATTTTATTCATAGGTACTTAGCCAAGGAATCCTTTTTGTTTGGCATAGTGATTGCCTAACAATTCGGAAAAGCAATATCTCTATCCCATCCCCGGAGGCCTATCTCCGATACGGATGAGAAATATCAGCAATGCCAAACACGGGAGTAATTAAGATGACTGACAAACCACGGGAGCCAAAACCTCCTTTTCCAGAACAGCACCAAGAAAAGCCCGGGCAGGAATCAGAGCTACAACCCCGACCCCGCTATTCAGCGCCCCTTTACAAAGGGGCAGAGAAATTGCGGGGCCAGGTGGCGTTAATCACTGGGGGCGACTCGGGAATCGGACGGGCAGTCGCGGTCCTGTTTGCCCGCGAAGGCGCCAATGTCGCGATTACTCATCTTCCGGAAGAGGATACCGATGCCGAAGAGACCCGGCGCGCTGTTGAATCTGAAGGCCAAAAAGCTTTATTAATCTGCGGTGATGTCAGGGAGGTTGCATTCTGCCGAAGCGCCGTCGAGCGCACCATTCAAGCCTTCGATCAGCTGAATATTTTAGTCAACAATGCCGCCTATCAGCAGCACCGGCAGGAGCTAGACGAGCTCACAGAAGAACAGTGGGATCGGACTTTCAAAACCAACATCTACGGTTATTTCCATATGGTAAAGGCAGCAATGCCTCATTTAAAACCCGGAAGTGTGATTCTCAACACCGGCTCCATCACCGGGCTTGAGGGCAGCAGCGCACTGCTGGATTACTCCGCCACTAAAGGCGCCATCCACGCCTTCACGAAATCCCTCGCCCAAAAGCTCGTGGAAGCTGGAATTCGGGTCAATTGCGTGGCTCCGGGCCCTGTGTGGACGCCGCTCAATCCAGCCGATCGGCCTCCCGAGGAAGTCGCCCAGTTTGGCGCACAAACTCCCTTCCAACGACCCGCTCAACCCGAAGAAATTGCTCCAGCCTATGTTTATTTTGCTTCAGCGGCCGATTCCAGTTACGTCACCGGCGAAGTGCTCACCCTGCTAGGGGGTAGCACCAGAGCAGGATAAATGGGCTTACTGCCGCAAAGCGACAGATTAAAACTTCTCCTACCCTGGGGCATTATGCAATGAAAGCTCACTCACCTTTGAAACGATTACATCGGGTAGCAAATTTTACAGAAAATCCTCAGTGGCTGAGGGCCCAGATAGGAAAAAAAAGCCAGAATTTCCACCCTAGACGCTACCTTCATCGGAGATCACGGGCTTGGCAAATAAGGATGAGCTTTCTCGGCGTGTTTTTTGCACAAACAGGTGTGGAGCATATTCTAAATGCGAGATTAGAGATTAATAAGGTAAGTATGATCAATTTCGGAGGAAAGCGATGAGTACATATCCAGAAAGCGGTGCTCGAGTCATAGGTGGTGAAGACAATACCAACGGTCCAGGCCCTTATATCATGGCCGCAAGCACTCTAGAAGGGGATACAGTCGTCAACCTGGAAGGAGAAGAACTCGGTACCATTACCGACATCATGGTAGATGTGCCCAAAGGCCGCATTGCCTATGCGGTGCTATCCTTTGGGGGGTTTCTGGGCATGGGAGATAAACTATTCGCCGTGCCGTGGAATGCGTTAATTTTGGATGCGGAGGACAAGTGCTTCGTATTAAAAGTTGATAAAGAAACCCTTAAAAATGCACCGGGTTTTGACAAAGGTAATTGGCCAACTATGGCCGATCAGCGCTGGGCGACCCAAGTACACACCCATTATGGAACCCGACCTTATTGGGAAGACTACACTCCCTAGTGAAGGCTCTTGTTGTGTTCAGCAAAGTTTATTCTTTGAAGATAGCCTTCATGATAACTCTACCTTTTCCCACGCGGGCAGTGGGTGTGTCCAGAAAGGATTTTAGAAGCGCTTGGAAGCGCATAATCTAAGATCACAAGCTAACGGACGAACTTGCCAGGGAAGGCAAGTTCAGCCAAAGCAAATAAATGAGTATGGAATTTGCCTATCCGTGAGGCACAAGCAGCCCACCGATTAGAGTGCCGCCGGACCACCGTCAATGGCCTCTCCCTACATTTTCGAGCCTCCACCAACCCAGGGCGGAAAGAACACCTGCCCATTATTTTGATCCATGGACTGGCCTCAAGCCACTATATGATACCCATTGCTGAGCATCTTGCTTCTGATTTTCAAGTGTATGCCTTGGATCTTCCTGGGTTCGGTAAGAGCGATAAACCCCGTCGTGTTCTCAACTTGGCTGAACTAGCCGATGCGCTTGCCGCCTGGATGGCAAGCCTTGGTCTCAAACACGCCAATGGGGTTGGCAACTCGCTCGGCTGCAATGTCTTAGTCGAATTAGCTTTACGCCACAGGGAGCGGGTTAACTGCCTGGTTCTGCAAGGGCTGACCATAGATCCGGCCATTCGTACAACACACCAGCAGGTGGCACGCTGGCTTATCAATGGCCGCCGTGAGCCGTCGATGGGCAGCATTCTATTTAAGGACTATGCAGACGCGGGCTTACGCTGCATGTCCTTAACCTTCCGTCATCTACTTCTGCTGCATCATCCAATTGAAGACAAACTCCCCTTAGTGCACGCACCAACGCTCATTGTTCGCGGTAGCCGTGATCCGATCGCCTCCCAGGAATGGGCAAGGGAAGCGGCACATCGACTCCCTCACGGACGATGGGTTGAAATTCCTGGAGAAGCCCATACACTTAATTTTTTGCGCCGCGGAAATTCGCCCGCGTGCTGCGCCTATTTCTTGGTACAATGCTTGTCCATCAGGCCATTGAGCGCTGATTCCTAAAACAAAAAAACTAAAGCACCATAGGCCACCAACCTCCTCCCTATTTAGCCAATTTTGACTCTGCCTCTGCAATGCTGCGAGCACTGAGCCATTTTCTCAAGGGCCAAGACTTCCCGGCACTCGGCCAATCGCGAGCGCTTGAACCCTTTACTCAAATGGTGAACTGGCTGCCTTCTTCTATGCGTAAGAAAATTTTTGCACTCAGCGGATCTTTCGAGGCGGTCTCACCCAAAAAAATGCATCAGGTCAGCGCCGACGCCATCGCCCCAGTGGATGGCCAGCCAGTATCCGCGGCAGCGATATCCAGCCGTAATGGTAGGTTCTTCTAACGGGGCACTAATTCACCTATGCGCTGCCTTGCAGATACCTTGGTTACCCCAAACCTATCTTATTCCCGTACGCCAGAATGCTGATCCCGATGATCCAAAACAAGCGCTAGCATTAGGACGGGAAGCAGGGCAGCAACTTTTTAGCAGCCAATCCCGATCTTCAACTTCACCATATGCACGATCCCAGCCAAGATCACCTCATGGTGCAATACATTACTTATTTTCGAGTCAAGCGCCGATGTCTAGGAGCTGACTATGAACGCTTTTTATAAGGAGAACCTAGAGCCGGGCGGCACTCTCTTTTTAGTGGATTGTCAATGCACCTGGCCAACCACCCGTGTGGGCGAACGCCACTTTTTTCAACATGGGGCTGTGGGCGGAGTTACTGAAGAAGAGTATCTGCATGGCGGCCCTCGCGTAGAGCGCTTCCTTGAGCAGATGGGTTCCTCTCAGCGGCGGTGGGAACCGCCCGCACCGGATGGCGAAAGCCCTGAAGCAGAATGGGGATTCGAGCCGCTCCTTGGTGAAGATGTGGAACACTTTGCAAAGCACCAAGGATATCGCGTTAAGCGAATGGTGTTTCGCGAACCGGAACACCTAAGCCCCTTGGTTGCCGACCTCTATCGGTGGTGGTATGGCAAACGGGGATTCATGTCAAATCGGCTCCTGGTAGAATCCTTCATTCTCATGGAGCCTTGGTGGAACTTACGCATCGGTGCAGCCCCCTTTTGGATGGTATTTAATATGGAGCCCTCGGCTAAACAGCTGGAATATTATCTACACAGCAGAGCACCTTATGACCATATTCATTTGATGTTATTTGCCCATGGAGTAGAGAGCATTGGGCTTGCGTCTATTGAGCGCTGGCAAACCCTGCTTGAGCAGGCGCGTACGGAAGGCAGCTTTATCGGCGTCGACAAAAAGGCCTATCCAAGCGACTTCTCCGCTTTTGCACGTTATTATAAAGAGTTACGCAAAGTGCCAGGGCGTTATCCGCTTCCTCCCCCGCTTTCCCTCAGCCAGCTCTACGGCTTTCTAAAGCAGGCGGGCGATCGCTATGCCGTCAGTTGGCAATAATCATCCCTGCTTTAGTTAACCACCAGAGGGAGGCTGACTTTAGGTCCGGATAAGGGTAATTCCCACAGAGGTGTAGGGATATCCATGAAAGCGCCGCATTTGGGGCTGTACAGTATTCCAATCCACTTGCAGATCAAGTTCACCCTCGAGGGTAAGTCCTGGGGCCTGAAGCAAATAATGACGCAGGTGCTCTTCGTCAAAAAAATTCCAATCCACACGGAACGGTTCACCCTCTCCCTCATACCAGATCTCAGCATTGGCATCCTTGAAATAGTCAGTAGTAATCATCAGCCGCCCACCGGGCTGGGTCACCCGACGTAGCTCCGCTAGCGCCTGCGGAATCCCCCCATAACCCAAATGCTCGATGACTGAAATGCAGAATACCGCATCGAAACTTTCGTCGGCGAAAGGAAGATTCGTGAGTCCGGCGTTGACATAATCAATGTGTACACCATGAAGATTACCTAGTCTTGCGGGGACAGACAAATCGACTCCCGTTACCTGATGCCCAAGCTCGGCAAGATAGACGGGAAAAATAGAAGCGCCACAACCTGCGTCCAAGATGCTGCTGCCAGGCGACAGCCGGGCGCGCTCCAATGCCCAAGGATATTCCCATCGCTTGCTAGGATGCAAATAAGAAATGGCTTCACGCCCGATAAGTTCATCAAGCCGCTTCAGGATATGGGCGAAGAAAGGCTCATCAAGTTCCCGCAGATCCAAGGGTCGATTGGGTACACTTCTTTTTGCTTCCGTCATTATGCGCCTCCTCTGCTAAACTGACTTGACTGCTGGGGCTCAAAGGAGTGGCAGAGTACTCGTTCGAGTGCTGCCGTGACTTGTTCCACCGATACCGCTGAAATACAGCTTTCTCTTCCTATTAAACAACGGTTTTGAAGGAGGCAGGGTGAAGGGCCAAACCGATCCGTAACCCGGTGCGAGCACTCGGACCCGCTACTTACGGCAACCGTGCCCGCGGGTAGATAAACCCGCTGGGAAGTCGGCCCAAAGACCGCCACAGTAGGTACATCCATGGCTGCCGCTATGTGCATCAAGCCGGTATCGTTGCTGAGAAAAGCTCCACAGCAGGCAATCAGGGCTGCTGTTTGTTGTAGGTGAAACGGCGGCACAAACTCAGCGCGCCCGGGAAGCACAGCCTGCGCCAGCAACTCCCGTGCGACTTTCTCCTCGCCAGGAGCACTAAATACTAAAATCGGTCTTCCCTGTTCGCCTGTGAGCCAACGCACCACCTTACCCAACTGCTCCAGGGGCCAGCGTTTAAGTTCAGTAGAGGCAATGGGGGCAATACCCACCGCCACTCGGTCACCAAGGCCCCGCTGATAACAAAAATGCCGAGCAGATTGGCATACTGCCTCTGAGATGTGGAGGTTAGGCTCCGGATGACTTCCAGTCTCTGCCAAACCCCACGCCTGGACGGCGCTGCGCCAAATCGAACGAACCCCACGTCCTTCCAGGGGTTCCTCGTTAGTCTCGAAGCTACTTTCGGTGTTCAATACCGGAATGGCGGCCGCTGAGATGACTTCCCTGACCCCCACCACAGCATGTGAAGCATCTAGGACCTGATCGAAAGCGCCCGCAATGAGCCATTCCCCTAAACGCTCTCGTGCCGCCGCTGTACCGCGATGGCCCCAGTGTTGGAAGCCAAAGCGTTGAGCCGGAATTACCGCATCAAAATCAGGATCACCTTCCAATAATGCCACTGCAGGAGCAGCGCCCAAAGCCGTGAGATGAGCCTTCGGCAAACGCGATCGCAACCCCCGCAGCGCAGGCAGCTCCATCACTAAATCGCCGATACCATAGCGAAGACAAATAAGTAAGCGGTTTGGACTCTCTACCGCCATTGCTTGCATCCGCTACCAATCATCGGACTCTTCGCCGGAGAAAAAACATTGCTTGGAAGCACGCCGCTCGTGACCTATAGCGGTTTCATACTCGTGTCGGTTCCAACCTTGGGCACAACCGGGCGTGCTTGGATCAGGCTTGCAGATATAAAGTTCATGTCCTGGGTGGGAAACGACCTGCATGCCGCAGGTACGAAGCATGGCTTCGATACAGGCATGGTTAGGAACCCACCAATTAGTAGGATCATCTGCGAAACGGCCCTCGATGAAAGCCATCTTGGGCCAACCCGCATCGCACAGAAGTTCGCGCTCATCGAAACGACGGCCATCTGTACCAGAGAATACTTCCGTTCCCGGCAGGGTCATACTTTGGAAACAGAAGAGCCGGCGGGCCTTTTGAGTCACGATATCTAAACCAAGCAGAGGATAGCGCAAGTGATACATTACCCCAAGAAAGAGAACTAGATCATAAGAGTCTGTGTCACCGGCCAAATCGTAGACTTGTCTTTGGCAAAACTGGATCTGTTCAGCAAGCCCAAACTGCTCCGCCGCCCACCTAGCCTGGCGCAGGTAATGAGCATTGCTATCGATGGCTGTCACATAAGCTCCACGGCGCGCCAATTCAAAACTGTAAAAGCCGGCATTACAACCTACATCCAGCGCGGTCCAGCCAGCTAAATTATCTGGCAGTCCAATAGCCAGTTCCTGCCATTTATAGGCGGGGAAATCGCCGAGAAAGTGTTCGGGTGCCGTCTGAATACCATTCGGTAGATGTAGATTATGGAACCAGGGGGCTAGGGAATCGATCTTCTTTTGGATCGACTCCGGTTCTGCAGCGCGCTTCTCCATTTCACTTCTCTCCATGCCTAAGAAAGGATAAGTTGTCCCTATGATTGAGACAAAGCACCCGCGGCGTAGAGGTGCCGATTTCCACAGCACTGATGGAGGCAGGATCAATTTCAAAGCGGGTAATAAAGTCCAGGGGGATTCCTAAAAGATAAGCAAACAAGGTCTTGAGAGGATCGCTGTGACTGATTAAAACCACCGAGCCCTCTGGGTATTCCCCACGTAACCTTTCCAACCCTTGCGCCATACGCAACTGTACCTCAGCCAAAGATTCGCCTCCGGGTACCCGATATAACCCTCGATAACGGTTATATTCCGTCCAGTAAGGATTAGCAGCCAATTCCTCAATAGAATAGCCCTGCCAATCGCCATAATCGATTTCGTTAATCTCAGGGACGATACGAGTGTTTAGCCCGCACTCATCAGCCAGAGGCTGGGCAGTTTCTTGAGCCCGCTCCAAGGGACTTGTACAAAGAGCCTGCAGGGGAACATTCCGCAAGCGCTCAGCTAATTGCCTCGCTTGCCTCCATCCCTGGGCATTGAGATGCACACCCGGTTCGCGGCCAGTCAGAACGCGGCCCAGAACATTGGTTTCCCCATGACGCACACAAAGAAACAGTGTCATTACTTGCTACTGCTGTGACGGATAGCTCCAGCCGCCAGGTGATCCCGCTCTGGCAAAACGTAGCGAGTTACCACCTGGGTGGCGAACTCCGCAAACTCGCCAAGATCAAGGGGTGGGCTGGTATGGCAAGCGCGCTGGCCGCGACTAGGAGGAGTAAAACACAAAGTGATCGTCACATCGAAATCTTGCAACATTTCCATTTGCTGATCGAACCAAGCAACCGCCCCCGGCCGGTGCCAATCCGCCCAACTGATACCCGTCCGTAGACGACGAATCCCCAAACGCCGCAACCAATCGACAGCGAACGCTAACCGATTATCACCGAAATGGAACCACTGACAGATGCCAAAGGCAGGATCAAAATGCTGCAGCGCCGGCTTAGGTGTTCCATCGGCCCGGATCAATCCCATGTGAAAGTGACGGTAATAGGAGCTGCCTTCGCTTTCCTTATGGCGGGTCGTTGCGCCCCAAGATGGTGGAAGATCCAGTAAGCTGTACCAGTAGACTCGCTCTGACCAATTGCGCAACAGCTCCAAAGTTCGCTGCAGACCAAACACCTGAACTTCATCCGCTCCGAAGGTGGATACGCCGACTTCGGCCACCCACACAGGCAACTGCGCCACCTCTTCAATCTCCCCGATCTTGGCTGGCCATTCATCAATCTTCCAATGGTTCCAGTCCAGGGGAAAACCATGCACTGCCACAGCATCGACGGCCTCCAGGGTGCCATAGCTGCGCAACAGCCGAATAAAATTAGGATCAATGGGGGAAATCCCACCAAGCACGATAGGCAAATCCGGCACTAATCTACGGATAGCCTCAGAAGACTGTTGAACCATGGCTGCAAACTGCCGCCACTTAGGATCTATTTCAAAGTCCCAATGAGAAAGATTATTCGGCTCGTTCCACAGTTTAATTGCTTCAATCATTGCTTTTCATCTTGGGTTATTCAATACCTGAATGTGTTGAGGGTACTCAACAGATATCATGCATATTTCACACCAGTAGGTGATCTCGCTTTCCCTCTACCAGGAAACAAATACTTGAACCCAATAGTCCTCGTAAAATTCCCCTAGCCATTCCACGGCCCACGAAAAAATTGCATAGCCAGTGTAATCTTTACATATGATTCAGAACCTTAGATGAATATAGCGGCAGAGAATAGCCTCTTATCAATTCCTGATAATTATCCAAGTAGCTGAATTGATTGAAGCAATTCAGCTGTACGGGGACACTTCCCTGCACCTGGAATATTTCTTGCGTCACAATAACTTAAGCGTGCGCCCAGACAACCTCACAGGAGAAGAAAGAATGAAGCGAGTGTTAGTAACAGGCGGTGCTGGCTTTCTAGGACGTCACTTGTGTGCTCGCCTGCTCCAAGAAGGCTGCCAGGTGTTTTGTATGGACAACTTCTATACGGGTTCAAAAGATAATATTCGCGAGTTTCTCGACTACTCCTGCTTCAAAATGATTCACCATGATGTGTGCCTTCCTTTTTACCTAGAGGTAGATGAAATCTACAATTTGGCCTGCCCTGCAAGCCCCATCCATTATCAACGGGATCCGGTACAAACCCTCAAAACGAATGCCTATGGTGCTATTAATATGCTGGAGCTTGCCAAACGGCTCCAGGTGAAAATCCTGCAGGCGTCCACAAGCGAAGTCTACGGCAATCCTCAGCAACATCCCCAGGACGAAGAATACTGGGGACATGTTAACCCTATTGGCGCCCGCTCCTGTTATGATGAAGGCAAACGCTGCGCTGAAAGCCTTTTTTTCGCTTATCATCAACAACATCAATTGCCCGTAAAGGTCGCCCGTATCTTCAACACCTACGGACCCTATATGCAATGCGAAGATGGGCGCGTCATATCGAATTTTATCGTCCAAGCGCTACACCACAAGCCCATTACACTCTATGGCAACGGCTCACAGTCACGATCATTCTGCTATGTAACTGACCTAATCGAAGCCCTGTTCCGCCTCATGCACTCGCCTGCGAAGATCACCGGCCCTATCAATCTGGGTAATCCGCAAGAGCTCACCGTGCTTGAGCTAGCCCAGATGGTGCGCCGCCTTACCAATTCCCGCTCAAAGATCGTTTTCCGGCCTCTTCCTGGGGATGACCCCCAACGGCGGCGGCCCGATATTCTCCGTGCTCAGGAATTGCTTAGCTGGCAGCCTCGGATTGAACTCGAAGCGGGTCTTATGCACACTATCACCTATTTCGATAAATTGCTGAGCCATACTCCCCAACCTGCATCCTATAGCGCTCAACTGGCGATGGGATTGGAGTCGCCCTAACTGGTTTCAATGAGTCTCTGCACCCAATCCCGCAAAGCACTCCTCGATATAGCTTTCTAGCTCTTTCACCCGCTGGGCAGCGGTGTGATCCGCAAGGACACGGCGGCGCGCCTGCTCGCCTAAGGCACAGCGGTGCTCCTCAGGCATTGTTTGGAGAAAGCTCACCACTTCCTTGGCACTGCTCGCAAGCAAAATTTCCGTCCCTGGATGGAAGAATTCATCGATTCCTGACCACCCATCACTGATAATGGGAATGCCGCAAGCAGCGGCTTCAAATAAGCGCACACTGGGCGCATAGCCGCTCTGGGCCATATCTGCACGGGTAATATTAAGGGTGAAGCGTTGGCGATTATAAAAGCTTCCATGCTCACTGGGCGGCAAGTGCTCAATGCGTTCCACATTGGAGGGCCACTGAACGGTGGTAGGATAGGAAGGCCCTGCCACTACAAAACGACCCTCAAACCACGCCCGTGCCGGTGCATTCAGCAAGCATTCCAACATCGGTTGCCGATCTGGGGCGTAGGTGCCCAAATATCCCAGATCCCAAGAGGCCTCAACCACTTGCGGGTAATAAGCTTCTGGATCCACCGAGCAGTATAGTGCCCGTGCGCGCTGGGCTTCGAACTCGTGCTCGAGCCGCTGCAGCGTTGGACCACCCGTAAACGATAAATAAAGGTCATAACGCCGGATCAGATCCGGGGAAATGTACTCTGCTCTACCCTGGGCCAATGCAGTCAGCGTCACGGGGGTATCAATATCGTAAAAGGCGACGATTCCCCGAGCATGCGCCAACACCCAATGTCCCACCTTGATTCCATCCGGCACGTAGGAACCAATAATGACTAGATCGGCATCCTCAATGATGCCTTGATAAGTATCAAATAATTCCTCAAGGTTTTCATACAAATGGGTCCGCCCATAGGGGGGGCTCGGTAAATCCCGCGTATCTCGATACCATGGCATATCACGCTCCAGGAATATCACCTGGTGCCCACGCTGGACCAATTCGCGCACTAGAGCTCGATAGGTAGTGGCGTGCCCATTACCCCATGAGGAGGTGATTGACAAACCTAATATCACCAACTTCCGTGGGCTCATAAGACCGCTCCTCGATAGGATGGGAATGAATAACCTACGAGCACCGACTCAAGCTGGGCTGCACGATGGGCGTAAGTATGCTCCTGTAATATCCGCTTCCGGGCCGAGGCACCCATCACGCGCGCCCGTTCGGGAGTCAATTCCGCCAGATGTTCAGCCACTTGCGCCCCATCCGCTGCAATGAGTACTTCTTGATCCGGCTCAAGAAAATCCTCAATACCCTCCCACAAATCGGTAATAAGACAAGCGCCGGCACCGGCAGCTTCAAACACCCGGGTAGCCGGGGAGAATCCGTAGCGGGCCATGCTTTCCCGAGAGATATTAAGTACGGCTGTAGGGGTAGAGTTGAAGGCATTATGATCCCGGGTATAAACGTGACCGCAATAGCGCACGTTGCCAGGCATAGGCTTGTCACCCCAACCGCTTCCGCCCAGAAGGAACTGCTTTCCAGGTAATCGAGCGGCAGCATCCAGAAAGAAATATTCCACCCGCGCTTCGCGATCGGGCAGTCGATTGCCAAGAAAGCCTAGGGCAGCCTCGAACCGAGAATCCGGTGCGGCAGGATAATGAGTTCCAGGATCAAGGGCATTGTAGATAGGGATACACTGACGCGCGCCAACAGCGCGATAGCCCTCCACCACGGGATTGCCGCCACCATAAGTCAGTACCAAATCATACCGCGCCACCTGCCCGTGGAAGGGATCGGAAGGATTAAGGCGCATCCGATCTAGGGTTGCTGGCGCGTCCACATCCCAGTACACACAGAGAGTATTAGGGCCTGCCAATTCCGGCACGACTGCCTCCAGATACTCATCAAATACACCAATGCCGCTTGCCTTGACAATGACATCCGCACTCCGAGCAGACTCAAGCGCACGCTCGAGTTCTGCAGTCCCCTCTGCTCCATAGACCACGACCTCTGCCCAAGGGGGGTCTTCCATATCCCGATGTCGTTGCCGCTCATAGGCATCTGGCTCGAAGAATTGCACCCGATGCCCACGGTCGTGCAATGCACGAATGAGACCGCGGTAGTAGGTTGCCGCGCCATTCCAGTAGGCCGAGACCAGACTCGAACCAAAAAAAGCGATCTGTAATCCCCTTTTCATAGCCTATTTCCTGAGGTGAGGTTGAGATTCATGGGATACATTGAGCTCATGATAAATACTCAATAACTCATCGACCCGATGGGCGCAGGTATGGGCGCCCAGAAGAGTGCGGTAGCCATGGGATGCTAATTCAGCTGCCCTATCGCGGTCATTGATGATTTCCCGTAGGCAGCGCCTCATTTCCTCGCCGTTGCGGGCAATAAGAAAATCTTCACCTGGAGTAAACAGACCTTCGGCATCCTCCCATGGCGTACAGACCAGAGGGATTTTGCAAGCGAGCGCTTCGAAAGGTCGAATGGTAGGAATACCAGGTAAAGCTTCTACATAAGGGCGCCGTGGGATATGCACAGTCACACAGTGGCGGGCAAAGACCTCCGGTACTCGGGAGTTTTCCAACCACCCCCGGTAAGTAATACCGCGCTCTCGGAGCTGTGCCTGCGCCTGTTGGGGATAACGCACTCCATAAACATTCGTGCGCAACTGCTCTTCCATCACCGGGTCGAACAGAAACTCATAGAGCTCACTTGTACGTTCCTCATCTCCCCAATTACCCACCCATACCACTTCCGCTTCCCTGGGCCTATCATCCAGGGGGTGAAATATCCGCGTATCGGCAGCTTCATGCCAAACCCATGCCTGTTGGGCCCACCCTTCAGTAAGATACCGATCCCGGATCACCTCGCCAAAGGCCAATACACCATCATAATGTTGCAGATCGTACGCGGCCATGCTTTGGCTATCAGTAAACGACCGATGGTGCGTATCGTGAAATAAAAGCCGGTATCCCCGATGGCGCGACCGGTGCTCGCCAATTCTCTGGACCAATTCATGGGCGTTCCACTCATGGACGATAACCAAATCGACAGCGTCAAGAGCACGCTCCAGGTCTAAGTCTGCTAACGTATACTCCTGCTCCTGGTTTGCAAGTTCAGGATACCGTTGCTGAAACGCAGTCACAGCGCCTTCTCCGTAGTGCTGAATCAAATTAGTTACACTCCAGCCTCCACGGGGAACATAGACAACCAGCTCGTGGCCCCGCGCCATTATTTCGCTTGCGATACCCCGCAGGAAATGGGCGTTACCATTATTCCAATCCGATACTAATGAATGGTAGAACAGCGCTATTCGCATGCTCGCCCTCATGCTAAGGTAGCAGGTGCCTGGGCCTCGGAAAAATTAAGGCCCTCAAGCAAATCCTGGTAGAGGGCAAAATAAGTGGCCGCCATTCGCTCCAAGGTATACTTTCCCGCGCGCGCCGCAGCAAGATGGGCAATTGCTTCTCGCCGAGCGGGATCATCGATAAGGCGATTGATGGTGTCCTGCAGTGCCTGGGGATCATCTGCTGGAACAAAACAAGCTGCTCCATCCCACAATTCTCGTAAACTATCGATGTCCCCAATCACAGGAGCACACTTTGCCAACGCAGCCTCAAGCACTGACAGACCGAATGGCTCGTAGCGGGCAGGCAGCGCATAAATGCTAGCCTGCCCGTACCAATGGGCGATGAATTCTGGTGCAAGCTGCCCTAAGATCCGGACATGGTCCAGTTCGACATGGCCCCCGTCGGGATGTTTTATTTCGCCCGCCAGATAGACTGGCCACTGCAGGGATGGAGCGATATGGGCCAAGGTCGCCAAGTTCTTTGCCGCGTCCCAGGCCCGGCCCACGGCCAAAACATAAGGCTTTTTCTTCAAGCAAGCATATTCCAAATGCCTACGACCGTTGTAGACAACTGTGGTACGGGAAAGGGGGCCGTAATGAGACTTCAAGGCCGAAAGCATGGCACGGGAAGGTGCCACGACTAAATCTGCCCCCTGGAGCCCTTGTCGAACCCGCCACCGATAAGGGTCATAATCGATAGGTGGCTCCTTGGAAAAAACGGCGCGCCACCAGGAGAGCACGCAAGAATGGCCCACCACTAACCGCGGTGCCCGCCAATCGAGATCGCCATGGGAGTAGTGATTGAGATGGACTAGATCGGGACAATATCGCCGTTCCAACTGCAGCAACCATTGTCCAGCCTGTTCAACATCCTTCCAGGGTGCGTCCATCCATTCGAGGCGAAAATGGCTTTCACACACCACCATATCAGGCACCTGCTCCACTTGGCGGCGTTGCTGGAAGGACAAGGGCGCCCCCATAGTGGCAAGTACCACCTGGACGCCATAGCGACGCAGGGCGGTAGCAAGTTGCAGCGCATAGACCCATACCCCCCCTACTGTATCAGCACTCATGAGAACGCGTAGAGTTCTCGGTTTCTTTCTCATGAAGCTGCAGCGGCGCCAAGTTCCAGGTGTTCAAGGGGTCGAGGAAGCTCCTCTTGAATGTCGCTAAACTCAGAAAACATCTGCAAATAGTAGTCCACGGCCCGTTCCCACGCCAGGTCATCCGGCACGCCCCAAAGTTTTATATAATCTGGCGATCCCGGATAAGGGAACATGGGCACGGGTTTGTTCGCCCAGACGCCATGGGCGAGCAAGGTCTGCCGCCATTCCTCTACCTGGGCATGATCGTCGACCTGGGAATCGAGCAAGCTGGCCTGGACGAAAGGAATATTGCGGCGCGCATAGATAAGCCGCTCTTGCAGCTGGACGGTTTTCAACCGGCAATGCTTATTGAGCAAGTCCCGGCCTCTCTCACTGAGACTCTCTACCCCTGCCTCCACGGAGACACAGCCGCTCTCACCGAGCAGATCCAGCATTTCCGGCTTCCAAAGATCGATGCGGGTCTGAATGCCAAATTGGACGGGGCGCTGTTTCAACGCCTGCAGCAGCGGCCGCTGAGGGAGAAAAATCTCATCAATAAAATAAACATATCTCACTCCTTGGCTGATAAGTCCGTCTAGCTCTTCTAGGAGTGTATCCAGCGGTCGGCGGCGGAATTGGTCGCGATGATCCGTCTTGGCGCAGAACGAACAGGCATAGGGACACCCCCGCGAAGCTTCAATTTCTGCGCCGAATCCCTGCTGCGGCTCATCGAAGCGATGATGATGATGCCGATGTGCGCTCAAAAAGTGCTGAGGCCAATGCAGCGCGGGTAATGAAGCTAGATTCACCATTTGCGGTCCGCCCTGCACCCGCCATTGCTCATCGTGTAGATAGGCAATGCCACTCACCTCTTGCAGTCGCGATAAGTGGCTGCCCAGCTGAACGAGTACCTCTTCGCATTCCCCGAGCACGGCAATATCGCCGCCCACTTTACGGAGCGCCGCACGGGGCGTGGTCGAGGCATGGGGGCCCACGAGAATCCGGATACCCGCAGCTGCGCCAAGCGCTTGGACCAACTGTTGAGGCACGCGCAGTTCTGGCGGCGGACAGCGCCAAAAGAGATAACTGGGGGCCGTGGGGATGACGGTCATATCAGGTCCGAAAGTAGCTACGCGGGCGCAGAGTTCGCTTTGCGAGAGATGATCTAAAGTGGCATCAAGGAGAAGCACCTCGTGCCCAGCGCCCTCAAGCATCTGCTTAGCGTATCCCAATTCAAGTGGCAAATGAGGATCCCGGCAGCCGAAGTAGATGCTTCCTTCAAAGGTCCAGATCGGGTTAATCAATGCATATCTCATAAGACGACCTGCTCTTTTTCTGAGTGTGCAGCAGGGCGAGAGGCAGTCAGCTCCTGCTGCATCCATTCATAAAGCTGCCGCACCCCTTCCTTGCTTCCAATGGCTGGACGCCAGCCCGTGACCCGCTGGAATTTGCTCGTATCTGAAACATAGTAACGCTGATCACTTGGACGCCAGTCTTTCCTGTACACCACCGGAACCCGATGATGCAAAACCGCCAGTTGATCTACCAATCCTTGCAGGCTGAGTACATTCTGGGGTCCACCTCCCATATTGAAGGCCTCACCCGCAATGGCTGGAAGGTGATTAGCCGCAGTTAGCAACGCCTTTACTAAATCATCCACATAGAGCACATCACGCACCTGAAGTCCATCGCCATAGAAGGTGATGGGTGTTTCACTCACCACCTGGCGGATAAAATGGGCAACCCATCCCTGATCCTCATTACCAAATTGCCGTGGACCATAGATGCAGCTCATACGCAAAACCGTCGCAGGCAAGCCCAGGGTACGGGCGTAATCAAGCACATACTGATCGGCAGCGCCCTTGGAACAGCCATAAGGGCTGCAGAATTTCAGCGGGCGGGATTCATCAATCCCGCGGCTACGAATCACATCATCCACTGGGGCATAGCCAGAGGCGGTCAGTTGCAGTTCTAAATCGTCGAGATCACCATAAACTTTGTTAGTGGAAGTAAACACCAGGCCCGGCGGATATCGCCGACGACGCGCTGCTTCCAGTACATTCAAAGTCCCTACCGTATTCACATCGTGATCAAAAAACGGTTGTTTGAGACTGGTAGTCACTGCTACCTGAGCTGCAAAATGAAATATCCTGCAGGCCCGCTGTACAGCATACTGGACCGCGTCTCGATCCCGCACATCTGCCAGCAGCACTTCGATCTGATTAGGAAAGCGCTGGTGTAACCACTCCAAATTGCACTCGGTACCAGGGCGGGAAAGATCATCGAGCACCAAAATCTGATGACCCTGGGCGGCAAGCCGTGCCGCCACATTGCAACCGATGAACCCAGCACCGCCAATGACCAGTTCCCGATCGCGCCCCCCCTTTTTTCCACTACCCTGGCCCCAGGTGGCAACCTCCTGCACTCTGGCGTATCCGCCGCCCTGCAGCTGCAGCAAGCGTCCCAGCAGAGCGGGTTTACCATCGGCAGTACGCAGGCCACGTCCCGGCTGCCGTTCGCCCTCGGCGGGCACCGCAGTCAAATTTAGATAAACCCGTTCCACCGCCCCATTAAGCAAGCCACCCCATTCTCCCACAAGGAGTCCAATGCCGCTGTCACGCCGAGGGGGGATCGGATCCGGGGTTAACCAACGCTCCAGCCTCTGGGGAGCGGGTAGAACCTCATCCACTTTAGCAAGCTCACCGTCCTTATCGGCCTGGGAAAACCGTCGAAAAGCAAGCGCTTGCACCGAATCGAATAGCCCCTGGCGATAGGCGATGGCCAACCAACGCGCATCCAATACGAGCCCACCCAAACAAAGGCTTGGCGCGGATGATTCGCACAAAAGCTTGGATAGCAACCCTGCTGATTGGGGAGAGGCATCTGGCCATGAGGGGACTCCCAACAAATCAGCACATTCCAACCATTGGATGCTGTCCCCCAACTCATTGCACGCTTCCCCAAAAAACCTTTGATAAGCTAAAGCTTCATGGACCCATGCCGGAGGAAGTTGATGGGAATGGTGAGGCAGGAGACGATGGAGTGCAATGACCACCTCAAAGCGCTCGGCCGCTCTAGCGATTAGCCAACCATACCATGCCCGTGCCTTAGGGCTATTCCATTGGGCTAACGTCACCGCCAAGCGGATATCTCGAAACCCAGCAGCACAGGCATCATCCAGTAGTTGTTCAGCTTGCCGGTACTCACCTAGGGCAAACCACTCGTTTATACCACAGCGGGCCTGTTTTCTTCCGGGTGCTCCGGCCATCATACTGCCAGCCCTCGCGCGAGAAGCTCATCCCGAGCCTCATCGACCCGATCGACCGGCTGTTGTTCCGCTAACCATTCGGCGAATGTGCTGAGACCTTCCTCCAGCGAGACTTCGGGCTCAAAGCCAAGAATGCGCCGTGCCCGGCTAATGTCGGCAAAGCAGTGGCGGATGTCGCCTTTGCGATACTCTCCAGTGATGTTTGGCATGAGATCGCTACCGATTACCTGGGCAGTCTTTTGAGCGAGTTCGAGAATGGAAATGCTACGGCCGCTACCTATATTGAAGGCCTGCCCGGCAGCATCGGGAATCTCAAGGGCTTGTCGGCAGGCGCGGGCCACATCTCGCACATGGACAAAATCACGCCGCTGGTGTCCATCCTCAAAGACTAAAGGAGGACGACCATTGAGCAGCCGACTGCCAAAAATAGCGAGCACACCCGTATAAGGATTTGATAGCGCTTGGCGTTCGCCATAGGTGTTAAAAAACCGCAGCGCCACCACAGGAATATCGTAAGCCTGTCCAAAGAGCAAACACATCCGCTCTTGATCCATCTTCGATAGGGCATAAATGGAGGCCAACGCCGGATGCTTAGACTCGGGGGTTGGAACGGGCTCAAGCTTTTCCCCTTCTGGCCCGCTGACTTCCCACTCGCCACTGCGGAGCCGAGCAATAGAACGTTCCACTTCGATGAGGTTGCCCGTCGCAGAGCGATAAAGCCCTTCACCATAAATGCTCATGCTCGAAGCCACGACAAGGCATTCAACCGGCCGCTTCACAAGCTGTTCGAGCAGCACGGCAGTACCTCGTACATTGGTATCCAGATAGGATTCAATTTCATACATACTTTGTCCCACGCCTACCCGGGCTGCGAAGTGGAATACTCCACTTACGCTTTCCAACGCCTGCGCAACGGCTTCAGGATCCCGCACATCCCCTCTTTGCAGTTCTACTTCAGGATTTAAATAGCCTGGGCGTTGCCGATCGAGACCGTGGACTTGTGCTTCCAGGCTATCGAGTATCCGCACTCGGTAGCCTGCAGCGAGTAGTTCATCGGCCACATGGGAACCAATGAAACCCGCCCCGCCAGTAATCAAAATTGTTTTTTCCATATCTTATTTTTTTACCCCTGATATCACCATTACGTAGTCGCCATCACGTTTATAAGGATGCAGAAAACATACCATGGGGACGAGTGCGGTTTCTTCCACAGTTAGAAGTCTCTTTAGTAAGAAGCTGCGGACCCACGCGTTGTCTCAATCCATGTAATGCTTGCAAGTTGGGTGTAAAAACTACAAAGAGTTAGAAGGTACAATTGACGATTTTCTTCCTTTTTAAAATCCAAGAATTTAAAAATTTTTAAAAGTTATCCAAGCTGTAAGAATCAAAATCCGCTGATATTAATAAAGTTGGCATTAAACCTGCTCATAAATTCACAACAGGCTTTCCTGTTATCAAATTTGATTAAAAAAATGTAGTCAATATGGAGGAATAAATAAAATGTTTGGTTGGGCAATAACTTTCTTGATCGTGGCCCTTGTGGCCGCCCTCCTAGGCTTTACGGGAGTGGCTGGAATTGCAGTAGAAATTGCTTGGATTTTGTTTGTTGTAGGAATTGTTTTGTTTGTAGTGTTTCTGATTATGGGCCGACGCCGATCTCCCCCTCTATAGTAAATTAAGGAAACCCGGCGCCTTTCCTCAGCAAGTTATAGCAAGGCAGGAAATAGTCGATAGCTTAGAGTGAAAGTGAAACAGCGACGTAAAAATTAGGGCACAAGGAAGTACCCTTTATCTTCAAATCGGTAAGCAAAAAGTGAGGTAATACACATGGATCTTCTACGCATTCTGTTTGCAATTCTGTTGCCCCCCCTAGGCGTATTTTTACAGGTCGGATTGGGTGGTCAATTCTGGTTGAATATTCTGTTGACACTGCTCGGCTATATTCCTGGCATTATTCACGCCGTGTGGATTATTGCAAAACGCTAGAGGTCAGAAATTTTCCTTATGGCTATACAACGGCGCTCAAGACCCACCGGCAAGACTCAGTGGACTAGTCAAGATCGAGATCGCTTAGCTAAACTCGCCTATTGGCTGGACGAACGGTTTCGCATTCCAGGCACTAACTGGCGAATCGGATGGGATGGCCTAGTGGGTCTGATTCCCGGTGTGGGCGATGGGATTACAACCGCGCTGTCCGCTTACATCGTCCTTGAGGCACAACGCTTGGGAATACCCACCACAATGCTGCTGCGCATGATTTGGAATGTTGTAGTTGATGGCATAGTGGGGACTGTACCCTTAGTCGGTGATCTGTTCGATATCCGCTGGAAGGCCAATCGCAAAAATATGCATCTGCTTAATGAGCACCTAGCCCAATTTCCAGCAGTGCATCGACCGACGATATATCAAGTAGAACGGTCACCAAAAGGCATCAAGGCACAGGGCGATAAAGAAGAGTACCCCGTTGAATAATATATATATATTCTAGAATATGACTATCAATACTCCTACCCTTGAATGGCGGCAATATTGGGCTGAAATGGAGTTCGGTTGCCGCCAAATACTCCGCTATACCCAAAATATGAATGAGGCCACTTTTTATCAAAATAAAATGGCCGTTGATGCTGTGCTGTACAACCTAGAAGGGATTTACCAGGCAGCCCAAAGTTTGCCCGATGATGTTCACCCTTGGTTGAAAGAGGAGGAGTGGCGTACCTTAGCCAGTTTCAAAGAGATTACCGCTAACGCAAGATTCAACCCCAGTTCTATGGGCCTATGGGCGGTGGTAGACGAGCAGATTCCCACCTTACTGGCGGCCCTGCGTGCAGCACATCAAAAAGAGACACAGATCAAGCAGGATCCGCGGCTACACCGCCGAGGCCGTAGCGCCATTAAGCCCTGGCACCTGCCCCTATTGGGTTGGCGGGATATTGGCTGGCGAGTTTTGGATCAACTTTCCCAAAACAATGTGCTTATCGTTTCTGCCGGGGTAGCCTTTTACGCCCTGCTAGCGATTTTCCCCACCCTAGCAGCTCTGGTCTCCATCTACGGAGTACTGGCAAACCCAGCAGATGTGGAAGCCCAGCTTACTTTATTGGATGACGTGATTCCCGCGGAGGCTTGGGAGATTCTTCGGAGCCAACTCCACACCCTGACAAGCCAATCGACGACTATTCTTAGTCTGAGTGCCCTGCTCGGGGTCCTGCTGACTTTATGGAGCGCGCGGCTGGGGACGGGGGCACTGATGACGGCATTGAACATCGTCTATAAGGAGGAGGAAAAGCGCTCTTGGATCCGGTTTAATTTAATGGCGTTGTTACTTACGCTGGGGGAAATCCTGTTTAGTGTCGCTGCCCTGAGTTTGATTGTAGCCCTACCTACGCTGCTTGGCTATATTGGCCTCGGCGAAGAAACCAAAGTACTCCTTATCTGGTTACGATGGCCCCTACTAGCGGTGATCGTTATAATAGCTTTAGCTATACTTTATCGTTTTGGCTCTAGCCGTAGAGCTCCCCGCTGGGAATGGGTCAGCATTGGGGCTGTAGTCGCCACCTTACTGTGGATACTGGTGTCGGCGTTATTTTCCTTTTATGTGTCTCATTTTGGGTCCTATAACGAAACCTATGGCTCATTGGGCGCAGTTGTCAGTTTGATGCTATGGTTTTGGCTAACGGCCCTAACGGTGCTGATAGGGGCAGAATTTAACGCCGAAATGGAGCACCAAACCAAGATGGATACCACCACCGGCAAACCTAAACCTATGGGGAAACGCAATGCCTATATGGCGGATACTTTAGGGCGGCGACCGTAGCCAAAGGAAAAGAGCCGGTGCTTCTACAAGCCATCCAAGCTGGGCAGTTACCCTGCATTCCAGTGTTGGCACGATTCCTAACGGCGGGCACCCTGGGGCTGATGCTCTGCTTGGCCGGACCCCACAATACGTTTGCAATCCAAGAAGAAATTGAGAACGGTCGCCGCATTGCCTTGCAGGGCACCAAAGAGGTGAGATGTGCTAGATGCCATGGCAAGCTAGGACAAGGAGATGGTTCTGAAGGGCATCCTCGAATAGGGGGACAAAGCAGATTTTATCTCCAAAAGCAGCTTGAGGATTTTGCCTCTGGGACTCGTCCTAGCGAAGAGATGGTTCCCGTTGCCAGGGTTTTGACGGAAAAACAAAGGGCGGCCGTTGCTGCTTATTATGCCTCCATCAAGAATACACCTTATCCGCCGCGTCCAGAGGGAGAACCCCGACTTTTGCAGCAAGGGGGAATCCTGTCAGCCATTGGGTCAGATAAACGCTCTATTAGGGCCTGCGCCCTGTGTCACGCGACCGCAGGCGCTGGTATCCCACCTAGTTATCCTTACCTTGCCGGACAATTTGCTAGCTATACTGAGCGTCAGCTTCAACTATGGAAGCGGGGCCTGCGCCAGAATGATTCGCTTGAACTGATGGCAGAGATTGCTAAAAAGTTGAGTGATGAGGAAATCCGCGGGCTCGCCCTCTACTTTGCCCGGGTTCGGTTGCCGGCAAAGCGAATCAACTCCCTCACTGAGTATGAACCCTAATCGCCATGGCCAAGCATCTCTTGAATTTCCTCCTCAACCGTCTCTACAGTTTGTTCCTTTATGGGCAAGGACCGCAGATAAATAGCCATGGCGTTAAGATCCTCGTCAGTCAGATAGCTAGAACCGAACAACACATACTCGGCCATAGGGCCCCGAATGGGAGTTCCATCCGGCCCTATCGCCCGCTTCAATGCTCTAACAATATCCTGCTGCGACCAAATGCCGATTCCTGCTTTTTGAGAAGGGGTGATGTTGGGAGCAGGGAGAACCCCCGGAATCTTTCTCGAGCCGCCGAGAAATTCAATACCGATGAAATTGCCAAAGGTTTTTGGCGTGTGGCAAGCGCCACAGTGCCCGAGATGATTAACCAAATAAGCCCCCCGATTCCACTGTGCCGGGCGCTGTTCATCGAAGATCCTCTTGCCTGGCTTAAAATTAATCAGTCTCCAAATCCAATTAAGCCAGCGAAAGGTGAATGGAAATTTGAGATCGTGGGGCGGCACGTTGTTTTTAATCGGCTCAATAGATTGGAGATAGGCCCACAGGGCAGCAATGTCTTCCGGCAGCATCCCAGTATACCAGCGATAAGGGAAAATCGGATAATAGGGGCTGCCATCAGGTCGCGTCCCTGTCATCATCGCCTGACGGAAGTCTTCCAAGGTCCAGCGGCCGATACCCGTGTCCAGATCCGGAGTGATATTCGGTGTATAAAAGGTACCAAAGTCCGTCTCCATTGCCCGGCCGCCGGCAAGAAATGCGCCATTATTTTCTACATCGGTATGACAGCTTTCGCATGCACTCGCCCGAAACACATATTTTCCCTGGGCCACAAGAGTCTCCTGTTCAGCCGCGCTAACCAGACCCGTAGCATTGGCCAGCACCCACAGGAAAAGCACCATTCTCGTCGTCATCATATTCCCCATTTTAAGCCAAAATTATGGATGCTCACGCTCACCCTTGCCACAGTCATGTTAAAGCCACTTGCCGCCGATATCACTTTTCCCGATCAAGCGGATCCGGTTGCTGGCCGCGCCATTGTGGTCGGCGGTAAGGACGCCACGATTACCCCCTGCTTTCTCTGTCACGGCCTCAAAGGGGCCGGCGACAGCACGGGAGCCTTTCCCCGCCTTGCAGGACAAGCAGCCTATTATCTTTATAAACAGCTTATCGACTATGCTTCCGGCGCTCGCTCCAATGACATTATGGCCTCTATTGCCCGGGAACTCACGGAGCAGCAGATGCAGGATGTTGCCTCCTATTATGCCGCAAGCACGGCCTCTTATTTTCCGCCGCCCAAGGTAGCCCCGGAGGTGCTAGAGCGGGGTCGCCTCATTGCCGAGAAAGGCTTGGAGGAAGAGCCGCGAGGGGAAGACGTGCAAGCCTGCGTCTTCTGTCATGGTTCTAAAGGAGCGGGCAATCCACCGAATATTCCCTATCTAGCGGGACAGTATGCCCCCTATATTGAACTGCAGCTGCTGCTCTGGAAGCGAAATATTCGCCAAAATGATCCTCTGGCTATCATGGAAAACATCGCCAAGCGCCTAAGTGAGAGGGATATCCGGGCCGTGGCCCTTTATTTCGAAACAGTTCGCCCTCCGCCTCCCCAACCCACCACAAAGATCAATGCAGAAGCAAGGACAGCTTGCAAAGCTGACGATATTCCCTTACATCTTTGCGTGCTCGGAGGAAACCCCAAAACCGGGCGCAACCTAATCGCCCACTATGGCTGTACCGCTTGCCACCCGATTCCTGGAGTCAACACCTTAACCGGATCGGTGGGACCTTCGCTCGAGGGTTTTGGTCGTCGCAGTTATATCGCCGGAAGAATACCGAACCGACCTGCCTGGCTAACCTTATGGTTGCAAAATCCCCCTTTCATCGATCCCAAGACAGTCATGCCCGCCCTGGGCATTAATGAGGTAGAGGCCCGCCATATGGCCGCCTATTTATATACGCTGCGTTAGCCATGACTGCTGGCGGCCGTAGATTCCACTTGGGAAGATGGCTCCTGCTACCCCTATGGGGTCAGCTTGCCGGCTGTAGGGGGATTCAATCTGCCTTGGCGCCAAGCGGTACCGCCGCCCGGGAGATCGCGGCACTCTGGTGGTCTATGGCCGTAGGCGCCTTCATTATCTATGTCATCGTCCTCGGGATTGCTTTCTATGCCGTTAGAATTCGACCCGAGCGACACGGTTCCCCCGCCGGGTATGGTCTTATTCTGGGTGGCGGTGTCGCCCTGCCGCTAGTGGTCCTGAGCACTCTGCTCACTTACAGCTTTTCTCTAGGACCCACCTTGCGACAGCCCGTCGCTTCGGGAGCACTGCAGATTGAAGTTATCGGCAAACAGTGGTGGTGGGAAATTCGCTACCTGCCTCCCGGCCAGAAGCAACCTATCGTGAGTGCCAATGAGGTGCATATCCCCATTGGCGAACCGGTAGAAATATTACTTAAATCGGCTGATGTCATCCACAGCTTTTGGGTCCCACCCTTGGCCGGCAAGATCGATATGGTTCCTGGCCGCACCAATCGTTTGGTCCTTCAAGCCGATCAACCCGGCACCTATCGGGGCCAATGCGCCGAATATTGTGGTGGCCCCCATGCACTGATGGCTTTTTACGTCATTGCGGAAACCCCAAAAAATTTCGCCCTCTGGCTTGAGCAAGAAGCGCAACCGGTCAAGGATCGAGGGAGTCCCCTTTTAATGCGGGGTCAGCGGCTATTTATTAATAGCGGCTGTGGTACCTGCCACACTGTGCGGGGCACACCCGCTGGTGGTCGATTTGGGCCAGATCTTACCCATGTGGGCAGGCGCTATTCCTTAGCGGCAGGTATTCTGCCCAATAATATTGGGACACTGGCGGGTTGGGTTGCAGGCAATCAGATCCTTAAGCCAGGCAATAAGATGCCATCGTTCAACACCTTTGAGGGTGAGGCGTTGCGAACATTGGCCGCCTATCTGGAGAGCTTGCAGTGAAGGCCCGACAAGAGGACAAGGCCTTAAAAAAGGCCCAGGAGGAAAGACTGCTCAAGGTATGGGCAGCACCCAAGGGCTGGTCTGCTGTGACCGCCGTCAATAATACTGAGATTGGCCTTTGGTATACCATCGCTGCTTTTCTTTTTCTCCTATTCGGCGGGGTATTGGCCCTGCTGATGCGCTACCAGCTGGCTGTCCCCAACAACGATTTCCTCGGCCCAGAGACCTACAACCAGATCTTCACCATGCATGGCTCGGTAATGATGTTCCTAGTTGCCGTGCCCTTTTTAGAAGCTGTAGCGGTCTACCTGCTCCCCCAATTTTTAGGCGCGCGTGACCTGCCCTTTCCACGGCTCTCCGCTTACGGTTTTTGGTGCTATATCATTGGCGGGATTTGTGTCTGCGCCAGTCTCTTCTGGCTAAAGGCCCCATCCGGCGGCTGGTTCATGTATCCGCCGCTCACTGACCAAGAACACTCGCCGGGGATTGGTGCTGATATCTGGCTGCTTGGCCTCTCCTTTGTAGAAATCGCTTCCCTTGCTGCTGCCGTAGAGCTTATTGTCGGCGTGCTCAAAACACGCCCGCCGGGCATGGCGATTAATCTCATGCCGCTCTACGCTTGGTATATCTTAGCTACTGCGGGGATGATCCTGTTTGCCTTTCCCCCCTTGATTGCCGGTGATATCCTCCTCGAGCTTCAGCGCGCCTTCGATTGGCCCTTCTTCGATCCTAGCCGGGGCGGTGATCCCATCCTCTGGCAACATTTATTTTGGATTTTTGGCCACCCGGAAGTCTATATTATTTTCCTCCCTGCGGTAGGAGTGGTAGCCATGATCGTTCCCACCTTCGCCCAACGCCCCATTGTCGGTTACAGCTGGATCGTTTTGGCAGCGGTAGGGACCGGTTTTATCAGCTTTGGTCTTTGGGTGCATCACATGTATGCTACCGGCCTGCCCCTTATTTCCTTAAGCTTCTTTTCCGCAGCGAGTGAGGCCGTCGTGATCCCTACGGGAGTCCAGATCTTCGCCTTTATCGCCACACTCCTACTGGGGCGGGTCAAATTCGAAACGCCGATGCTGTTTGTCACGGGTTTTCTGCTTATCTTCGTGATAGGGGGGCTATCTGGCGTCATGGTCGCTATCGTGCCTTTCGACTGGCAAGTCCACGACAGCTACTTTGTGGTCGCCCACCTCCACTACACCATCATTGGCGGCATGTTGTTTCCCATGTTTGCTGCACTTTATTACTGGATGCCGGTGATCTCGGGTCGTAAGATGCTGCCGCGGCTGGGGCGCTGGGCTTTTGGGCTGTTATTTCTGGGTTTTAATACCGCCTTCTTTCCCATGCACTTCACCGGCCTGCTAGGAATGCCCAGGCGGGTCTATACTTATCCAGAAGGTGTAGGCTGGGATTGGCTTAACCTGCTATCCACCGTAGGAGCATTTACTTTCGCCGCGGGGGTGCTGGTCGTGCTTAGCGATGTGATTCTACACTTCCGCTGGGGTGAAAAGGCGAGCCGCAATCCCTGGAATGCCGGGACCCTAGACTGGATGATGGAGATCCCGCCCAAGGAATGGGGGGCACGCAGCGTTCCTATCGTAAAAACCCGCTATCCCCTGTGGGAACAAGAAAATTTCCTGGATGATATGGATAATGGCCGCTTCTTGATTCCCGATGCGCCAGACCTGCGCCGAGAAACGATCATTACCAGCGTAATCGATGCCAAGCCTATCCAAGTGCTACGCGTGCCTGGGCCGAGTTGGTGGCCGCTATTAACGGCCGTAGCCACTGGCGGATTTTTTATTGCGGCGACTTTTCACGCCTGGATACTCGCTGGCGTATCCGCCCTAATCGCCTTTATCTTTATCCTCTGTTGGGTATGGGAGACGGCAGAAATCCCCGATAAAGACACCATTAATGCCGGTTGTGGCCAAGTATTGCCCCTATATGTCTCGGGTTCAGAATCGGTAGGCTGGTGGGCAATGTTTATCACCCTTTTAGGTGATGGAGCCGCATTTATCTCACTCGTTTTCGTCTATTTTTTCTTTTGGACAGTCAACCCAGCTTGGCCTCCACCCCGCTATCCCCCCTTCGCTCTGGAGCTCCCCCTCATCGCCCTGGCTGTGCTGCTGACGGCAGGGGGATTGATCGCATGGGCTGTTATTAGCCTAAGCCAGGGCATGACTCGACGCTTCCAACTCGCAGTAGGCTTAGGTTGCGCAGCTCTCATCACCTTTACCGGGCTCCAGCTTAATTGGCTCCAAGGAACCGGACTCCAGCCTACCGAACACGCCTACCCCGCCATCATCTGGACTCTACTGTTGTATCATCTTTTGCACGTAGCAGTCGCATTTATCATGGGGCTCTATGGGGTAGTCCGTTATTGGGCTGGACGGTTGGGCCCGAGCCACCCCATGGACCTACAGAATACAGCCCTATTTTGGTACTTTACTGTCTTGCAGGGGCTAATCACTCTGGCCGTGGTTAATCTCTTTCCCTGGGCGAGTTGAGCATAGCATAGATGGTCACCGAGAAAATCAAGGGCGATAGTTTATTTAGCCTTATTATCGGACCCCTGATATGGATGGTACACTTTCTTACCCTTTATCTCACCACGGCCCTTGCCTGCGCCAAAGGGTTTTTCCACCTCCAGGTACTTGGCCTAGGGATCGTGCCCTGGGTCGCTATAGTCGCCACAGGGGTGGCCAGTGGCCTGATCTTGGATAGCGCCATAGTGGCCTTTCGTCGCTGGCGCAACCCCCCCCAGGAACCCGGAGAGAAACCGCCTCCGCCGGCCCAGGAGCAGATAATTGCCCGAGGACGCCAGCGGGCTTTGGCATTTGTGAGGCAACGATTTCACCGCAGCCAGCCTCTCCCTCAGGTGGAAACAGCGGCAATACCCATGCCCCCCTATGATCAAGCCAACCCTCAGAGCCGTCGCCGGTTTTTGACCTATGCGGGACTGCTGTTGTCGGGTCTAGCCCTGATCGCCACCCTTTGGGAAGCCCTTCCGGTCCTCTTTATGACTTCATGTCGGTAGGGCGATGATGAGACAACCAAAACCAGGTAAGGCCGATACCGATGAGGACAGTTGGCACCGGGTGACGTTTGGCGACACTACCCAACCGTGACAAATACTCATCCGCCCTCTCCTGCTCCAGATTAAATTGTGCAGAAGCAGAAGGCTGACGGGACGTATGGGTAGAAAAATAAGCTTCGGCAGACGGTTTCTGCGGTGTTTCGCGTCTCGTCGGCTGAGACTGCCTAGATGATTTTGCTTCCGCTCGCTGCTCAGCGCGGTCATATTGAGCACGAGTGGCGGAGCGCTCGGAAGCCTCATGGCCCGGTGAACCGCCTACGGTATCGGCGACATACGCCCTGCGCTGCCCCATGGGTTGGGGTTCCCCCTCCGTGGTATCCACCTGCGTTTGGTGCTCCATTTCAGCGTTCAGCTCAGCACCCAATAACACGATAAAGGCAGTAATAAATAACCACATCAAAAAGATCACAACAGCGCCTAGAGAGCCATAGGTTTCATTATAGCTGCCGAAATGAGACACATAGAAAGAAAAGCCAAAGGAGGCGATAACCCACAGCACAGTCGCCAAAACCGCACCCCAATTCACCCAATGCCATTGGGGTTGACTGCGGCTCGGTCCATAGCGATAGACTCCAGCCAGACCTGCCATGGCAAAGAGGGCGAGTAAAGGCCAGCGAAGCAAGGAAATCCAACTCCTGACGCTTTCTCCTAAGCCTAAGTTACCCAATAAAGCAGGCAGGACCACCACCAGACCGATAGCCAGCACCCCTAGCAGCACGGCGCCCAAGGTCAGCACCAAGGCGGTACCATTCAGCCTCAGAAAACCCCGCTCTTCTTCCTCATTATAGACCACATTCAGAGCTTCCATGAGCGTTTTCATTCCCTTAGTGGCACCCCAAAGCGCAAATAATATACTTCCCAGGACGCCGAACCCCAGGGCTGACGGAGACTGGGCGGTGATACTGCTTAGCTGAGCATTCAGTAAAGACTGGGCTTCTTGGGGAATGATTCCCGACAGGGTATTAAGTTGCTGCTGAACATCAGCAGGATTCGCTACCAAGCCATAAATGAAGACCAGGGCCGTTAAGGCCGGGAACAAGGCCAGTAAGGCGTAAAATGCCACTCCTGCCGCCACCATCGTGAGTTTATCCTCGCTCAACTCATTTTTAACGCGCACCAGGACATCGCGCCATCCCTTCCCAGGGATTTCCCGGGGGCGAGTGGCCGACCGGCCCCGCCGGGCATAGGACATGGTGTCTTCGGTAGTTGCTTCCGCCACTGAATCTTCCCCCTAATAAATTGAGATAATAGGTTTTCGCAGAAAATTGCTGGACTGGATAAGAACGGGGCCCGCCGCTCGTCTTTAATCTTTAATCACGAGCGGCGGGGCTTACAGGCTGACAGAAAACGGTTATGGCCTGCCGCTGGGTGAGGATGAGGCGCCACCAAGATCCTGATGCTTGGCCTCCTCTTTAGCGGCTTCCCGGGCCGCCTCAGCCACTTGCCCGGATTTCTGTTTAACTTGGCTAGGCGTCAGATTTTGCCGTTCGGCTTCTTCCCTGGCTGCTTTTTGAGCGGCCTCAGCCACCTGCTCGGCCTTATGAAGTCCCTCCTTACCCATTGCCTCAGCGCGTTCTAAAGCTTCATCCCGCTTTCTACCCATCCACGCGTCTTCCTTGCGTGTGGGCGGCAAAGCGGCACCTAACGCCGCGCCTAAGATAATCCCAACGGCGCCGAGGACTAGGGGCTGCTCGTAAAGCATATGGTTAAAACCCTGTCTTGCGCGCTCGGCTTGGTAGTGGGCTGCTTCAGTGACTTCTCCCATTTGCTCCCGCGCGCCATGGGCCATGTGCCCTGCCCGTTCCCGGGCCCTATGAGCGGTCTCTCCCATTCTCTCCCGCGCTTCATGAACGAGATGCTCTGCCCGCTCCCGGGCCTCATGAGCCGTTTGTCGCACCTGTTCCTTACGCCCACCTCCCGACTCTGTCGTGGAAGTGGCTGGAGCACCCGACGGGGTCACAATCGCCTCCCCGTGAGTCCTCGCGGTAGTGCCACCACTCGTCGAGGGAATGACCCCCGATTCCCCATAAGTTCGGCTATAGCGGCGCTCAGGTCTTTCCGAACCCGCTAACATCAGCCAACCCAGCCCAACACCCAATAAGGTAACCGGCAGGGGATTATGCTTGATACTCCGGCCCAGGTTGGTAGCAAACTCACCGGACTCCTCGCCGGCTCCGCGGAAATAACCCAGGGTCTGGTCCACCCATTGCCCAGGCGAGAACTTACGCTCCAGGGCATGCAAAGTATGAGTCAACTCCGCCCGGGTCTCGTTAATTTCCCTCTCAATTTCCTCCGGTGACTTATCCTCGTAAGTTGTGCTCTGGTAGGGGTATTCAGTATGTTTCATGATATCTGCTCCTGCTCTCGTGTACCTCTTTCTTGGCCAACTCCGCGTCCCGGCGTAGGGATCCGGCGGTCCTACGGGGTACTAAGCGCTTCGCTTTAAGATCCCGTTGACCTTTTCTTAATAGGAAATAGCCGATAAGAAGCACCACCAAACCCACGATCAACGATGAAACCCAAAGCTGCGGTATGTCGTATCCTTCATCTAAAAGATCGGCCAGTCCGTACACCATAAATTGCAAGAGGATTAGAAAACCACCAAAGGCAACCGCGCCACCTGCAATAAGGGAGCCTATCCCGGCTTCCACCTGGGACACCTTTTCAGATGCCTCGGCCTTGGCCAGTTGCAACTCTTGCCGCATTAAAGTAGTCACTTCCCGCGCCAGGTCGGAGAGAAGTGAGGTGACCGAACGGTTTTCCGGAGGGGTATGCGTTTCATGTGTTGACATTACGGCTCTCCTTTACGTTGAGTGCTAGTGGTGGTCCCTGCGGTGGTGGTCCTAGACTCTGTTCCGGTAGGCGGCGTGGTTGCTCCTGCCCCTACTCCACTGGCAGGGGGCGTATAGGCTGATGGGGCACCTTGACCTGGAGTGGCAGCCCCATACCCCGCCGCCGGGCGAGCACCTCCTACCTCACTTGCCTGAGAGGGGTGCACGTAGTCATATTCACTATGGAGCGCTGAACTTCTAAAAAAACGGGCCAGTAAAAAACCAGCAGCCACAGCGCCACCAATGAAAACGCCTGGTTGACGGCGAGCAAAATCTTCCGCCTGCCGCATCAACGTACCTACATCGCGCTCGCGCAAGGTGTGGGAAAATTGCTCAAGGCTATGGGCAGCCCGCTCCGCGTAGGGTGTGATTAGGGGAGGGTGCTCTTGTTGGTCCATCTCATGGGAAGCCTTGCGCAAGGCTTCCGCTACTCCCCCAATTTCATCGGCGGTAGCACTTTTCCGCTCCGCGAGCAGCGATTGCCCCTGCGCCTTAGCCTTTTCTGCAAGACGCTGCGCTTCGTGCTGCGCCTGTTCCTTAGTCCCTGCTTGAGTCGCTCCCGATTCAGGTGGATAGCGGCCTGTGCTCGAGTAAGAATTATTCATCTTTAAAAACCTCCTTCATCTCTCCGTAGCTAAGATAGGTTATTCTCTACATTAGTTTAGATTACTCATTACATTAGTTCTCGAAACATTAGTTCTCGAAAATCAGATTGTGCAAGCAGATTATGCAAATGTCGTGCCTAAATCCTCTTTCTGTAAAAACTATTTTTAATTGAGAGGGCTACAGAATGTACGACTTATATAGGAATTAAAGGGACAAGGGGGAATATGTAATTTTTACATGGGTTATTCAAAGTTGCCGCTTATAAGGGGTCAAAACCCGTTGGCGAGGATTGAACCATCCATCACCGTCCCCCGAAAGAGATTTCTGAGGGTAGTGCGCTCTATAGGAAAGAGCCTTCCGTGGGCAGTCAAATTTCCCTTGTCTCCTGTGGGTGACTAAGATTGCGAGGAAGATTCAGGTGCAGCTTTTTGATTTTCCAAAACATAATTTCGTACATTCTTGAGTGTAGCGTCAGAAGCTGAAGCTGCTCCATTAAGAATGGTATTGAAACTCCCATCAGACTCCAGAACTACTGCTTCTACATTTTCAATTGATGAATGGCCCCGCTGGCGAATACCCAAAAGAATATCCGCTTCCGTTATCCGTTCGCTGCGCATGGCTTCCTGTAAAAACTGACCTCGATACAGCAATAAAGTAGGTTCCGGCTTAATCCAACCTTCAAATTTTTTTGATCGCACACAAAAAGATGAAATGAGATATTGGGCGCCAATCAGCACCACGAGGGCAGTTATCCCTTCTAAGAAAACCGTATTTTTGGATAAAGCAATATTGGCAAGAATGGAGCCAAGGGCAACAGTGACAACGAAATCAAATGCTGTCATTTTAGCAAGTGTTCGTTTCCCAAAGAATTTAAGCAAGAGAATTAAAGCCAGGTAGGCAACTAAAGTGACTATTAAAACACGCCCTATTCCTGCCCAGTTATCGAAAAACATAATAAAATCTCCTCTTCAGGTTTTTGAGTAACCTCTAGCGAGCTATCCTATCTGTAAATAGCAGTATCCTAGTGGCAACATAGGAAATATGGGGTAAGCGCATTGAAAATAACTATAGCAGTGGATAGGGACCCGTGTTCGCATAAGACTCATTCACCCCTAACCTCTTTCATACCGCCTGGGAATCTATAATTTTTACATAGGGCCCATTATGGGGTTTTAAACCGTCTCCTGGATCAGGATAACTATCATGTGGATAGCCAGCGGCTTACTCTTAGATGGTGCCGTCATTGCTCTAGGAATTGCTTATGGACTAGGTCTGCTGCGGAGAAAGACCAAGGCTAGAGATAGGCCCAGCAGGTGGATATGGCAAGCGCTGGCCTTCGCGCTCGGTTGGCTTGCCTTGGCGGCAGCTTTGCTTTCACCTCTCGCCCCCCTCACTGAGATCTCCTTTGCGGCCCACATGGCACAGCATGTTCTTTTGCTTATGATCGCGCCTCCACTTCTGATTTTGGGCAAGCCGCTTGCCCCCCTTATGAATGCACTTCCTTCTCCCTGGCGGCGCCCGTTGGGCTACTGGTTTTTTTCCCCATTATTACGCAGTCCTTTACACCTACTAACCCGGATGCCTATTGCAATCACTGTACACAGTATTGCAATCTGGCTCTGGCATGCGCCGCTGACTTACCAGGCAGCGTTAACAAATGAGTTTATCCACTACCTAGAGCATCTTAGCCTGTTTGGCAGTGCCCTACTTTTTTGGTGGAGTATCATTAATTCTGGCCGTCAGGGTTATTTCCGCTATGGCAGCGGAGTGGTGGCCCTGTTCTTGATGGCCTTACATACCAAACTGCTGGGTGTCCTTATCGCACTTGCTCCAGATCCCCTTTATATTACCTACGCGACCAGTGTTTCACCCTGGGGTCTGAGTGCTTTGGAAGATCAACAGTGGGCTGGTTTGATCATGCTGTTACCCTGTGGATTCACTTATCTGTTTACGGGACTTATTTTAATGGCGGCCTGGCTGACTACGGCTGAACGCCAGAGAGAACCTACCCCCCAGCCGGGAATTACCACAAGGCATTGGCACTAAAGCCATTATTTAATAGAGTAGGCCACTCATTTTATTTTCGTTTACGCTGGTCATATATAATATAGACGATAAAGGCGGCTAAGCTGATTACTGATATCCAAAACATTCCTGTGCGTAATCGTTCATTCGTTTCCCCTAGATAGGCAATGAGAACAATTAATGGCAAGATGCCAATGGAAGTAGCCGCTATAAATTGCCAATAATTCATCCGCAGCAATCCGCCGACGAAACTGATGGCATCATTGGAAAGAAAAGGGGAAAGTCTAATGACAATAACAGTCCAGAAGCCGTATCTTTCCACATATCCTTCTATATTCTCTCGAGTCTCTGTACCGATTAATTTATCGACAGTAATTGGACAAAGCCCTCGGCCAACCATGTAGCCCACGGTGGAAGCCACCAAGACAGCTAATAAAGAAACACCTCCACCCCAAAAAGGACCATAAGCCAGTACCGAAACGACAAAAAGAGCTACCGAAGGAATAACAATCAAAAACATCTGACCCACCATAGATAAAATAATAATGATGGGTCCCCAGATTCCAAATTGCCTGACAAATTGATGCAGTTTTTCACGATCGCCACTGGCCAAAAGGGAAAAAAGCCGGTTTATGGAATCATGAAAGGAAGGCCAAAAAAAATATAAGCCTAGAATGACTAATAGAAGGCCAAGGGAAACCTTGATTAGAGGTTTGTTTTGGTTTGTAGTAGTAATCTTTTCTAGCAAATTACTCATTGGTATTTCCCTATACTAACTATTTCGGTTTCAGGAAGCCATTTTATCAGGCACAACAACAGGCGCAATAATTGGAATGGCCTTGGGTATAATCTGTATATCAACATTGGCTCGGCCAATAATTTCCCCATCGCCTCGCACAGGCAGATTCCATTTTGTGCTTACTTTTATGTTTTTTTCGGCGCGCAAATAGATGGTATGGGGAGACTGCTTATGTTGTCTCCACAATATATGCCACATAAATGACAGGTAATGGAGTAATGTCCGGGCCCGGACGATACACACATCAATCTGACCATCATCAGGTTCGACCTCTGCGCCCCACCGTAATGAGGCAGCCCCCATCTCTCCCACATTAGCGATCATAATAAAAGCTGCTCTAATACGTTGCTCGCGATCATCTATGCGGAGGTTAAAGCGCCAGACCCGGGTTCCAATCAATTCAGCTAAAGCACTCCAAACATAGGCCAGTTGCCGAAAATACCGTTTAGCAGCCACAGTGGTTCTCTCCGCAATGCGCGAATAAGAACCTATACTAATATGAGAGATCAAAATCTGATCGCCTACCTGCATGGCATCAATCTTTCTTATCCTCCCACCCTTGACTACTAATTGGCAGGCTGCTTCTACTTCTAAGGGAATTGCCAACTCACGTGCCAGTAAATTGGCTGTACCCACCGGGATAATGGCCAGAGGAATTTGGCTGTGAAGCAATCCACTGGCTACCGCAGAAACAGTCCCATCGCCGCCTGCAGCAGCAATCACACTATAATCCTGTTCTTGCGCCTGACGCACAATGCTGGGTAAGTGCTCTTTACCTGTGGTCTCATAAATATCATAACCTATGCCATGCATTTCACAGTATTGCTTCAGGAGATTTCTAACCTGTTCAGCTTTACAACTGCCGGCGACAGGATTAAGAATGAGAAATAGGCGTGAACCGGCTGAGTCTAAGGCATAAGTCTTCGTTTTTGTCGTAAGATTTACATCTCCATTTTGCAAGAATTTCATAGCTTGGTACCTTCAGGTGATTCGACACACGCCATTTTCCCGGCAATCAAAATAGCCCCAATTGCCGCAGCAAGGATTTATGCAATCTCTATACCAATGAACTATCTCTATAAAAATCAAAAAAATAGTAGAATAGATTATTTAGGGTGCCTTTGACTGCACAAAAATAAAAAATAAAATTTCGGTATTTAATTTATATGCTATTCTAACTAGCAGGGATACTCTCGAAATGGTGAGATAAAGCTTGTTTGGTTTAAATGTTTGGTTTAAATAAGTAATGAGGTAATTCGTAAATGGCAGATAACACGTTACAAAAAGAAGTTGACCACTTAAAGGAAGAACTTGGCCAACTCCGTAAAGAAATGGGAAATCTAGTTTCTGAGGTTAAAAATCGCGGCCAAAGTGCAGCCCACACCACCAAAACAAAGGCCGAGCAAGAGTTAGATGAAACGCTGGAAAAATTAAATCGAGCTTATCTCTCGGCCCGCAAAACTGGCGAACAGGCAGCCACATCATTACAGCATGAAATTAAACAGCATCCGGTTGCAAGTGCAGGTATCGCCTTTCTAGGGATTGCTTTTCTGGTTGGAATAGCTACAGGAAAACTTTTTTCACAAAAATAAACCGTGACTGGGCTTATCGAAATTTTCTTCGCTAGGACCGCATTGATCAAAGCGGAATTACAGCAATCAAAAGTACGCCTTTTTTATTTTATTGCTGCTTTGATTCTTTTTTTACTCGGAATACTCTTCTTTGCGGGAGCATGTGTTCTAATTTTAATATCCATCGGATTGGCATTAAATAATGTACTTCCATTGCCTGTGGTCCTATTAATTACTGGGATTATAGCCATTTTATTCGGCATCATTTTGATCTTTATGGGAAATGTAAAGATAAGATAATGAGTGGAATACTAATACCTGAAATCAAGAGCAAAAAAATTTATATCACTCCAGAAGAAAGAGTAAAGGAGGCACGTTTACGTCTATTATCAGCAGCAAAAATAAGGAGTGAGAATCCCCCTTCCAAAAGAACTGTTGGAATATCCACCATTGCGTGTGCTTTTGCAGCTGGATTCATGGCTGGTTTTTCTCCCTCAGTATCGAGAAAAATTTTCCGTGAAACAACTTCGTTCTTACGGTTCTGGGTGGCTAACTACATGAGCACTGCTCGGCGGTATAAATAGATTACCATCGGGTGTATTGGACATTGTGAGTAATGGGTTGGCAAAATAAGATGAGTTTCCGCAATCTGCCCCGTGAGAGTATTTTGTGGGTAGTATTCGTGCTTTTTTCTCCCTTGCTGATGGCCTCCTCGAAAGCCCTTCCCCCGGATTTTTATCAGCAAGTCGACCGTTTCCTCGTCAGCCCGCAAAGCACCAGCGAGACCCTGGTTCAAGAGGCTCACCCCATTGTTAAGCGGCTGGTGGAGGCTACCGAAAATAGGGAAGACTTTATTCAAAAAGTCAAGGTGCTAAAATCCTATCTGCGGCTCGTCTGCGATTTTACCCAACAGCAAACCTTTCAACGAACCCTGCTGCTCGAGGAAGAAATCAATACCCACGTGACCTCGTGGAATGAGGAAGTCAAACACAAGCGAAGCACCATCACCTGGAGCGCCATTGGCATCGGGGCCCTGGTGGGTCTGCTCCTAGCGGTCACCAGAGCGACTCACGAAAACCGGCTCGATCTAACTCGGTTCCAGGAAATAGGGATTAATTTTCTCATCTGGGCCCCCATTAGCGTGGGCGCGGGGCTGAGCTTGGGCAATCTGGTGGCTGAAAAAGAAGTCGAACAGCGTCAAGTGCTCCTCATCCACCCGACTGAACTGGTGAGGGAGTATTCTGGAGATGTGCCCATGTATGAAGTTGAATCTCACTTAAAAGCCTTTCTCGGGGCAAAAGAAGGACCTATCCGCTCACAAGCTCAGAAAAAACTCCAGGCGCTTCATTCCAAAGCCCCTGAGAAGGTGGAAGACCGCATCCGCTATATGGAAGCAGTGCTAGCGCATGCGCCAGAGAATTTAATCCCTTCCAAAAAAGCACAACAAGACCGGCTCGCGGTGCTTGGAGAAGTCCTTTCTTTACAATTCCCCTCCCAATCCCCTTCTTCCTGGGACGAAATACGCTATTTCCTCAGCAACCATTTGTATGGGTTTGCGGTAACAGGCGCTATTTTGGGAGTCATTGTTTTTCTTCTCCCCTTCCAGTTCACGGGAGGATGGTCATGGCCATATGCCGCCCTAAGCTTTGTCATTGGCCTTAAGGTGGGTTTCGCACTGGGCCAAATGGCAGGAGAACTCATAAAAATAGAAAAACCCCATGAGATCCTCCATCACGAAGTATCTTTCTAATAGGGTCGAGTGCAGGCTTTTCCCCAATAGGGGACATCAATCCTCTCTCCTTCTCCAGATCACTCACCGCTCTTAATCTCTATAGAACGCTTAGAAAATCCTTTCTCAACCTTAGCGGCAGCCTTCAAAAAAGGCCAAGCCAAACGCCTTTGACCTAACCTCCCCTTCTTTAATCGATTCAGTGGTGATTGGGTGGGTAAATTAGGATCGTTGTAATTATGCAACTACGGTGATCTTTTTTAAAACAATACTGGCGTTATGGTGGTAATTATGCTACACAATATGTGTTCCTTCAACAAAATAGAGAGGCAACTTTATGAAGATTAAACAAACTGCATTAGCGTTAAGTGTACTCCTCCCTTCCTTTTATTTTCCCGCTGCCAGCTATGCTGAGCAAGAAATCGGGGATCGAGAGGTGATCTTATCAGGCTCGGGGATTAGTGGTAGTGGTTTTGATACCACAAGTGTGGCAATCGACGGTCAGTTTGGTCAATTTTGGAGCAAGGCACTGGAATTCGGCTTTCGGCAAAATGTGGGGTTCGCAGACACGGAAGAGACTTCACGTCTTAGCGGTGCAACTCGCATATTCTCCGATTACCACTTTGACTATAACGCTTGGCAACCCTTCGTCGGCGCAAGCGCGGGTGTACAGTATGGCTCAGGGGTTAACGATGCATTCATTATAGGTCCCGAAGTTGGGGTGAAATATTATGTGAAAGAAAAGACTTTCATTACTGGACGGGTCTCCTATCTATTTGATGTCGATGAAGATGTAGATGATGGCTCTACTTTCTATTCGTTAGGAATTGGTTTTAACTTTTAAATTCTCTGCTAGCCTGGGCCACATATTTGTGGCCCAGGCAATCCATCTCCTATACGGGCGAAAGGATTCACTTCCATCAGTCTCATAACTACTGCTTCAATATCCTCACAGGAGTGTTTTCCCTGGATGAGTGAGCTACCGAGGAGGATAGTCTAGGATTTGCGAGGTCCTAGTATTACCGACTACACTCTCTTTCTCAACCGAAAAAACCTTGCCGCAGCCCCAATTACCATTTAAAAAAAAGCCTCATTAATCTATCGGGAGAAAGCAATGGCCGAACAGTATGTCAGGTGGTTGGAAAACCTGGGCTCCCATGATGTCTCCTTGGTGGGGGGCAAAAACGCCTCCTTGGGAGAAATGATCCAACATCTCCGGGAAACAGGCATCCGAGTACCTGAGGGTTTTGCAACCACAGCCCAGGCTTACTGGGATTTCTTAGAGGCCAACCATCTTAAGGAAAGAATCTCTCAACAGCTTGAAGAGCTCAGGAAAGACCGGCAAAAATTAGCCAAGGTCGGGAAAACCATACGAGAGTGGTTCTATGAGTCCGATTTTCCTCCTTCCCTCACTGAAGCCATTACTCAAGCCTATGGTCAATTGGCTGATCAAATTGATCGCCAAAATCCTGATGTGGCAGTGCGTAGTAGCGCCACGGCCGAAGATCTCCCGGAAGCAAGTTTCGCCGGTCAACAGGAAACTTTCCTTAATATCAGTGGAGAAGAAAGTCTGATTGATGCCTGCCGACGCTGTTTCGCCTCCCTGTTTACTGACCGGGCTATCATTTACCGTGAGAATCACGGCTTCGATCACCTGAAAGTGGCGCTTTCAATCGGTGTCCAGAGAATGGTCCGATCCGATCAAGCCGGCGCGGGAGTGATGTTTTCCATCGACACAGAGACCGGATTTCCCGATGCGGTGCTGATTAATGCCGCTTGGGGGCTCGGTGAGAGCGTGGTCCAGGGGATAGTGGATCCTGATGAGTATATGGTTTTTAAACCTTTACTAAAAAATCAATCTTATTGCCCTATTATCAAGAAAAAAATAGGCAAAAAAGCCCAAAAGATCGTCTATGCTTCCGAGAGCAAGGAACCCACGCAAATCCTCGATACCCCTGTGGAAGAGCGCCCTTATCCCGTATTACAGGATGAAGAAATTCTTACCCTGGCTCGATGGGCAGCCGCTATCGAGGACCACTACGGCCATCCCATGGATATTGAATGGGCCAAAGACGGTCTTACCAACGAACTTTTCATCGTTCAAGCCCGCCCAGAAACCGTTCAATCCCGTAAAAAAACCTCTTTGCTCAAGACCTATACCTTAAAACAAAAGGGAAAACATTTACTCAGCGGACTCAGTATTGGCAGCGCCATCGCAGCAGGCAAAGTTTGCAAATTGCGTAGCGCCTCTGAAATCGATCGTTTTGAAGAAAATGCGGTGCTAGTCACCGAAATGACTGATCCGGACTGGGTCCCCATTATGAAGCGGGCCGCCGCTATCGTAACCGATCACGGGGGGCGCACCTCCCATGCTGCTATCGTCAGCCGAGAATTGGGCCTCCCCGCCATTGTCGGCACTGGGAAAGGCACAGAGATTTTGCAAGATGGACAAGAAATTACCGTCTCCTGCGCCGAAGGGGACGAAGGCTTTATCTACGAAGGCATCGCCGATTACGAAGCCCAAGATCTTTCCTTAGAAGAGATTCCCAAAACCCGAACCCAGGTCATGCTTAACCTAGCTCACCCGGCGGGGGCGCTTCGCTGGTGGCCACTACCAAGCGATGGGGTAGGACTAGCCCGGATGGAATTTATTATTAATAACATCATTAAGATCCACCCTATGGCCCTGGTAAAATGGAATGAACTGAAAGATCAGGAAGTTCGCCAAAAAATTGATGAGCTAACGGCCACCTGGGAGGATAAAACCCAATATTTTGTAGATACTTTGGCCCATGGAATCGCCCAGATTGCCGCTTCTCAATATCCAAAGCCTGTCATTGTCCGCATGAGCGATTTTAAAACCAATGAATACGCGGAATTGATTGGCGGCCGTGCCTTTGAGCCCAAAGAACCCAACCCCATGCTAGGATGGCGGGGAGCGAGTCGTTATTATAACGAGGGCTACCGGGAAGGGTTTGCGTTGGAGTGCCGGGCCATTCGAAAAGCCCGGGAAGAAATCGGGCTAGATAACATTATTATGATGATTCCTTTTTGCCGTACTCCGGCAGAAGCAGACAAGGTCTTGGAAGTCCTGTCTGAAAACGGGTTGACCCGAGGTGAACAGGGGCTCCAAATTTATGTCATGTGCGAGATTCCCTCTAACGTGATCCTAGGCCGACAATTTGCGGACCGTTTTGATGGATTTTCTATTGGCAGCAATGATCTAACCCAATTAGTCTTAGGCGTGGATCGGGATTCGAATCGGCTCGCACCGCTCTTTAACGAACAAGATGAAGCCGTCAAAGAAATGATTGCCACCGTCATTCGCTATGCCCATGAGAAGCAGCGCAAGGTAGGACTCTGCGGTCAGGCCCCAAGCGACTATCCAGAATTTGCCCGTTTTCTAGTAGAGGCAAATATTGATTCCATTTCTGTTAATCCGGACAGTTTTGTCGATGTCAAACAACAAATCGCCGCCGCTGAAGCCAAAAAGGGTTAATCGCGATAGCAGGGTGCGCCCTTGACAGTAGAAGGGCGCTCGTATCGGATCTTCTCCTGAGCAACCGCAAGACTCTCTTAGCCATCTCCGAACAAATGAAGTCGCTTTTAAACTACCCCACCAACTGCTGATAAAGCATGGGCAAGGCCTGCGGAAGGCGGTCAGGCCGAGCCACAATGGCATAGCCTCCACGGCCAAACAAATAGGGAAAATAATCTTGGGCCTTACGATCAATGGTAATGCCAAAGACGGCTAATCCTGCTCGGCGAGCTTCTAGAATCGCCTGCCGGGTATCTTCGATACCGTAGCGGCCTTCATAGTGATCCAGATCATTGGGTTTGCCGTCACTTAACAAAAGTAAAAGACGGTGCCGTTCGGGACGCAGAGCCAACTGCTGCTGGACATGGCGCAAAGCCGCGCCCATGCGAGTGTAGTAGCCGGGACGCAAAGCCGCGATGCGCCGCAACACTTGGCTGCTAAAGGGGGCCGCAAAATCCTTGACTGTGGCAACCCGGACAAAATGCCGCTTGCGCGAGGTAAAAGTATAAATCGCAAAGGCATCCCCACAGGTGGCTAAGCCAGAGGCCATGGCGGTCAGGGCCTCTTTTTCCACCTCAAGGACCTGGCGGTTATCGACCCAACTGTCGGTAGACAAGGAAACATCCACCAGCATGGCCACAGCCAAATCCCGGGCCTGCTGGCGCGCAGAGAGATACACCCGATCGGAACCACTGCCGCTGGCCACTAAATCACAGCGGGACCGCACCAAGGCATCCATATCGGGCTCGGTGCCATCAAGCTGGCGGCGCAAGATCTCACGCTTGGGACGCAACGCCTCGAATTGGCGCCGGATCCGGCGAAGGCGGCGTCTGGCCTGGAGATCAGGTTTCCATAGCTCCCCCTCCTCCCCAGCCACCTGGGAAACGACCTTACAGTGATTATTGTGGTAGCTCTGACGGCGGTAGTCCCACTCAGGATAGGTAAACTCAGCAATTAAAGCGGAAGGATCTACATCATTGGGGGCCAGATCCAAATCAAATTTGAGTTTAGTGGCCGCCCGCCGCTGATGGGAACTTAGGGCCAGCTCCTCCATGGCATCGGCGACCTCCTTCGCGGCCTCTTCATCCTCGTCTTCCACTGCCCGGTTGACATTGACCATCTCGGCCCAACTGATGAGTTTTTCAAAGCGATTTAACAACAGGGGATCGTCGCGCTCGCTTTGCTCATACTTCCCCCGCTGGGCCTGCCTTCGGCGGCTATCCTCCCCCTCCTGCTGGCTGCTACCATCGGCCTGTTCGGAAGGCGACGATAAAGCACTTGGAGATTTAAATTCCCCACTGATTTCTCCCCATAGGGGCACAGGAAGAAAGGGATGATAGCCCTTAGATGCACGCCAACCACTGAAATCAGGCTCTGGGGCCATAACAGCCGCCAGCAATGCGTTACCAAGGGGATTTGAGCACTTAGACTTAGCTTCCAGTAGGGCTAGGATCGCCGCTTCCACGGCTTGCTCTTGGGGGGGTAAAGACCGTGGTGGCCGCAATTCCCTCAGCGCCGCGCAGAGTGTCTGGTAACTCTGCGCCAACCCGGGATAGCGACGGCAGATCCTTAAACTAATCCCATAGGACCGATGTAAAAAGGCCAGATCCGCCTGAAGAGGATCCGCCGGGGGCTGACCAGAAGAATGCTCTGCCAGGGCAAAAAAAGCAGCCAGCCAGAAGTAAAGGCACCGGTTGAGGGAAACTGATGGAAAGCAGGCAATAGCAGCGGGTAACAGCAACCGCTCAGGATTGCGCGCCGCCTGTGGCAGGCGCTCTTGGTCGAGCCCCAAGCGCTGCCGTAGCCTCAGGCGATGCCCTGAGGACTGGGGCAACCCCGCCGCCAGCTCCAGCCCCGGCGTCCCTCCTAGTCCCCGGAAAAAAACACTCAGGGAGGCACGAACCGAATCCAGGGTCACCGCAGCCTCTGGATGATAAGGATAGCTGGCCGCCTGCCCCACAAGCCGGTGCCAATAGCGGCCAATCTGCTCTTCCAGCTCCAGAAATTGCCACATGGGGACTAGCCGTAGGTAGCTCGGATCAGTTCCAACAGCCCTTCCTTGACCTCAGCCTCATCGCAAAGGGGTTCTACCAGGGCCACCTGGGCCGCCTGAAAAGGATCTAGTCCTTCCCCCATTAAAATGGCGCAGTAAACCAATAGCCGGGTAGAGACCACTTCTTCCAGATCCACCCCCTTCAATCCCCGCAAGCCGTTTGCCAAGTTAATAAGAGGAACACAGCGCTCCCGGGGAAGACCGCTTTCACTAGCAACGATTTCGACTTCCACCTCAGGGGGAGGAAAATCAAAACTCAGGGCCACAAAACGCTGGCGAGTGCTGGGCTTTAAGGATTTGAGGATATTCTGATAGCCCGGATTATAAGAGACCACCAGCATGAACCCCTCAGGCGCCCTCAAAGTCTCCCCGGTGCGCTCCAATGGCAGGATGCGGCGATCATCGGTGAGGGGATGGAGCACCACGGTGACATCCTTACGGGCTTCCACAATCTCATCCAGATAGCAGATCCCCCCTTCCCGAATGGCCTGGGTCAATGGACCATCGACCCAGACGGTCTCCCCTCCCTTAAGGAGATAGCGGCCGGTAAGATCGGCCGCCGTTAAATCATCGTGGCAAGAAACCGTAAAGAGGGGGCGGCCCAGCTGAGCCGCCATATGGGCCACAAAACGGGTCTTGCCACAGCCTGTGGGCCCCTTGAGCAAAAGGGGGAGTTGATGGCGATAGGCGGCCTCAAATAAGGCACATTCATTGCCAACGGGTAGATAAAAGGGAGCCTCTCCGGCCAAGGCGGTTGCTTGCATATTTATATTATATTAGTCAATAATTTAAGCGCCATGCCCACTTTAAAACGTGACAAAAACACCTATTTTGGGTCACGTTGTGACAAACGAAGTCACGATTTAGTCACGCTAAAAGGTTAACTCTTTACCTATACCAATACCAGTTCTTGAGTTGGTCCCCCTCCTTTCCCCTGGCGCTCTAAAGACGGCCATTGGACTGCACGGTTCATCAACTGCTCCCTGCAATCGGAGGCAAAGAAGAGGGTACCTACCCGCTTTGGGAGAAGCTTTTTCACAGGCACCCCCTTCCCTCTCACCGGCTATATTCCTTCCCTCTGGTGTCCCTCGCTGCCTTCCTGTGCCCCAATGACGAAATTTATGAACGCAACAGCACTGAGAAGGCGAGTAGTTTAGGCAGCTATCTGTTCAAAGGAGAAATGGGGGATGTCAGCTCGTTTGCTAGCGTGCTCGATGGTGATAGCGCAGATATCTCCCTTATGATCAACATCAATAACGGTGTTCTCATCAAAATCTTTGCTCTCGGCAACCTCTGTCTCCCGAAACTCAATATAGGGTGTATCTGTATCCTGGAAGTACTTGATCTTCATGGGGTAAATCTCCGGTCGAAGAACGCGTTATCACCGTCTCACCATCTGGAAGGAGAATCACACGCAAATAGCGTCCCCCCGCTTCCTTGATGGGCGCCCACCGGCGAATGCGGCCATCTTCTTGGATCATTTCTTTTATAGGATGATCCATCACGTGCTGGATTCACGCCAACTTGATTATGGCACGATCAGGCCGACTCCGCATGGCCTCGAAATACTTGGTCATCTTCACGTTTGGGGGTGTCCTAGGCCGTTTCCGTTTGATTTTTATTGTATACATAGAGAGTTGACATCCCCCTCCCTTCCATTAGCGCTCTGCGGTGCGATCGGGAACACGGCCAAAAAGCAGTGTGGCCCTCCCCGGCCTGGATGAGTTGGCCGCGCACATTCTCCCAAATCAGTCACGGCGTCATCCACGCTTCCTTTATCTCATCCCTTTTAGACACATCAAAATTTGCTTTCCTCGTTGAGGATTTTGGGCTTTACTTTGTAAAAAAAAATTTACAAACCCCCTTTAAGCGCAGCCGGCCCTGGGGCACCGAGTGCTTTATCAGAAGGAGACTATGATGTTATTAGAGAGGCATCCCTTAAAGAGCCTCTCCCACACGCTCCACAGTCGGAGCAGGGCCTGTCATCGCCCCGCTTATCACCCGCGCACGCTCACCTCCGCTCCGGCTCAAGAGGCGGCTTTAAATCCCTTGAGTAAACCTTATCCTTGCCCCAGAGGTGTGGCATGAATCACTCCCATCCAAACCCCATCACCGATCTCACCCAGTACCGGCGGAGCTTTGGCGATATTCCAGAACCTATGAGTCCAGCAGCCACCCTCTTTATTGTAAGTGGCGATAGCGGGATGCGCCAGGCGCTATGTCGAATGAGTGAATCAATGGGTATCCCCTACACCGCCTACGCTACGGCTGAAGCGTTTTTAGCGGGCTTTGATCCCACTCTCCCGGGTTGCCTGCTGCTGGATATCCACGCCCCCCAAATGGGCGGCTTAAGGCTGCAGCAATATCTGCAGCACCAGGATAGCTGGCTTCCGCTGCTCTTCGTCTCGAGGGGGGCAACAGTGCCTGAGGCCGCTCAGGCCATACAGGGCGGAGCCGTGGACTTTATTATCCGGCCCTTAGAGTGCATTGAATTACTCAAAGCGCGCATAGAGGCCTGTCTCGCCCAAGTCCGGCAAAACCAAATCACCCAACACAAAGAAGCAGAAATCACCGCTCGGCTTGCTCGGTTAACCCGGCGCGAATGGGAAATCATGGAAGGAATGATAGCGGGCAAACTGAGCAAGCAGATGGCCCTTGAATGGAACGTGAGTATTAAAACCGTGGAAAGCCACCGGGCTCGGGTGATGAAAAAACTCCAGGTCGGAAATTACACCGAACTTATTAATCTCGTGCTCTCCCAGCAAGAAAAGACCCGAGAGGTTACCCCCATAAGAGGTCGTGTCCCGCTGGAATAGTGGTGGAGTCCCTTCTTCCGGCGCAAGCCTTTGCCGATGCTCGCTGGCGGTCAGGGGAGGTTTCCCTTGCCCTCTTTTTTTGGCCTGTTGGCAAAGCCACCCCCTGCAACCAGCTTCGCGTATAGCGGCCAAATCCTTTCTTTCCGATGGCGCTCTAAAGGAGGCTATTTTAATTTTAAGGAAGGCAATCTTTTCTGCTTGACCGGCTTAAAAACATCTTGCCCTTGAATAATCTGTTTCTTATTCTTTGATTTGTTAACCACTAGCTGCCATAGGGTAGTTATCACCCCATCATAGTAAAAACCTGTCCAGGATGTAATGGAGTTGCATGCCTCTGTTGCGTTTTCCCATTTAACAGTGAAAGTAATTGCTGTCCCATAAACCCACCCGGTTACTGGATAGGGAGTGTTTTGGCATCCATAACCTTGTGCACGATTGATATAATGGCCAGTTATCTGACCAGCGGGATCAATACTATCAATATGGAGGGTCGAACCGCTTTGATTCACCCATGCGGACAATCCCTGTATCGCCTGCTGCTGGGTATCTGATGCTAATGCAATATTGGCCCAAAGCAGGGGAAGAGCTACAATAAAAATTAGCCGAATAATTTTCATAAATCCTCCGTTTGCAGCGTGATGACATAAACGCCCCGTAAAGGCATAAAAAGCCAGCCTAAGGGTATATCTTCACCCCGCCCTTATCCTTAAAACCCCTATTGACATTCTCCCGCCTGCAACCAGCGTAACCGTATAGCTGTTCTTATGGGGCTAAGCCTTGCTGTCAATGAGGTTTGCCTGCTCGATTGCAGCTGTATCCCAGTTGTACTCTGTTTGCAAGACTATCCAAAACTCGGCGGTCGTATCAAAATATCGTGCCAGGCGCATCGCCATATCTGCTGTTACTTCGCGCCGCTCAAGCACAATATCGTTGATGCGTGGCGCCGGCACATGCATTGCTTTGGCTAGCGCATTCGCGTTCATTCCCAACGGTTTTAGATAGTCCTCTTGCAAAATCTCGCCCGGGTGAATTGGGCGCATACCGTTTTTCGACATGGCTTGCCCTCCTCAATGAGAATCCACACCTTCGATATCTTACGGATCCTCATTCGTATAACGTCGAGCAATCAGCCAAAATGTGAATTGGTTCTCAAAAAAAGTGGGCTTTCAGCGTTTAGCGCCTTCTATAGTTAATTTAAAGAGCCTTTCCTTTTTGAGGACCGCCACGTTTCCCCCTACCCGCGCAATTGTGCCGGCGGCCCTCATCTTTACCTACTTTAAGCAAAGCCTGACTTTTATTTAACGTTCATTGCCTGCTGCCCGGCTCGTAATTGGGGAAGTGAATATCCCAACTCTTTTGGTCCCCGACAAGGCGGGCAAAACGAGAATCCGGTATGGGCTTTTCACTGGGGGTGGCACCAAACTTGACAGCCAGTGCGGATGCCGAGGGCGTGAAGTAAAGGGTGACGACATTTCGAGACAGGTCGTAACGCGAGAAAACCGCCATATCTGTCGTAAAACGGCCCTGATCAACCACCCTCAAGAACGCTCTTTGAATCGCAGTGCTTGGCCCGAGGGCAGCCACCCCATCACCGACATCCTTTGAGTACCAGATTGTCATAGGACCTCCTTTGTAGTGCTAATTCATTGAGGTAAACCCCCGGCTTTGCGGGGGTAATTTAATCGCCCCTAGCAAGTTATTAGTAATCTATCGGCAACCCACCACTCTCCTTAACCCTCCAAAATGGTTGGCATCATCCTATTTGCAACCAGATAACGGCACAAGCATACCCTAGACCCTGCACGGGTAAAGGGCCAGTCTTGTTCAGTGCTTCTCTTGTGGGTTATATTTAGGTAGCAATAGACAACACTTGAGCCCCTTGTCTTTGGCGACTACAGTGATGTGTTGACTTTAACCTTAGTCTCAACCCGATTCTCGACAATAGAGTAAATATCCGCGCGCTCATCGGGCACATGGATGCTGATTAGGCTGTAACGCACGGCATTCTGCCAGCGCTCCTGTGCAATACGGTATTTCCACCAGCCACCTACTGGATATACTGCAATTGTAGTTGACCACCGTATCCAAAATAGCCACGGCTGTTGTCAATAGCGATATTTTGGCTCTGGCAATTCAGGCAAATCCTTATATTACCAATATGCAGGACTAGCAAGCGTGTATTGGCTCACCAGGTTTTTTATCAGGCACCAATACGCTATCAACACCCGGAGGAAAACGAGGTGATTCAAATAGAGCAATTCTGTACTGAAATTCTTGAAGATTTGGCCAATAATCATTTGGTGCTACCCACCTTGCCTGAGGTCGCCCTAAAGATCCGCGAGGTGGTCGACGATCCGAATACCTCGGCAGCCGAGGTTGCAAAAATTATTGTCACTGATGCGGCCCTCTCGGCTCGTCTGATTAAAATTGCGAATAGTCCCCTCTATCGGGGCCGTCACCCCATTGATAATGTCCAGATGGCTCTGGCTCGCCTAGGAATCACCTTGGTACGCAACCTCGTGACTAGTCTAGTGATGGAGCAAATATTCCAAGCGACCTCTGAGTCCGTGGATCGGCGCATGCGCAAACTTTGGGAACAAAGCACCCAAGTGGCCGCCATTGCCTATGTCCTTGCCGGCCGGATAGACACGTTTAAAGCGGACGAAGCATGGCTTGGGGGACTGATTCACCAAATTGGCTCGCTTCCTATTCTCATGCGTGCTGAAGATACTCCGGAATTACTAGAGAACGAGATGGTGCTAGATAAAATCATTACCCAGCTTTCTAGCCCTCTCGGTAAAGCCATCCTAGATAGTTGGCGTTTTCCACCAGAGCTCGTAGCCGTTACCGCCGAGCATAATGACCTCCAGCGGAACCCCAAATCAGAACCGGATTTAGTGGATGTGGTTATCGTAGCGAAATTACAAAGCAATCTCGGGGAGATGGAATCTCATGAAGATTGGCATACCATACCCGCTCTTGCCAAACTAGGCTTTAGCCCAGATATTAGCGTCATTAATTTAGAGGAAAACGAAACGGAAATTCGTGAGGTCAAGGCCATACTTGAGGGTAAAAGTACCCTCTAACAAAAAAGCTATTTCCCACGTGCAATACGAGCTCAAGCGCCTGGTCTATCTGATTGGCGCTTGCTTCCACTACCAAAATGCCGCCCAATGGAGCGCCTGGGCCACGCTGCGGGACAAAGCTCTTTGCCGATTCCGCGGCCAAAATTCCCGCCAACAGCTAGGAGCAGGCCAGAGCCTTACTTGACGCCTTGGCGTTCAAATCCGCCGTGATGGAGCTAGAGACAGGGTTTTTCGAGCGACTCTTCAGCGCCATCCCACTGGAGAGTCAGGATGGGAAGGAATAGGAATAATGAAGAGGCCTCGCTGCTGAGATGGCGGGGCTAATGCCATAGAGCAATCAGCAAAAATGTGAATGAGTTCTCAAAAAAATAAGACATTCAGCGTTTATTTCCTTCTACAATTAAATAGCCTTTCCTTTTTGAGGGCCGCCATTATTTCTCTACCCGCGCAATGGAATGGCACCGGCGGTCCTCACCTTTCGCCTGCTCAACCCTTAAACACGGGATTTGGAAACCAGCTCTACGGGTGACGCTAGCTTGGCGCTTCCTTAACAAAGAAAAAGAGAATACCTAAAACTGCGGCCACACCTCCGACAATGAAGTAGATGAAGATTCCTTCATCCACCCCGCTTATCAGTACCGCCCGCTCTGGCTCAGCGGGATCATAGAACACGGGAACCCACGTCTTCGCACGCCAGCCAGCTACACGGCGTTGGGCTTCATCACTGTTCCAAACCAAGTGGAACCCGCCATATCCAATGACATGGCCACGGTAACGGTAACCGTCAACTTCATAGACATATTCAACTGTAATATGATAGGGGGTTCTGCCATAGCCACCCAATAACCGAGCTGAGAGCATCTGACCAGGGGTAGACGGCCAGTATTGGTTTTCCAAACCCGTCCGTACATCAACTGCTGTAAGCGCAATGGTAGTTAAACCGCCTATAAGGAAGAGCAACCCGGCCCAGACAACATCTTTATGCTTGCGCCAGCGATACATACTCAATTTATTTTGAGGCAATAGCTATCTCTATCCCGAGCAAACTATAGGCACCCTATCACTCCCCTGCTTTTATTCTTGAGTTGATAACCTCCACTTTTTCCATTAGCTGCACGCCCTGGACCCTGCACAGGTGAAGGGCCAACCTTGCTCAGTGCTTCTCTGGGAACCTGATATTTAGCCTGATGCGGGTAAGGTTTAGTGCCGAAAATTCTACTTATATGACACCCGAACGCGAAGCTTCTGCTCAACCTCTGTCATCGCCTGACATATTTCCTTTGGTCGATCCACCTTTTGGCCAGTGTCCGAAGAACCTTCCATCAGTAGGCGGGCAATACGATTAAGGGCTCTGCACGCATCAATAACAGTCTGCTCTCGCGGCAAACCGAAAAGCTGGGAAAGCAACCTGTATGCCTCTTTTTTGGCTAATATCTGCGCAGATATCCTTCTGACCTCATCATGCAGCACCTGCGTCCTATAGGCGTTAGTGATCTTTGCTTGGTGAAACAAGAAGAGATGACTAAGCTCTCCTTGAACTTCCTTGAAGGCGACGATAGGTTCAAAAACGAGCTTCAGAACAAATTGCCCTAGGACAAAGACTGAGACACCAGCAAAAATTGTTGCAAACATTGTCAAGGTTAAAAAGATTCCTATATCGATTCTTTAGAATTCTCAACGCCAAGTATCAACCACGCGAGGTAGCATATCGGACTGATGCGACTTGTAAAATTTATTACAGACCACCTGTTGACCATAAATATACAATAGGTGCCAACACAAACCATGCTGTGGCCAAATGCTGTATCATCATCTTTAGTTGGAAGAGCTAATAAGGCAAATAAGACACCAAAAAAAGATGCTAATATATAATTATCCTCTTTCGGAAACAGTTCGTTGGCAAATAAATATACTGGAATTTTCCATGTAGCACTAAGGGCTAAAAAAAGATTATTTTTCCCTGACTCATAATCAGGTGATAAAAGCTCAAATGTTTTTCCAATTACAGCACAGCCGCCAATAGGGACCAAAATCTAAAATAATCTTCTTCGCTTTATATAGAGCACGAAATAGCCGTTTTAAATGAAGCTTTTTACGTTAAAAATAAAAGCCATATCGCCCCCCAGCGCGAGCTTATAAGTACCCTATCGATACCCCACTACCATACTCAACCCTCCAAGCGGTTGATATCCTCTTACCTGCAATCAGCGTTGGATTCTATCGAATCGGATCCCCCCTAACCCCAGAACGAGGCGAACCGTGGTGGCATGGAAACTAGGGGTAGAAACCCCCGGTTACCCGATTAAGTCTTTATTTATTATTTTCTTTAATAGTTTTAATCAGCTGACTGCCAAGCTGCCTCGTATTTAAAAAATTTCCATTACTGTTCAATAGGCTAACATTGAGTATCTTTGCCAATTTCCGTAGCTCTGGTTTTACAGGGCTTACCAGCTCACCATTTAGTTCAACCTCGATTGTCCCTGTTTCCAGTTCTCTTATTGTATAACCCTGAAATTCAACTTCTTTGATGGGCTTAATGTTTGCTTTGTCTTTTGGAGTTTTTGTTAATCTGCTTAAGGCCAGCGGCCGCTTGCCGTTTTTCTCAGGTCCCACAAGCTCCATGGTTTCAGAAGTTGTTGAGTTCAGTAATGTCTCAACCTGCATTTCCTCTGTATTGACTCGCAGAATAATTATGCGATCCACGATTTCAAGAGTATTTGAATTAAAATTGACATGCCCTCCACTGCCCATCATTGCCGTTGTTTTTACAGATATTTTTTCTCCGTCTCCGCTGACAACGTCATACCCTTTTTGATTTACCTCTGTAGCCATTTGTCCATTTGTGATTAAAGCAGCGTATAACTCCCCAATGCGACCGCATAGATGCCTTAATTCAGTGGGAGGAACACCCCAACCAAGTTCCCTTTCAAACCAGCTCATTGCCTCGCCAAGAGACTGGATAATTTACATTTGAGTTAGCGCCATAATTTCACGTATTTTGGATGATATTTTTAAATTTAACAATGAAGCGGATGGGAGGGGCAACTCTCCCTCCGACCCGATTAGATTTCGTGGTACCTTGACAGATAGTCGAAATATCCCCTTTCATCTGCATTGGGGTTAAATATGGTGCTTGTAAAAACTCTCTGTATTACCTGGGCCATGAAGCAGGCTTCTGACCAGTTAAAGGCATTCCAATCTGTGTCAACCACATTGCCAATTTCCTGAAGATGAAACTTATTTCGGAGTGGGCGAAGCTTCTTGAGCAGTGGATATATGCTGTGTTCGCAGCCAAGCACCTTTTTTGACTCGGATTTCTTAATCATTGCGTCAAACCTCATTTGTTCAAGCCGAGGACTACTTCGCTTCTTGTAAACATGAGAGTCTACTTTCCGGACTTCGCCATCCCATGTTTTCGAGTTTCCCGGAGCAACGGCAACCAGATCCCATTTCGTCTTGGCATGAGCTCCATTCGCAATAAGCAAATAATGGAGTAAGGATTCAATGATTCCACAACCAGCAATAACGAAAGACTTCCAGGTTTGAGTCAAGAGCACAGAACTTAGCTTCAGGTCCTGGACAGTCCGATCTAAGTACTCCAAGTACTGAAGATTGTATGCAATATTGCGACGAAGAGCGTATGGGTGACTGTACCCTCTTCCAGAGTAGATCGCCTTGATAAGCAAAGTGTCCAATTTCTTTATAGGAACTGGATACCAAGCGGAACCTGAATCTGAAACCTTACTCAACATTATCCGATAAATCTAACTACAAAGTAGATATCCTGAATGACGCCTTATATTACGTCAAATTTGGCACCGAGGAGCTATTAATTCGTTTTTTTTGTTCTTGACAACTGTAGGCAGCATAAAGGTTAGGCGCTTCATACTCCTGTGGAGTGGTCATATCTAATATCATCGGAAGTTTTATCATTCCCGATTGAGCTATAGCAAAAAACGCAATAAAAAAGTCAAACAAACCATTCTTCTTTGAAGCTTTACTGCTTCCGTGTGTCTTTGCTCTTCTTCTTCGTATTTTTCTATTTTGCTTATTGCCTTATTGGTGACCACATAGTCATCATTCACGCGCATTAATTCCCCTCAATCGACAAGAAATTCTAAATACAGCTCAAGTTTATTCTGTTGTTCTTCGGCATCTGGGCGAAGAACTCAATTTATGGAATAGAGTTTAGTCATAAGGTCAATTAGACCAATCCTATTGTGCTCATGGTCTAGCTGGTCATTCATCATGAACTGAAGGAGTTCCATTCTTTTTTTTGTTACTAGATTTTTTTGCTAAATAGATATTGAGAAGCAGAACTTAAGCAACGGTAAGCATGTATTTTTATATAGACAAGTCGCGACAGATGGTTCTTGGCCTTTAAGTGTGCCGTTATGGAATTAGAGAACAAGTTCTTCCGACGGCACTTTGAGGCGCTGCCTGCAGGAATTAACGAACTGGAAAGGCTAATAGCCAATGAAGTAAAGCACTAAAAATAAAGCGGCCCTGCCAAGTATAGCAGTACCGAGCAGGGCCTCACCATTCCATATTTTTGGGGGAAAAAATAAAATGGCTAAAAATAAATTTAGCACACTTGCAGAAGGGTGTGCCGACCTTCTATGCTTCTTTGCAGTGTCACCCTTGCTGGGTGTTAGGTTCCTGATTGCCTTTGATTTCCTTTGATTTCCTCTGCGATTGAGGGGTTAAAAATATATGAAAAATTATAAGTACGACTCTTGGCTCTTTGGGACCGCTATCATCCTGCTCTGCGTCCTGTCGTTGTTTGGGGCGTGGAAATGCGTAGAAGTGCTTGCATTTAGCTCACCATTGGTATGTCTGAGGTAAGAGAAAACCGTAGTCCACCTCATCTCCCACATTCCACAGGCTAAAAATAAAGTTTGATAGCCTCTTTTTGAGTAGCGCTTCCTCTTTGCTGTCACCTTCACTAATACAGCCAGGAGAACTGGGAACGTGTACGGTGTAACCTCCCCCTCCTCGCTGGGCTCAAGAACAACTGTCAATTTCATCCTGCTTCCAAATGTTATGGCATGAACTGTTCATATGCATCCAGCGTATTACCCTCGCCCGATTCTCCGCCAGTATAAAGTGTGTGAGCAAGCGCGGCAGGTCCTAGTATCGGCAATGCCAACAGGTAGCCGATACCCAGCCCAGCGGCAAAAAGAAACTCCGATAATGCCCCACTTCTTTGAAAATCCCTAATGACATATTCGAAAAAGCGTTCTGCGAGTTCAGCCGAAAAATTCCGGCGGCTGGATTTCCTGTTAAAACGCCAAGCTTATAGCCAAGAATCTTGGCAAGTATTTTAATCACACTCTGTGCAACTGCAGATATCTTTTTCTCTGCCATCGCGTTACTAAGCTCTTGAACCGCTTTATCATCAAAGCCAGCGCTAAGTAGAACGCCTTTAACCTCTTCAGGCGATAAAGACGAGGAATCTCCCACAGCCAACGTCTCGTCCTTAAGGCACCTTACGATTTTCCCTGCCTCTTTTTCAGAAATGCCTGCTTCAGTAAGTGCAATCAGGATCTTGTCCTGCGAAAGCTCGTGTTCAGCCATTCCACCCTCTCCTACTTTACCCCCGGCCGCTCCCAGTCTTCTATTCCACCAGAGACTATCCTAAATAGCGGATGAGCTTCTTTATCAACTACGCCCCTATTCATATCGTATACGTTGGAAGAACGCGCTTTCAATTTCTTCAAAAGGTGATTCCATTCATATTCAATTTGGCCAGCCTGTACGTCAATTTTAGAGCAATTTCCTGATTTAACTATTTTACTCTCATCAAACCGATAACCCCGCCTTTCCGCCTCTTTCATAATTTCCACTAAATAGGTCCCAACAGCCAATATCGAGTCCTTAGTCTTTCGGAATCGCATCAGCTGGGGATGGAACTTGTACCCTTGGGTCTGACCCATGAGCACCTTTTGGGCCAACAACCCTTCACGCCAAAGCGCTACCAATCCCTTCTGGTCGAGGTACTTCGGGTGTATTGACCAGAGACGCACCGCGCTCTCCAATTGATATTTAACTAGAAATAGAAGGCGTAAAAGTTACCCTTCATAGGGGTGCCATTGCCCCGGCAACGCAAACCGCACCTCCCGCTCCAGTTCCCGCAGGCTCTTGGAAAGGATCACCCCATGCTGAGCTTGGCTGGAGGCACGCGCCCGTGCCTTCAGTGCCTTCTTCTACCATTTCCTTAAATATTTGCATGTTTTAAAGCGGAGAGGATGAAGGGGTAACCGGTTAAAGAACGAATCGTTTGTGGAGTGAGGTCCTGGAGGATTTCCCCGACAGTCTGTCGAAGTGAGTCCAGGGTACTGAAGAGAACCCAACTGAGCTGATTTTTCATGTGTTGCCAAAGTCGCTCGATAGGGTTGAGCTCGGGGCTATAGGGAAGCTGGAACATCAACACGATATTCTCAGGCAACTCCAGCTTCTTGGCCCAATGAGAGCGGGCATTATCAAGCTGCACGATAGGGAGATCGTGGGGATAGCGTTGAGCGAGTTGCTCCAAATAAATCTGAAAACAATCACTATCGTGATGAGAGAACTCCAAAAAGAAGCTTTCCCCGCTCAGCGGGTCTACCGCCCCATAGAGATAGAAGGCTTTAAATGGCCATTGCACCGGCGCTAGGGGCTTGGTGCCGGGCAGGGTAATGAGCCGCCGGGGGATCGTTTTGAGCCCAAAACGTGTTTCATCATCACACCCGTAGCGCACCGGTAAAGCGGAGTCTTCAGCCCCGTAGAGGACCGGCAAAACTTCTAGGCGCCGTGGGAGCTTTTTTTAAAGTCCACCCCCGCCGCTTCTTCTCGATGAAGGTGGCTCGGGCGTGCCACTTTGAGCTTGGCTTTGAGCCGGTAACGTACCGTTTGATGCACGGTCTTATATTTGATCTGCAACCCGTACTCTTCCTTCAGCCACTGTTGAATGGCCCCATAACTCTTAAAGCCCGGGGGGACTTCCAAGCGCTGCTTTAAGGCCTGCTCAACCGCCGGCGGTATAGCTCGGGCACGCCCATTATGCGCCGTCCCGAGTTCCAGCAAGCCTGCGAGCCCCCGGGCCCGATACCCCTCAAACCAGCGATACAAGGGCGAGGGATGGCGGCCTAGGACTTTCCCCAAGGCTTTGAGTTCGGTGACTTGCTCGCTCTTGAGCAAATATAACGCCTGAACCCGTTCTTTGCCTTTCACCTGGCTCTGCTGATGAAGCAGCGCTTTTAATTCCTCGGCACTCTCCGTGATTGCTAGCTCTAGGCGGCGACTCATCAACCTCGCTCCTCCCCATAAACTCGCTTTCAAACCTGCTTATTATAACATGCGGGGTCATTACGAATTGGTATCAGAACTTCGACATTGTGGGTAATTTCCTCCTCGGTCATCCATCATGGTTCCTATAGCGTCGAGGTTGATTTCCAAGAGGCTCTAATGACTTGCGTTCAAATTGCCCACACTGCCGCTCGATATCCCAGGCATAGCCCCGCTCGCCTTTGGCCAGGCATTCGACGTGGACACCGCCATGGACAAGCCAGGGCTTGGCGTGGCGGCAGTGCCGGCAGGTGGGAGTCATACGGCGGCCTCTTCCCTTTCCCCGAAGATGTCGGGCCGCAGCTCATAACGGGTGATGCGGCCCTTGGTGGCGCGTTCGATGGCCGAGACACGCTCAGCGGGGACGCGGCCCTTTTTGATCCATTTCTGAACGGCCTGATAGCGCACACCACATGAGCGCGCTAAGGCAGTTTGGCTACCAACAATCTCGATTGATTTTGGGATGGGTGTTTTCATGCGCATGAATGTACAACCAATGGTTGCCAATAGTCGATAACTGATAATTGGAGAAAAAAACCAATAAACTGCAACCTATGGTTGTAAATACTGAACAATCGAAAAAGGATTTTGCCGCTCGGCTAGATAAGGCCTTGGCGTATGCCGGAATACCCCAAGGCCGAAATCGGATGGCTAGCGTATCCAAAATGTTCGGAGTATCGAGAGAGGCCGTTAGAAAGTGGTTGGCTGGGGAAAGTATTCCAGACACCAAACGAATAGCGGGTATTGCCCAACGAACCGGCGTCAGAGGGGAATGGCTGTTAACCAGTCAAGGGCCGATGTGTTATGGCGATAAAGAAGAAATTCATGAGCAAAATCTTCCCCCTCACGTCCTACAGCTCGCCCGTCTTATCGCCCAAGCCCCGCCTGGGAAGGTTAAAGCTATCCTAATGTTGCTTGGGGTAGAGGAAGAAGACATCCGCAAAGAAAATAAAAAAGCTCCTCCTTCCCCATGGCAGAAAAATAGTCAAGCCGGAACCAAAGACCGCCGCAGCGGCAGGGACCGCCGGCAAAATGTCCACGAAGTCGACTTCGAGCGAAGGGGCGGGCTAGATCGTAGAAATGATGAATACGTAATCCTTGGCCCTGGAGAATCCTTGGATGATTTCCTTAGAGGAGAGAAAAAACAGAAAAACAAAAATAATGATGCCTCACAAGGGCATATTATAGGAGTTGCATTCATAGGGATTGCGAGAGGTCGGAGAGTAGTGAAAGGCTGGTCTGGTTATGCTGATAAAGATCCTAATTTCGCCTTGGACGCTCTTCGGCAGCTTGATCAAGAGCTATTAATGCATGCCAGGAGAAAGAGACAATATAGCACTTCCCGTTTTCATTAGGCACAATGTTAAAATAGCTTGTTTTCTTCAACCCGATTGAAGGGGTTTAACGACGATGCCTGCACCGTATTCATTGGATTTACGCCAAAAAGTCATTGAAGCCTATGCGAACAAAGAGGGTTCAATCCGTCAGCTGGCGACACGATTTAAACTGTCGAAGAACACGGTCAGTGGTTTTTTGAGGCGCTTTCGGGAGACGGGGACGGTCCATCCCAAGCGCCGGGAAGGAGTGGGGCATCCGGCAAAAATTGATGAGCCGAGGGCCCAGTATTTGACCGAGGTGTTGCAGTGCGAACCCGATTTAACGCTCCAGGAATTGTGCCAGCGATTTGAAGCCCGCTTTGGTGAAACGATTAGCACCTCGGCGATGGATCGAGGGCTGAAAAAGCACCGGATCACGCGAAAAAAAAACGGTCTACGATCCCCAAAAACACACCCCCCGGGTCCAACAACGCTGGCTTGAGTATTGGATCAAAGTGAGCCTGTGTTCCCCCGAAGACTTCATTGTGCTCGATGAAACCGGAGCGGTGTTGAATCTGACCCCGGTGTATGGCCGGGCCCCTCAAGGGCAAAGAGCCTATGGAGAAAAACCAACGACCCAAGGCGAGCGCATCAGCACCATCGGCGCTCTGTCCAGAGACGGAGTACTGCCAGCGATGTGTTTTGAAGGCACACTCAATGGCCCCGTTTTCCTTTATTATGTCGAACATTTCCTCTGGCCTCACCTCCAGGAAGGGAAAGTGGTCATTTTAGATAATGCCGCCGCTCATCGATATGAAGAGGCTATCGAGAAGATCGAGCAGACCGGCGCCAAGGTGGTCTTTCTACCCCCCTATCATCCTGAGCTCAATCCTATTGAATACGCCTGGTCCAAGCTAAAACATGTCCTAAAGAAAAAAGCGGCCCGGACAAAAGAGCAGCTTTATCAAGCCCTCAGCGAAGCGCTTACGCTGATTTCCCCTCAAAACTGTCAAGCCTACTTTAAGCATTGTGGCCTCTGTCCCTAACTTAAATGAGAACCGCTATAAGGGCGCGTTTGAGGGGAATTATGATGTCTGGGAATGACCAAAAAGATCTGACGATCACCAAGAAATTTAACGGCAAATACGAAAAGATCACCTCCAATGATATGATCGCGGCACTCCGTTACCTGGAGGACAGGGTTCGATAAGGTGAGTGCATGGGTATTGCTTTTGCAGCTATTTACAAAGGAGAGCGGACTGCGCGCGGGTACGCCAGTGCCATTACAAAACAGCCCGAAATAGCCACGGGCACCTTATCAGCATTAACATACGATATCCTTGAACAGGCCCTGCGCGGGCTTTTGTTTTTATCCCCATCTGCTGATCATAGACTCCTCTAATAAGAAGAAAGAAGGAGCTCCATGAAAGTTATATTTTCCTATCGGCGTTACTGCTCTACGCTACCCCAGCCCTTGCTAATACTACCCATACTGGCAAAGTCGTCGGTATCAGCGACGGGGATATTCTCACCCTCCTTACGGTAGAGAAGCGCCAAGTAAAAGTGCGTTGGCTGAAATCGACACGCCAGAGAAGCGGCAGCCCTACGGCACCCGCGCTAGGCAGGTCCTCTCCGACTTATCCTTTGGGAAACAAGCCCGTGTGGTAGTGCAGAATGTAGACCGCTATGGGCGTACCGTGGGCCGGGTGTACGGGGGTGATATCGATGTAAATAGAGAGATGGTGCACCAGGGCGCGGCATGGGTTTACCGGCAATACCTGCGCGACAGAACGCTGCTAGAGGTAGAAGCCGAGGCCAAAGAAGCTAAACGTGGCCTGTGGTCCCTGCCCGAGGCGCAACAGGTACCGCCTTGGGAGTGGCGACGGCAAGGTAAGAAGCAAAGAGCATCACCCCAGATTCAGAAAGCCTCGCAGGCTTCCACCTGTGGCGCCAAGTGCTATTGCAAGCTGATGGCAAATTGCGCGGAGGCCCGGTTTTACTTGGAGCAGTGTGAACTCACGCGGTTGGATGGTGATGGAGATGGAATGCCGTGTGAGGCGCTATGTAGGTAATTCCGCTGGCTGCGCCGTGGGTATTGAAGACCATAGAATTGCGATAGGCCGGCGCTTTGCACCGACCTATCCCTACTTAGCAACAAAGAGGTAATCAGCCACGGCTTGTGCTTGGTGTCGTCTCTCCACGGACGGGAGGACCGAAGCCAAAATATCCTGCAAGAGCCGTATTGACTAAGTGTAGCCAGATGTCATTCCCATGGAGGGGTACTAATCCAAATAGTGTATTAGTCGCGGGAATCAACCCTAGAATAGCCAACAAGCCGAACAGCACTGCATTAGCACGAGCATATAAAACGGATGCATCAAAGCCTTTTGCTGCCACAATACCCCAGACACCTATCCCCAGGTGCACCAAATTATGCCAGAGATTGACTGGAAAAATACCAAGCAGTCTGCCGTGTGCAGTCTCTGCAGCTAGATGGGTCGCTGTTTCCGGCGCAGTCACAAGGCCGGGTACGAATCCGAGGACACCCAAAATGGCATAGGTTATCCCGTAGATGAGTGCAAATTTCTTGACCATAAGCATAGGATCTCCTTTTTCCTTTTCAGATGAAAGCGTTCATGCTGTAGACTTTTCTATCAAGGACGACGCAGTACAGGCTAGCTCCTAAATCTGGCACGCCCTCTCTATAACAATAGCAGTATATCCATCCAAAGATAGTGTAAATGCTGCTATAGCCAGCACTCTGAATCTACGGCAATTAGATCCCTCCCCAATCCCTCATCCCTCATCCCTTTCCCTTTTCCGGCGCGCAGCGATGGGGGTGGATCAGCTAATGCCTGCTAAAACCCTCCTACGGCGTGACTGGGAGATGGTTGTAGCCTTTTGCTAAAATTACAACTATCGGTTGTAATTTCTCCCCATCAGCCCCCAAACATCCCCACGGGGACATTGAGGGCAGGAGTTCAGGTTGCGGCGGCGTGGAAATTCGCAGACACGCGCGGTGTAAGCCAAAGGCCCGTAGCAATCGGGACCACCAGCCGGGGGACGGGCAACGCAAACCGGCAGCCGGAGTAGCGACCGGCCCGCAACCACCTAATTAAGACACCTACCAGCAGTAGCGTGCCTGGAAGGAGAAAAAGATGGAAAAAGAAGGCCCACCTGATGTGGCAACGATGCAAACAAGTCATCCATGAGGCCCGCGAGCTTAGCCCCAATAGTGAGGCCATGATCGGTTGCTTAGTGGCCCGTTTGGTGATGACCCAGAACGCCATGACGCTGCACATCCAGCGCATGAAAAAGTTACTGCAAGACATGGAGGCAGATTTATGCCAGTCAAAACTCGAAACGAAAGAATCCAACAGCTTCTCCCTGAGGGACTAAGCGAAGCACGCCAGCAGTATCTCGATGACAGAAAGATCTGCCCATCTTTCCCCAGACAACGTGCGCCGTGCCGTGTGAGTTCTGGATAAAATTGAATCTGAGGAAAGTCACGATCTAAGTCACGCTGGATTGAAAGCTATTGATTTATAAATGACAAGACTCTCCGGCCAAGTGAGACGCTTGAACCCCTTGTGGGACCAGGAAACTTTCACTGTCCCCGCCTCTACTTAGCAGCCGGTTGGGTTTTCAGGGAGGCCATCATCTGATCCCGGACAGGGCCTAGCGCCGCCAAGAGGTAAAGCAAGGCGCCAATGAGAAAAACCACTCCTGCCCCCAAACGTAACCAGTAGAAAAAGCTTAGCTGATCCTGAATTTCCATATAACCCATGCCGAGCACCCGTTGGAGATGGGTCTGAACCACTCCGGCAAAGGTAAGGGTAAAGGTCATAAAGGCCATGGCTGAGGTCATAATCCAGAAGCTCCACATATTTAGAATCTGGTTGAAGGGCTGCAGACCTCTCAGGGCCGGTAAAGCATAGGTAAAGAAGGCCAAATTCAACATGACATAGGCCCCATAGAAAGCCAGATGCCCATGGGCAGCAGTCACCTGGGTGCCATGACTATAGAAATTGATGGGCGCTATGGTGTGCATGAGCCCCCATACCCCGGCACCGAAGAAAGCCATCACTGGACAGCCCAGGCTCCAGAGCATAGCAGCCTTGTTGGGGTGGTCACGCCCGCTTCGGTAGACCAGATAAAAAGCCCACAGTACCATGGCGAAAAAGGGCAGGACTTCAAGTACCGAAAAAACGCTGCCTACCCATTGCCAATAACCTGGAGTGCCGATCCAATAATAATGATGGCCAGTCCCTAAAAGGCCGCTAAAGAGGGCCAAACCCACAATCACATAGAGCCATTTTTCAATAACCTCACGGTCTACGCCGGTCAACTTGATAAGGAGGAAAGCCAGCATAGAGGCCATGATAAGTTCCCACACCCCCTCGACCCAAACATGAACCACCCACCACCAATACAGCTTATCGAGAGACAGGTTGCTGGGATTATAAAAGGCAAAGAGGAAAAATAAGGCGGCACCCCACAGTCCCAGGAGCAAAACGGTGGAAACCACGGTCTTTCGCCCCTTCAATACGGTCATGGTCACGTTATAGAGAAACAATAAAAAGGCAACCACCAAGAGGATCTTGATCCAGAGGGGTTGCTCTAGGAATTCACGGCCTTCATGGACACGAAAAAGATAGCCAACCACGGCCGCTAAAGCCGCAAAGACAAAGATCCCCAGCTGCCACCAGGCCACCCTCGGGCTATGAATCTCATGCTCGCTTTCCTCAGGTATGAGAAAATAACTGGCCCCGAAATAGCCGAGCAAGAGCCACACCAACAGGGCATTGGTATGTATCATGCGGATGATATGGAAAGGGGCCGACTCCGAGAGAAAATTCGGAAAGACATAAACACTACCGGCCAGTACGCCCGCCACGACCTGCACTAGAAATAGGGCCAAAGCGGCCACAAAATAAGGATAGGCAAGTTTCTGGGTCTGATATTTCATTAGGAAACTCCTTAAATTAATTAGCCGGCAACATTGGGGGGCCAACCCTGGGTATCGATACGGCTCGTCCATTCAAGAAAATCAATCAAGTCATCCAGTTCCTGCTCAGTCAGGTTAAACTGGGGCATCTGGCGCCGCCCTTCAACCCCCAAGGGTTGTGCCCGTATCCAGGCTTTAAGGGCCGCCCGTGCTCCTGCCGGGTCCTCGCGCCCCCCATATCGAACCCAGACATTGCCCAGCTCCGGTGCAAAATAAGCGCCTTCACCTAGCAGGGTATGGCAATTAATGCACGCATGGCGTTCCCATACATGCTTGCCCCGGGCAACTGCTTCCGTCAGCGTCGCTTCATCCGTTGAAGTATTTTTAATGTACAGGTGGCTTTGGATAGTCAGAACCACAAAGGCCACCAGAAAGAAAATGGAACCACCGTAAAAGATATTGCGCGCGGCTGACTTGGTTAAACGTTCTGCCATAACCCCCCCTTTTGCTCTTGAGTTTTGCTCTTCAACAGTTGAAAAATTCCTTTAATTCTAGAGTGAATGAAGAAATTGTTGGAGAAGCCCTTGATGGGTGGATTGAGTGCAGCGACCGATTCGCCGCGGCTTCCCTATTCTATTTCGACGGTGAACCGAGGCCATCACCACTGACGACCACCCCCACTCAAAAACGGGAAGCGGTTAAGGTCACGTCGGCATATTGCCAAGCTTCTTCAAAGCGCTTTTGCACCTCTGCCGCCGCTTCAGTTTGGCCCTGTTCACGGAGGCTTTGCGCCAGCCCAAAGAGGGACCAACCATTATGGGGATATTGTTTCAAATCTTCCCGGTAAACGGCTTCCGCCTCTGCTGCCCGACCCGCTTCCAGCAATACCGCGCCAAGATGATGGCGTACCGGGTAATACCAAGCTGGCGGTTCGACATATCTTAGATTATCCTGAATTCCCACGGCTTCCTGGAGCTGAGCGATCATCTCCTCAGTCTGGCCTCGCTCGCCCGCTAATTCTCCCGCCAGAATATGGGCCGCAATCTCCAGCAGGGTTGACCCGGATGAAAAAGACCAGAAAACCAATTGGGCCATGGCTGGAGTCTGCCCGATCTCAGTGAGTTGTTCATATTCCTGGGTCGCCGAATCAAGCTGGCCCAGCTTGGTAAAAGCCATTCCCCGGGCCCAGTGCCACATTCCCCTGGTGTACTGAAGTGGGGCAGCCGGCTTGGGCTCACGGAGAATCTCAGCCCATTTTCCAAACCGCACCAAAGCATAAAGGGGCATGGGCCTGAACTCCTCCAATTGGGGGAAGGTTTGATAGGTTTCCTCTGGGACGCTAGCCACCAGTTTGCGTGCCGCATCCAAAGCCAACTGGCCATTGCCTTCCATCTGCGCGGCGGCAAAGAGAAAGTGGATGTTGTGGGGGTAATAACCGAGGCGGTACAAACCCTGGGCACCCCGGTCAGGGATATATTGTTCATCCGTATGAATAGCATGTTCATTGGCCACCACCGCCTTATGGTAACGCCCCACCCGCCAGTAGATATGGGCCGGCATATGGACCAAATGGCCGGCACCCGGCGCTAATTGCCCTAACCGCTCCGCACTGGGAAGTGCCCGCTCCGGCTCCGGTGAAGCCTCAACACTGTGAATATAATAATGATTGGCACCAATATGGTTAGGATCGCGCTCTAATACCGATTCCAAGGTAGCCACAATCTCCTTAGTGTAAGTGGTCGGCTGTCCCTCCGGAGTCCAGTACTCCCAGGGAGTAAGGTTCATGAGGGCCTCAGCAAACAGCACCGCCCCATCCAAATCATCGGGGTAACGGCGGGAAAGTTTCCTCATGGCATCGGCATAGGCCTGATCCAGTGCTCCCCGGTCGGCAACGGGGGTGGGCCCATAACGTTGGGTCAATGCCTGGATATAGGCTTGCTCCGCTTGGCTGACCTTGGGCGCCAACGCCAGCGCCTTTTGAACCGCTTCATAAGCTTCTGGGACCGCCTCCGCCTCCATGGGGGCATTGATATTCGGCCCCAGAGCAAGGGCAATGCCCCAGTAACACATGGCGCAATCGGGATCGAGCTTAGTGGCGTCCTTAAAGGAACGAATGGCCTCGGCGTGGTTGAAGGCAAAAGTCAGGGTTAAGCCCTGATCAAAATAACCCTGGGCCAGGGAAGAGGAAGTGGTAATGGGATGATGGTGGTCACCTAAATTATCAAGAAGGGGAGCAACATCTGCAGGAGGCGTCTCCCCTACCTCCCCTGCCGCCATAACCGGGGTAGCAGCGGCGCTTTCCTGCGGAGTATTCTTAACCCTTGAGATCAAGGGTTGCTCGCAAGCCGCCAACAACAGGACGATAGCCGCCAGGGGCACCACTTTGTTTAATGATATGCGGTCCACTTTTTGGTTTCCTTATTTATATAAGTTTAGACCAATCCTATATCACATCACTCCCCCCGGGGAAATGTTCTTTAAAGAGCGGGAAATTGAAGTTAAGCTCAGGGGAATAGGCAGGTAGATAGTAGAGAAAAAGCCCTGCTTTTTCCCATTGTGGAATACGTCCTTTAAAAGCCTGGCTGGCTCTTAAGCACTTGATAACTTCCTGCCCTATTGATAAAGGGTCTTCAAAGAAGACCCGTGCCGAGAGCCGACCTATGTTATCGTCTACATGTTCGAGTGTTCTCCGCGATCGCCGAATATAAGGGGTCAGATATCAAATTTTTGAGTTAAGTTACCTATTAAACAGCGAAGTAATGATCGCATTAATTTGCAGTATTGTTTCTCGGTCGTGTTTTATTGGAAGAATTTAGCAAATTAATGCTAGGCTAAGCTTATATGAATTTGGGGTACAAATATAAACTTTGGAATCTCCAGATCTGGAATACTACCATTTGAAAATGACCAATGAACGGACACTTTATCCCTAGCGAACGAGACGCGCTCGCGAACGAAGACGACCACCAAAAATTTTACCGGGGCTGGAAAATGTTCCAGCTAGGCGAAGAAATCAGGCGGGAAGCACTGGGAGGGTACGCGCCGTTTATCCACACTGTATCCAGGATAGACGCGGCTCTCCTCATGTCCTCCGATAAACCTTGGGCCTTGAGAAGCGGCAAAACACACCTGAGTACTCAGGCCTATACCAAACCCAAAAGAGCAAACCCGCAGAGCAGTGATAATGATAACTTAAACCTGCGAATGTGGACCTTCCTATGACTGTCACTGGCGCAATCATCAGGCTCTCGCCGCGGGATTATGACGCGGTTTTATTCGATCTTGACGGCGTATTGACCCAAACTGCAAGCGTACACGCGGCTGCCTGGAAAAGGCTCTTTGACGCCTTCCTCAAGCGTCGCGCCGCGCAAACCGGTGAAGCATTCAAGCCCTTTGACATTGAGCATGACTACCGGCGTTATGTGGACGGCAAGCCCCGTTACGATGGTGTGGCCACCTTTCTCGAATCGCGCGGGATCGATTTGCCTTTCGGCTCACCCGAAGACAGTCTTGAGGCCCAAACCGTGCAGGCGTTGGGCAGGCTGAAAGATCAGTACTTCAAACAGCATCTCGAGCAGCACGGCGTCGAAGTCTATGACGCGGCGATCACGCTCGTGAGAATACTCCGGGCACAGGAGATCAGGACAGCAGTGGTATCTTCAAGCAACAACTGCGCAGCGGTGCTCGAGGCAACGGGCATAGCACAGCTCTTTGATACGCGCGTGGACGGGAGGGATATTACCCGCCTGCATCTTAAAGGTAAGCCTGCGCCCGACGCCTTCTTGGAGGCGGCGCGACGCTTAAAGGTGGAACCCTCGCGTGCGGTCGTTGTAGAGGACGCGATCGCCGGGGTCGAGGCCGGGCGCGCCGGCCTTTTCGGTGGCGTCATTGGCGTCGATCGCATCTGCCAGTCGCAGTCCTTGCGCGAAGCGGGCGCCGATATCGTGGTGACCAACCTGGCGCAGGTCCAGGTGGCCGTGGAGCCCCCTTCCGCCTGGTCGCTGGTGTACGAGGACTTCGATCCAGCGCGCGTGGGTACCCGGGAGGCGCTGTGCGCCCTCGGGAACGGCTATTTCACCACCCGCGGGGCCGCTGCTTGGACTCGGGCAGATGGCACCCATTATCCCGGCACGTATCTGGTAGGCGGATATAATCGACTGCGCACTGATATCGCTGGCCGGGTGGTTGAAAATGAGGACCTCGTCAATTTCCCCAATTGGCTCACCCTTACATTTCGCATCGCAAACGAGGATTGGTTCGATGAGAGCACAGTCACCCTTCTTTCTTACCGCCAGGAACTCGACCTGCGGCGGGGCATGTTACTGCGGGAGTTGCGCTTCGAGGACAGCCAGGGACGCCGCAGTACCCTAAAAGAGCGTCGCCTGGTCTCGATGGCCGACATGCACCTTGGTGCGCTTGAGCTTAGCCTGACCGCAGAAAACTGGTCCGGGAACATCACCATCTGCTCGGCGCTCGATGGCCGTATCGTCAATGGGGGCGCAAAACTATATAAAAGATTCAATAATAGACACCTGCAACCTGTAGCAGGCGAAATCATTGGCGAAGACGGGGTGCATCTGCTCGTGCGCACGAATCAGTCGCATATTCATGTGGCCCAGGCGGCACGAACGCGTGCCTTTCTCGGAAGCGAGATTCTTAAAGCGCCGCGGCGGCTGTTACACGAGCCGGGCTATATCGGGCAGGAGTTTGATGTGGCGCTCGGACAGGGCGAAACGCTCGTACTAGAGAAACTCGCCTTTCTTTATACTTCGCGCGATCAGGCCATCTCCGAGCCTGGTCTGGCGGCGCATAAAGCCATCGCCCGTGCCGGCTGTTTCAGGGCAGCCGCGGCGGAGCACATGTTGGCCTGGAAGCATCTCTGGCGTCGCTTCGATGTGCATCTGCGGCCAGCGGGCGACGGGTTTCAATTGAACGTTCCTATGCTGCTCCGGTTAAATATGTTTCAGCTCCTACAGGCAACCTCACTGAACTCCATCGGATTGGACATTGGCGTGCCAGCGCGCGGTTGGACCGGGGAGGCCTACCAGGGCCACATCTTTTGGGACGAGTTGTTCATCTTCCCCACTCTCAACTTCCGGGCGCCCGAGATCACCCGCTCGCTTCTCTTGTATCGCTACCGCCGCCTGGATGAGGCGCGCGCCGCGGCTCGATGTGCGGGATACCAGGGCGCCATGTTCCCCTGGCAAAGCGGCAGCAATGGGCAGGAGGAAACGCAGGAGCTCAATCTAAATCCATGGTCGGAGCGCTGGGTACCCGATAACACCTACTTACAGCGCCACGTCGGCAGCGCTATCGCCTGGAACGTCTGGCAATACTTTCAGGTCACCGGCGATATGGAGTTCCTGCAGTTCTACGGCGCTGAGCTCATTCTTGAGATCGCCCGCTTCTGGTCGAGCATCGCCACTTTTAACGAGGCGCGCAAGCGCTACGAGATCCGGGGCGTAGTCGGTCCTGATGAGTTTCACGAGGGCTATCCGGATTCACCGAGCCCTGGGGTTAACAACAATGCCTACACCAATATCATGGCAGTGTGGGTATGCCGCCGAGCGCTAGACGTGCTCGATCTGCTTCCCGATATTCGCCGCGCCGAGTTCATAGCACGGCTGGGCTTATCCCCGGAGGAGACCGCCCGCTGGGACAACATCAGCCGCCAGATGTTCGTGCCATTTCACGGAGCCGGGATCATCAGCCAGTTCGAGGGCTATGAGCAACTCGCCGAACTCGATTGGGAAGGTTATCGGAGTCGGTATGGCAATATCCAGCGGCTGGAGCTTATCCTTGAAGCAGAAAACGACAGCGCAAATCGCTATAAGGCCTCAAAGCAAGCCGATGTGTTAATGCTGTTTTATCTATTCTCCGCCGATGAGTTGCGTGAGCTGTTTGCCCACCTTGGATATTCCTTGCCACCTGAGGCTATTCCGCGCAATGTGGCTTATTATGATGACCGCTCGTCCCACGGGTCCACCCTGTCCCGTGTGGTGCATGCGTGGGTGCTAGCGCGATCGAACCGGCCACGCTCAATGGCCTACTACGCAGAGGCGCTGCAGAGCGATGTGAACGATATCCAGCAGGGGACGACGGCCGAGGGCGTGCATCTCGGTGCAATGGCAGGAACGGTTGATCTGGTACAGCGCGTCTCGACGGGAATCGAGGTCACAGGCGATGTCCTGCGGCTCAATCCGCAATTACCCAAGGAATTGGATCGCCTTGATATGCGCATCCGCTACCGGGGGCATACGCTCGATCTGCGGCTTACCCGCGACACGCTCACCGTGCACGGACGCGAACCTGGGGCTGCACCGATTAACCTAGCATTCAGGGATACGGTGTATAAGTTCGTGGGCGGTAGCATACGTGTTTTTAAGCTCGGCAGGGCAGCATAGAGGTCAGGCATCCCGCAACATCTTGATATCAATCCGTTGTTCTTTGGCCACACCCTTGCCCGCAAGCGGATGGTTGGCCATGGTGTTACCTCTTCTCCTGCCAGGGCCAGCGACCGGTCAATTCTACCTCCAACGTAAAGCTAAGAAACGTACGGATAAGCACGATGATGGCGAGTGTGCCTACAGTTTTGAATGTTAACTCCACCGCGACGGTATGGATGATGTCTGCCGCAACGAGAAACTCCAAGCCAAGTAGAATGCCGCGCCCAAGGCGTTGACGGACCTTGGAAAAGATTGTTTCAGTTTTATCCTGCTTAAGCAGCCGAATCGCCGCAAAAATTAAGGTGTGGAGTGCAAACGCAGTGATAATACAGACACCAAGCGCCTCAACAATCGCCGCAAACCACTCCGCGATGGGTTTTATAATCTCAGACACATAACCTCCCCTTAGGGCATACACCTACCAAAGCCGGCCCAAATTGAGCGCCTTATTCGTTCTTAAGGGACCTCTGCGGCTCAAGACCTGGAGCGCGCTTCACCTCTATGAAAACCCGCGCTACACTGACCTTGTAGAGCAGCTATAAAAAAATTTTAGACAATAAACCTCAACATACAGACAAGAACTCCACTGAGCTTCAGACCGACCTAATCCCCGCTCGCTAAAAGCGGAGGCGAACCGCCAGTTAAGTAAAAATGTAGCTCACCTCTGCACGGGACAATTTGGAGAGGTCTATGCTTATCAACGACCCTGCCCAAAAAGGGGAAGCTAGAAGAGAGAAGCGATGCAATCCAAAAAATTAGCCAAGACGGCATTAGATACGCTGATCCAGGTCCTGAAAGAACAAGGCTATCAAGTCTTAGGCCCACAAATTCGTGCCGATGCGGTTATTTTCGATGAACTTGCCAGCGCGGAAGATCTGCCTCGGGGGATCAAAAGCGTACAGGAACCGGGAAGTTATCGCTTGATCGATGAGGGGGACGAACGCCTATTCGATTTTGTCCATGGTCCCGAATCCCTAAAACGTTTGCTCTTTGCCCCGGAGGAAACCCTATGGACCGTTTCCACCAACGGAGAAGTCCGCTTTAATGACACCCTGTCCGAGGCTCCGCCCGTAGCCGTCATTGGAGCCCGAGCCTGCGATATTGCCGGCATGCAGGTACAAGACCGCACTTTTCTCCAGGGAAGCTATGCCCAATATACCGATCCCTACTATGCCACTCGCCGTGACAATCTATTTTTAGTCGCTGTCAACTGTACCCGTTCCGCAGCCACCTGTTTTTGCACTTCCATGGACACTGGCCCTCGGGCACGGGAGGGCTTTGATCTGGCCCTGACCGAGTTAGAAAATGAGTTTTTAGTAGAAATCGGCAGCGCTGCGGGCAAGGCGGTCGCCGCCAAGCTCCCCCTGAAAGCGGTCACTCAACAGGATACCCAAACAGCGGCAGAGGCGATTCAATCGGCAGCCGACAGTCAGGTGCGCCGCTTGGATACGACCCATATTTACGAACTCCTCTTTGATAACTTGGAGCATCCCCGCTGGGACGATGTGGCTTCCCGCTGCCTTTCCTGCGCTAACTGCGTCATGGTGTGCCCCACCTGTTTTTGCCACCGGGAATATGACGAGATGTCTTTAGAGGGCAATCACAGCCAACATAAACGGCAGTGGGATGCCTGCTTTACCCTAGAACATGGTTCAGTTCACGGCGGGCATCTTCGTCCTCAAATTAAACAACGTTACCGGCAATGGCTGACCCACAAACTCGGCGCTTGGATTGAGCAATTTGGGGTTTCAGGGTGTGTCGGCTGCGGCCGCTGTATCACCTGGTGTCCCACCGGGATTGATCTCACCGAAGAAGTTGCCGCCATTCGCCACCAGCCAGGGCTTAAATCCCATGACTAAAACTCCCTCTTCCAATCCTTATCTCCCCCTAGCCGCCGAGGTGGTAGAGCGTATTGACGAAGCCCCTGGAATTTTTACCCTTCGCTTGCGGCTACGGGATCCCAAAGCGCGGGCGGCTTATCAATTCCAGCCAGGTCAATTCAATATGCTTTATCTATTCGGGATTGGCGAAGTGGCCATTTCCATTGTCTCTGACCCCAAGGATCCGGAAATCATCGACCATACCATTCGCGCCGTGGGTCGGGTGACCAAGGGCTTGGTCCGCCTTGGGCCTGGCGCTACCCTGGGGCTGCGGGGACCTTTTGGCCGTGGTTGGCCCGTGGCAGAGGCCAAAGGCAAAGGGCTCTTAATGGTCACCGGTGGAGTGGGCTGTGCTCCTACCGCCTCGGCCATCCAATACGCCATCCAACGGCGGGAGGATTATGGCCCCTTGGCTATCGCCCATGGTGTTAAGCGCCCGAGCGAGCTTATCTACACCGAACGGTTTCGCTCTTGGGAATCTGCCCCCCAAACCCAGGTCCTATTGGCGGCGGGCCACGCTGAACCAGGATGGCAAGGCAAAGTAGGTTTAGTCACCGAAGTGCTCGATGACGTGGCTCCTGAGGCGTTGCAAGGCATTGCCATGATGTGTGGACCGGAGGTCATGCTCCAGGCGGTAGCGGAGAATCTCATGGAACGGGGCGCTGCCATTGAAAACATCTACGTTTCCATGGAACGCAACATGCAATGTGCCCTTGGCCATTGTGGCAATTGTCAATTCGGAAAAGAATTCCTGTGTAAGGACGGTCCTGTGTTTCCCTATGCCAAGGTCCAAAAGCTGTTGTCCGTAAAAGGATATTAATCCATGAGCAAGTTGCGCATCGCGGTCCATAAATTCGCCTCCTGTGATGGCTGCCAACTCCAGTTTCTCAACCTGGAGCAAGAGTTATTAACTTTGGCGGAGCGGGTCGACATTGCCCACTTTATAGAGGCTTCCAGCGACTTGGGGGAAGGCCCCTATGATGTCTCCTTTGTGGAGGGCTCGGTCTCTACCCCCGAAGAAATCAAACGTATCCGGCAAATCCGTCAACAAAGTCGGCAGGTCATTGCCATAGGCGCCTGCGCCACCGGCGGCGGCATCCAGGCCTTACGAAACTGGGGCCAACATGAGGCCTTTCTCAAAGCGGTCTACGCCAGCCCTGAATATATCGACAGCCTGGAACATTCTACCCCCTTTTCCGATCATATCCGTCTTGATGCCGAGCTTTGGGGTTGTCCTCCCGACCAGGGGCAGCTCAAACGGATGTTGGCCGATCTGATGGCGGGAGTGACTCCTTTTGTGCCGGGGGAATCGGTTTGCCTGCAATGCAAGCGCCAGGGTAACGTATGCGTGCTAGTGGCCAAGGGAGAACCTTGTTTGGGGCCAGTGACCCGGACCGGTTGCGGTGCCCTTTGCCCCTACCAGGAGCGTGATTGTTACGGCTGCTTCGGTCCTCAGGCCGGCGGCAATACCACCGCCCTGGGCCGCCGTTTTCTGGGGCTAGGCCTCTCGCCGGAGGCCATTAAGCACCGTTACCGCTTTATTTATAACTGGGCTCCTGCCTTCCGGGAAGCTTCCCAGGAATGGGAGAGCAAGGATATTACCTATACCCCTCTACCTTCCAAAAAAGAGGGAGAATGGTCATGAACACCCGCCGCATTGAAGTTCCAGTACTCACCCGCGTGGAAGGGGAAGGTGCCCTTTATGCGCGTATTGAAAAAAAACAGGTTACGGATCTGCGTCTGCGGATTTTTGAACCGCCGCGCTTTTTTGAAAAATTCCTGCAAGGCAGAAGCTGGAAAGAAGTCCCGGATATTGTGGCCCGCATCTGCGGCATCTGCCCAGTGGCCTATCAAATGAGCGCCACCCATGCCATTGAAAACGCCTTTAAGGCCACGATTACCCCAGAGATTCGGGCTCTGCGCCGCCTCTATTACTGCGGTGAGTGGATGGAAAGCCACAGTTTGCATATTCATCTACTGGCCGCCCCGGATTTCCTAGGTTATCCCAGCGCCATGGCCATGGCAAAGGATCACCCCGAGGTGGTCAAACGGGGGATGCACTTGCAAGGACTAGGCAACCGAATTTTGAAAATCTTTGGCGGCCGTCCGGTCAATCCGGTGGGCGTGCGGGTGGGCGGCTTCTATCGCGCCCCGAGTCGACAAGAGGCCAGGGAGCTGCTGGAACTGCTCCAATCTGCGCTACCCAGCGCCGAAGCCCTGGTACGTTGGACTGCCAACTTAAAGCTGCCGGAAGTCAACCGGCCTGCCCCCTTTGTCTCCCTGCGCCACCCTAACGAATATCCCATGAATGAAGGCCGTCTCGTTTCCAGTCAAGGCCTAAACATTGGGGCGGCAGAATTTGAACACCACATGATCGAATATCAAGTTCCCCACTCCACCGCCCTGCATGCTCACCTTCAGGGTCAGCCCTATTGGGTCGGTCCCCTGGCGCGCCTGAATAATAATCTGGATCGCCTACCCCCAGAAACGGCCACCCTGCTCCAGGAAACCGGGATCAGCTGGCCCAGCACCAATCCCTATCACAGTATCATTGCCCGCGCCTTAGAAGTCCATTTAGCCTTGCTCGAAGCCGTTCATCTCCTAAAGCACTATCACCGTCCTCGCCAGGCTTATGTAGCTATCGAACCCCGCGCCGGTATCGGGATGGCCGCCACAGAGGCCCCGCGAGGAACGCTTTGGCACCGCTACGAATTGGACGCCGAGGGCTTTGTGCGCCAGGCTCGGATTGTGCCACCGACCAGCCAGAACCAAGCCCAAATGGAAGCGGATATGCGGGCCAGCATCCTAGAATCCCTAGATTTTGATGACGAGGCATTACGGCTGCGGCTGGAATCTGGTATCCGCAATTATGATCCTTGTATTTCTTGTTCTACCCACTTTCTCCGGCTAGAGATAGAGCGGGCATAACTGAAGTTTAACCAAACCACCAGAGAGCATGCCCTGGAAGGACTGATCCTAATGAAAATAGCCGTTACTATCACCCTAGCGCTCGCCCTCTTGGTTGGGCTAACAATTGGCGCATTGGGTGGGGGAGGATCCGTCCTAACATTGCCTATCTTCGTGTATCTACTAGGGATCCCTGCCCAACAGGCCATACCCATGTCAATGCTGATAGTAGGGAGCACCAGTTTCCTAGGAGCGCTCCTCCACTACTATTATGGGCACTTTCATACTAAAGCAACCCTATTATTTGCAGTAACAGGAATGATGGGAGCTTTCCTCGGTTCATTCCTCACCAATAAGGTCTCGCAACCATTACTCATGCTTATCTTCGCCACTCTAATGCTGACGGCGGGCATCGCTATGCTCCGAACGCGCGGGGCATCACAAGGCCAACAGAAGTGCCATGTCGTCCGTTGTCTGGCAATTGGTGCCGGCGTAGGCACTCTCACTGGCTTTCTTGGCATCGGCGGGGGCTTTATGATTGTACCTGCCCTGGTGTTATTCGCTGGCATACCAACTAAAAACGCCATGGGAGTGTCATTGGCGGTCATCACACTAAACTCAGCGGCAGGATTGATGGGCCTTATTCAGCATACTTCAATCAATTGGAAACTAACCCTCAGCTTTTTGGGGCTAGCCCTCATAGGAATGCTCGCTGGCATTGTCATTAAAAAAAGTTCGCGGGCAACACCTTCGCAAAGGATTCGGCTGGATTATCATTGTGCTAGCCTTAGTCATAGCAGGTGTCAATCTCTTGGGTTTCTCGAAGCCCTTCGGCCAATAGCCTGGATATTTCACCACTAAGACACAAAGAGCACGAAGGTGAAGGGATCTTAGTCAGTTAAGAGAGATTGATGGAGTTGGGCGTTGCTCATGAACCCAACAGCTTTACCAATATATTTAATTTAATGTGTTTAAGCTTTTAATTTCTTTGTGTTCTTCGTGCCTTTGTGGTGAGTTCATGAATTATCCAGGCTAATCTGCTGCTGCCAAAAGAGACTTAATCTTCACTAGTGGAGTTGTTCTATATACTGCTGGTTCTGTTGCTGGCAACACGCCTGTTCGGTGAACTCGCCAAGCGAGTAGGACAGCCCCCTCTCATTGGCGAAGTGGTGGCCGGGATCGTACTGAGCGCTCTTGCGGCTGAGTTTCCTGATATCTTTCCCGAACCGGCCGACCTCATCGAGGATCCAGTCTTCACTGCTCTCACCGATCTTGCCATTTTCTTTCTGATGTTATTGGCGGGAATGCATTTACGTCTGCATGAGCTGGCTAAAGCCTCCGGTAATGCTTTTTTCATCGCCGTGGGCGGAATGGCGGTACCCATGGCTGTAGGAGTGGGGCTAGGATGGCTGCTTGTCCCCGACTCCGATTATAAACAGGCCCACACCCTATTTCTTGCCACTACCCTTTCCATCACAGCGCTCCCCGTCTCGGTGCGCATCCTTATGGATTTGGGTAGGCTTCATTCACGGATAGGCCAGGTTATCGTCTTGGCAGCCTTCATCAATGAAGTTCTGGGTTTGTTCCTCCTCGCAGTGCTAATGGCCATGATCAATACGGGTGAACTCCCCGACGTCGCCTCGTTCATGTATTTGCTCGGTCAGGCCCTGCTCTTCTTTATGGTAACTGGCGTGGTGGGTTATTTCACGCTCCCCTTCATCGGTAAATTCATCACCCTGTTTCGCCTTGATGAGATTAACTTCAGCGGCCTGCTCATCATTGCGCTGGCCAATTCTGTGCTCGCTGAAGTGCTGGGCATGCACTTTATCCTCGGCGCTTTTATTACCGGTGTGCTCTTCACTCCAAGCACTATCGACGAGACTGCCTATGAAGAGATTAGACGCAGGCTCAGTGGAATCAGCGAGGGCTTTCTCGCCCCCCTATTCTTCGCTTCCATTGGCCTGCACATCGATTTGAATGCTCTCGTCAAAGATCCCATATTCATCATCTATTTCATCTACGCCGCTTTCGCCTGCAAGTTCCTTGGAGCCGGACTGCCCGCTTATTGGATGGGATTTTCCTCCCGTGACGCCGCCGCTATAGGAGTAGGCATGAGCGCCCGTGGCGCCGTTGAACTCATCATTGCCAACATCGCCTTGCGGGCGGGGTTATTCCAACGACCGGAACCCACTCCCCCTTTCATAGAAAACTTATTCTCAGCCATTGTCATCATGGCCCTAGTGACCACATTGGTGACACCGATTGTCCTCAAGAGATTACTAGGAGCGGGAAAAGAGGCAGATAAGGAGTCCAATAACTCTGCCTCTACTCACGCCGATTCAAAGTAACCCAAGAATCTACTACTGGAGGGGAGGTACCTCTGCTTCTATTGGAGGTGCCTCTGTTTCTATGGCTGTTTCTATACGCTCTTTAAGTGTGGTATAGGCTTCCTCCAGGGTGGGTTCCATCACCACAAAGTGGCCATCACTGATAATAATGCGCTGCAACCGGGGAATCTTTACCCTACCTTTGAAAGAGAGGAAGACGGGTTGAATATAGAGAACAACCTGGCCCACCGGCATAATGATCATATCGCCCAAAACAACATCAGAGCCATTTTGGCTCCATAGCGTAAACGAAGCAGCAACCTCTGGATCTATACTAATCAACGTTTGGATTTGGGAAGGTCCAAATACCAATTCTCCTTTGGGGAAGCTATAGACAATGAGCCTGCCATAATAGGGCTCATCACTGCCGGCCACGAGCATGACCCGCATATTATCCCGTCCTTTGGCTAGCATGGGCAAAAACAATAGAAAATCAAGCCTGTCTTCTTCGATTAAATCCAGCGTCAAATAATAAGCTTCCAGGCGACTTTCTGATCCTCGAGTATATTTTTCAACAGAAAGCCTTTTATCTTTCTTCTTATCAGAGGCTTCTAGGTCAGTTTGGGGGTATTTGGCAAAAGACCACATATCTTCCTGTTGATAAAAGGTTTCTACGTCAGTTTGGTGGTACTTGGCATAGATTCCCATTTGTATCTCGAATAAATCCTTAGGATAACGGACATGAGCACGAATATCAGGGGGCATCTGCTCTTTTGTTTTAAAAAGACTGGGATAGATCCTGCTATAGGCTTGGATGATGGGATCGCTAGAATCAAAGATATAATAGTTAACCGTGCCGTTATAAGCATCCACCGCGATTTTTACTGAATTGCGAATGTAATTTAATTTCCCTTTCCCTCTAGCCCTCATAGAGGAATCGAAATTCATTACCCCCCGACTGTCCTCCGCATAAGGATACCAGCTTGAAACCGTATAGGCGTCCTGAATCCAATAAAGCCCCTTGGAGGTAAGCACCAAGTAGGGAAAAGAATCCAAGAGAAGATAGGGAGTCAGTGTATTGATCCGTTGGATAATATTACGTCGAAAAAGTAATCTGCTCTGGCTATGGGTTTGAGTAGTAAAAAATATATTTCTATTATTAAAATAAAAAGAAAAGATCAACTTCTTAAATAATGAAGAGAGAGGGAATCCTCCTTCTCTTAGAGGAACTCCTCCTTCTCCTCGATAATTAATCATTACATTAGAGGACCCTTTCGGGTAATGGAATTCCCCATTTTCATTAGGCGCGATAGCATAACGATAGGACCCCAGGCCATAGTAGATACTGGGCTGTTCAATACTAAAATCATCGACGGATTCCGGTGGAACTCCCCGAATAAACCAATCCATACCCGCCTCACCCTGTCCTTGACTAGCCGAGGTCATAGCAGCGCCATAGCCATGAGTATATATTAAATGTTCGTTTACCCACCTCCGAGCACCCCTTGGAATTTCTTCGTAATCCAATTCCCGAGCCGCCAAAAGAACTTGTTGTTTATCCCCGTTGACCAGGTACCGATCAACATTTATCGCCGGGAAGTGATAATAGGTGCGCAACCGTTGAAGTTGGAGATAAACTTGGTTAACGAGTTCCCTATGCCAAAGTGGAACATTGCGAATGAAATCCTGCACTTTAGTGTTAGCAACACTTACTGGAATTTTTCTTCTTTGATAGTCTCTGACTTCTACATCCTTGAGTTTATAGGCATCCAAAGTGGCTTGAATACTGTTGTCTATAAAAGGTTTTTCCAAGGAAAGCTCATTGGGATCAACGATATGTTCTTGGATAACCCCGTGCAAAAATTGAGAATGGCGGGCCCCTAGAGAGAGGACAAAGAATAAGAAAAAAACCGTAAGCAATTTTAATCCCTTGCGCTTATGGATAAAGAATATAACTGAAAAGGCAATTCCCAATAAAAAAAACAGAGACAACCAAATCAAGGGCAGGACAATGCGCATTTCAATGAAGCCAGGACCAAAAAACAAGGGTTGATGGGCCTCGCTATAAACCAGTGCATTGCGCTGTAAAACAAAATCCCATATTTCGATAAGAAATACTATCAATATCAAAATGCTCAAATGCCGTTTGGCCTCGACTGGCAAACGCTTACCGTGTTGAGAGAGTAAACGATTTTCGATCCAATAGAGCAACGTCAACCCGATTAGGAGCAGCAGAAAAGCGATTGACAGACGTTGCACGATAAGCGTAAAAATGGGAAAAGAAAAAAGATAATAAGAGACATCCTTACCATAAACTGGATCTTGAATGCCCATATCGGGAGCGACTAGATAAAGTAGAAAAGCTTCCCACTGCTGGAAAAGAGGCCAGGCAATAAGAATGCTTAGGATAACGGAAAAAGGCGTATAGACCCAGAGTGAACCCGCTTGAAACTGATTAAATAAACGCTTAAAGCTTTTTCTGGGCGTACCTGGTGGAACCTCAGAAGGGCGTTCTGTCCCCAAGTAATGGGAGGCAACCCAAAAATTAATAAAGAAAATAAGAAAAAAAATAATACTTAATTGTATGAAAACAACAAATTGATAAAGCATCCGTTGCCAAAAATATAAACCATAATCCTGGGCATCAAACCACCAGAGATTTACTAAAAAAGGGACACCTTCAAATCCAGCAAAAATCAATAAAATAAAAAAGACGATGATGCTGAAACCGAGAACAAATAATCTGCGCTTCCAACGGGGCATATTTTTTCCTTTTTAGTGGCTAAAATATTTAATCTTTTTTACATCTAATAGATTTCTATTTTAAGTCATTAGCTCTTCTTATCAACTCCCTGGACGTGGCTGTCTCTCAGCCCTGCTTCCGCTTGCCATGGCCTCACGCACTGCCTTGATCACTTGTTTTCGAATCCGAGCTAGATAAGGCCGATCTTCTCCACTAAAAGGAATCGGTCGGCATAAACGCATAGTAATGATTCCCACTCGTGCCGTATAAATTCCCATCGTAGCACCTTGCCCTGCCTGGGCTGATAAAGATGCCAGGAAAGTGCCTCCCAAAGTTTCAGCACCCGTATCCGCGACGACTTCTGAAACACCAGCAAGTGCAAGATTTCCTAGTACCCCTCGAATTAAAACAAAGGATCCGGCAAATCCAGGGCGCCCTCCATAGAGTATCGCGATCTCTCGCACCATGCGTACATTCCGCCATAGGCTAAGGACCGCATCAAATAAGACTAAAGGCGAGATAATTGTGATTAATGCAGTCTGCGAAGCATACTTTACGATGACTCTATAGGCGCGCTCATCAAGAGAACGCAAAACTTGCTTAGCGAACAACTCTAATACTTCAGCATCACTATGAGCATCGGTCACCATGGAATGAAAAACTTCAATTCCTGGATCTAAATCTGAACGTCTCGAGTAAAGGGTCTCAATACGGGCAACTAAATTTGTGGCAGCACCATGCCCCCCCTTTTCAGTCAGGTGTTTTGCTTCCTCTTGGAAAGCAGAGATATCTTGCATACGCCAGATATCTCGCACCTGCTCCCGCACCCACATTACGATGGCCACAATGAGCATGCCAAAGAGAATCGTAAAGAAAAGACCAAGCAAAAGGCTACGTTCAAACATAGCACCGAGGAAGGTCACCGTATCAAGCACGATAACACTCACTAGCAAAGCAACGGCGGCTCTTAAAAACCAGCGGAAGGCACGATGTCGCTGTCGTAAGGTTTGCTGCTTTAGCTGCTCGATATCCCTTTCCAAGGGAAGGCTTTTTTCTCTCTCTGTAAACTCGCTCTTGCTAAGATAATCTAAAAAAGCGCGCTCACCTTCCTCTGCAAGCACTCGCGGGGAGGGAGACCTACGTTTTTCTTTGTCCCTCACCTGCTTTGGCTCAGATTCAATTTCCACGGGTGGAATCCAATGTTTATGACTCATCTCAATTTGTCCCCCAGAAGAAACTCTAAGGCTTGATCCAAGCGGATATGAGGCAGCATCCTAGAAGGGGATTCAGGAATAGGAGGGGGATGAAAAGAAAGAAAACGGAAACGGTCCTCAACCCAGTCTTCAGGAGTAGGGATAGTTTCTGGAATTTCGCCAGGGAACAACAATACCTCACGTTCTCGCCCCTCAGGCATACCCTTGACACAAGAAAGCTTGCCTCCTTCATAATCTGTGACGACAGTCTCTGTCGATTTAACAGAAGACAGTGTCATCGTATCCATTTCCACACCACTAAAGCGGACTTCTTTTGCACCTTCCAAGATTAGCTGTTCTAGCAAAAGCCGAAGATTGTGATGCTGATTGGCAGCTACATGATCCGCCTTGGTTGCAGCAAATAAAACCCGATCAATGCGAGGTTTAAAGAGACGGCGAATTAGACCCGAACGACCATAAGAAAAACTTTCCAATGTTAACGCCAGCGTTTCCCTCATGTCATGAAAACACCCATAACCCCGATTGAGAATATTGAATAGATCTACCAGCACAATCTGCCGATCAAAGCGCGAGAAATGTTCTTGATAGAACCGTTTGACAACACGCTCTTTATAAGCTTCATAGCGCTGACTCATGATGCTATAGAAACTCCTCTCCGGCGGCGCTACTACCGGGGGAAGGGGGCAAAAGCCAAGAATAGGCGTCCCTTTCAAGTCCCCTGGCATGGTAAAACGCCCCGGCTGAAGGAGGGTCAGTCCCGCTGCCTTACAACGATTAAGAAACTCGCTGTAAAATTCTGCGGCTTGCCGCATAGTTTCTTCTTCAGCGGTCTTAATCAGGTCCAAGTTGTTGAGAAAACTAAGCCACTCTTTCGATAATGAAGCTCGGGGCTCCTGTTTACAAAGCTCAAACACCTGCTGAGACCAGTCCTCAAAAGACTTTTCTAAAAGTGTCAGATCTAGGAGCCATTCCCCCGGATAGTCAATGATATCTAAATACAGAGTACTCAATGAGGTCATTCGCCGCCGCAGCATAGTCCCTGGGCGATAACGGATAGCTAGGCGGATTTCACTGATCTGATCCGTAGGCTCCGGCCAGGAAGGAGGCTTACTGGCTAACTTCTCAACAAACGCCTTATAACGAAACTCCGGTAGTTCGCTCTCTGCCCGGGGGATAATCTTAGCCCCCGCAAGACGGCCTTCATTGGCGATTTTAAAAAAAGGTAACTGGGAGCCATGGGACAAATGATGAATTAAAGAAGTAATAAAAACTGTTTTTCCACTCTTATTAAGTCCTGTCACTGCCAGCCGAACAGAACGATCAAGTGCTCGATGAGCGAGATCACTCACACTGCTGCTGAACCGTCGTCTAAATGCCTCTATGTCGGCACGGTCGAGGCCAATATCTGCCATTGGGTTTCTTCCAGTATCAGTGAATATCCTATTTTTTAGCGATCTAAGCAACGGACGAGCCACTCTCTGCGGCCACAAAGGCTTGAACCACAGCACACCACGCTTTCGCAAGATTATCTAGGTTATAACCCCCTCCACCTAAACCAAGAATGCGCCCTGCACAATATTTCTCTGCAATGGCGCATAAACTTTTTGCAGCATGGGCATGGGCTTCTCGGCTATACCCCAGGTGGGTAATCGGGTCAGCAGCCAGACTATCTGCACCGCACTGAAACAAAATAAATTCCGGCCGACCCTGCTGCAGAAATGCTTCCGCCTGTTCCCAGGACTCTAAAAATTGCCTATCTGTAGCCCTGGGCGGCATAGGAAGGTTTAGCTTAGTGCCCACAGCAGAGCCTATACCCGTTTCATCGGCGGACCCGGTCCCCGGATAAAGATAACGCCCATCCTCATGGAGATCGACAATAATGACATTGGGATCTTCCTCAAAACCGTAAAACACCCCGTCCCCGTGATGGGCATCAATATCCACATACCCTATCCGCTGCACTCCGTACTGCCGCCGTAATGCTTCAATGGCCACGCCACAGTCATTAAAAACACAAAAGCCAGCGGCAGCATTACGCCGAGCATGATGCAACCCGGCAATAGGTATAAAAGCTCGGCGGCAAGACCCAGTGATAATGGCCTCCACAGCTTTTAGCACGGTCCCCACAACCGCAGCGGCAGCCTCATAAACACCTGGGAAAGCAGGGGTATCACCATAATCCAGGCAACCTCCACCCGCCAGGGAGAGGCGTTTAACTCTTTCGACATAGGCAGGGGTATGAAACCATTCAATACTTTCTTGGGTAGCCATAACCGGCTCCCCTATCACCACTTCTCCATCAAGCCCCTGACGATGAAATTCATCGACAAAAGCACCTTGCCGAAGGGGACCAAAAGGGTGCCCTCCACCAAAATTATAGCGCTGCAGTAATTCCCCAATATAAACACAAACCTCTTTATCCATCAGGCACCACTCGAAATTTAGAAATTCATCTTTAAGAAAACTTATCTTACCCGACCAAAAAGAGAATCAATCCGCCGTCCAATATCATCAAAGATCGCTAGAAACCCCGCCCGGAAATCTTCATCCAGCCACGACTCGGCCTTCTCGAGCCGAGCTTTTTCCAGTCGTTCCTCGGCATACCGGCGCCGCTGTCTGATAGCTTCCAATTGAGGGCGGAGATCTTCTTTAAGCTTTTGATTACCCTTTTCTATCTCCATCTCCAATTGACCCATTTCCTGATTAAACTTTATCAGCCTACTTGCTAAGTTTTGGATCTCTTCTTCCATATTCATAATCCCTTTCTCCTCTCATCCCAACGGAAAACGCCTATCTATAACAATAGCTTAGATTCTATGTTTAATAAACGAAAGCAAAGCATCAGTTTCTATAATCCTCACCAAGGAGCATAAAAAAATATAGTGCAAAAAATCATTTTCTCTGCTAGAGAATTAAAGTAAGGTATCTTCTAAGTGATAGGAAGTTTATTCGAATTATCTTCTATAACTTTTTGTTTTATATAGATTTGATTTATTTGCCCTGGTTGATCTGGCTATTTTTAAACAATGAAAATGGGGGAATGGAGCCAAGTTGGGCCATCTATAATGGTTCCCATTTAGATAGAGCCTATTGAACTCGGGGTCAGCGTGACCGGACCGTCGGCGGCAGGGGTAAGCTGGGACCATGGGTCCACTGGACCCACGCAGATGGGTGAACGCCCGCCCCAGGAAGGGACAGGCTGGACTTGCAGGAAAGCCTGGCGTGGCAAGCCGATCGAGCTTCCAGGAATGGGTTGACAGCGTGTCTGATCACCTCTGACCCAAGCGTCTTAGGTCTCATTTAAACAAGAAATGCTATAAATGAGATGGGTTTACCTCTCTAGTGAGGGAAAGCAGATGACCTTCATTATAGATATCTTTTTCGCTTTTGGAATCTTCCTTGCCAAATCCTGGGTTATTGTTGCTCACCTCCCCATTAAGCTAGCTTTGGAGACGATCACGCGGATACCAACGTCCCCTTCGTATGCCAAGAAGAGAGATCCTGATATCAAAGCTTGGGGAAATGGGAAAAAAAGAAACTGGTGACTGGTTCAAGGGCGTATCCCTTACGCCATAAATGACAATCTATGTTGAGTCGTCGCCTAACTAATTCTCTAAGTTCGTCCTGAACTTTTCGAATGAGTTGGTTGGCTCAACCAGCCTCAGCCCTTTGGGGCTACGTTTGAGTCGGCATCTACAGTATGTGCGTGGCGGTTCAAGCGCACTTAAAGGGAAACGGGTACCCTATGAAAGGGAAGGTAAGCTTGGAGTTCTAGTCTTTCACCGGCCCTATCGGGCCGAGGCGTTCATCAGTTATTTAAAGACTCAAGCGCCTTCCCTACGTTTGGATTGGTTCCATATTGGACTAAACCGTTTTCGCGTCGTCTTGCTCTACCGGGATCGGACAGAGCTCAGCAAGGGTAAGCAGTTACTGCAAAACTTTGGGGTCAGTCTGAGCAGATGAACCTAGCCCTAATCCCTCTACTCTTTGGTGCGCTGATGGTTACCGCCTACACCTTAATCCCTCATGTTGGGAAGCAAGGGACGACTCCTGAGCTGACTCAATGGGTAGATACAGAATTGGTCCCCTACGTGGCAAGGCACCTTAGCCAACACCCCAAATTCAAGAACCAATCTTTTCTGGTGGTGAGCATAAAAGGGGACGATATTCAGCCAGAGATTGATGACCTCACCCGCTATGTCCGGGATCGGATGATGGGGGCCTTACTCAACACTCCTGGCGTCAACCCCCTTTGGCGCCCTGCCACTCGTCCTTGGCAGCATCCCCGCCGCCTAGCGGATCTTTCCTGTGGCGAGTTTAGCCAGGCCCGTTACTATATTGGCGTGGATATTCATAGTTCGCCGCTAGATAAAACTGTAGAGGTTTCGGTGCGCGCCTTAGATGTGCACCAAAAACAATGGGTTTCAGGTTTTCATCAATCTTGGCGCGGTCAACTTACCCGGTTGCAACAAGAAGCTTTAAGTCGTCGCCATAAAGACCTATATTTACGAGGACTCCGACCTCTGCCTTTTTCCGCTCACCAGCCTGATCTGTTGGCTTCCTATCTGGCCCATAACCTAAGTTGCCTGCTGCGCCATAGCCAACTCCCAGAAGAAGTGGTGATTTATGCCCCACCTCCACCGAACGAAAACCTGCCTTATTTTCGGACTGCCCTAGACTTGGTCGGCCATTACCTCGGCCGCTTCCACAAGGTACAGGTAGTCAGCGAGCCCCAACAAGCGACGGTTATTTTAGAAAGCCAAGTCTATTCTCTCCACCATAACCTTTACCAAGTCTGGGTAACGCTACGCCATGCCCAAGACCGGCGGTATCTCCCCGGCACCCAGACCAAAGCTTATGTGCACCTCTCACAACCCTCTATTACCCAAAAGCAAACGGCCCCGCCCCCACCGCCATCGACCTTCCCTTCCCCGCCACCTATTCAACCTTTACCTCCCTCAGAGGCAGAAACTCGAGCCATAAAACCTCAACCCCAGCAAGCAACACTTCAAAGGTCTGGGGCTTTGATTGACAGGATTCATCTTAGCTCTATTCCAAACTGGGTTGAGTGTGTGACCCAAAGCCGCTGGTTCGGGAAAAGATGGGTAGGGCTGCTCGGAGACGTTTTTGCTAAAACGCCTTGCCTCCTGGTGGAAGTAGCGGTCAATCATCCTGCTCGTCTTTTACTGGTCGGGCAAAATAGCCGAGGGCAATTAAGGTGGATGATTCCCCCTCCTTGCAAAGCCCTCCATCCCGTTGGTGTCCGCCTAAAAAGAGGGGAAATGTATCGCTCCCCCCTGCCTATAGAAAAAATACAGTTTTTAGAACTTGCCAAGATGACAGGACAGAGTTGGATTTATGCCATTGCGATCGCAGAGCAGACCAGTGGTAAGCGACTGGATGATCAATGGATTCATGTCAGGCCAATGGTGGAAAAGAAATCCCTTCATGAGTCGCGCCAATATGCCAGCCTTGTTGCCAACCAGTTGGGACTGTGCAAAAACCAGTGGCTTAGCCGCCTCTCCCCTTCTTCCTGGCTAGAACGCCTAGAAGCTTTAACCGCAGAAAGTGGCCGGCGCGTAGAATGGAAAGGAATAAGACTTTGGCATATTCAACATAGCAGACATTAAGTTTATTGTAATAGCCTACAGCTAGCGCAAGCACGCTAATGAACAGGTAAAAAAAGTTGCAGCGACGCTCCGACCCCGTTATGGTTTGAAAATGACGCTATACTGACACCCTTTCGAGCTACCGTTATTCTTTACTTATTAACTATCTGCACAGACCAAACACCTATGAGATATATGAGAGACTGGATTATTACCCTTCTAATTTTTCTTTTTGCTCCCTACTCCATTCCCTATGCCGATACAGAAACCTATGGCTATCCAATCAGCAACCCTTATGAGGCCACTATAATTGGCACGCCTGGTCCATTACAAGCAGATCTCCCGGATAAAATCAATATCCAGCCCTTAGAACTCATCGTTTTCGAGGATCGGGAAATTCCAGAGATTCTTTGGTACACCAAAGGGTTAGAGTACTCACTGGCCTCTCAAGAACAGCCAGCTCCCCTCGTTTTTGCTATCTCCGGGACCGGCTCTAGCGCCAATGCTCCCGGCATGCAAATTTTACAGAAAGCTTTATTCCAAGCTGGTTTTCATGTGCTCTCATTACCCTCTCCTACCCATCCCGATTTTGTTACCTCAGCTTCGACCAACGCGGTACCTGGCCATATTGTTAAAGACTCCGCAGATTTGTACCGGGTCATGCAACTTGCCTGGAATCAGGTAAGAGACGATATTGAAGTCACCGATTTTTATCTCACAGGCTATAGCTTAGGAGGGGCTCAGGCCGCATTTGTGTCTCGATTAGATGATAAAAAGCAGATTTTTAATTTTAAAAAGGTCCTAATGATTAACCCTCCAGTCAACTTATATAATTCTGTCTCTATTCTAGATAAGCTACTGGCCAATAATATTCCTGGAGGAATGGACAACCTGAATGATTTTATCAACAGAGTGATAGATCGGTTTACTGAAATCTATAGGACTGAGCAGCAAGTAGAATTCAATGATGAATTTCTCTATAAAGCTTATCAGAAGTACCAACCTAGCAAAGAAACCTTAGCCGCTGTCATTGGGTTGTCTTTTCGCTGGGCGGCGGCCAACATGATATTTGTCTCTGACGTCATCACCAATTCTGGCTATGTCAAACCCAAAAACTTAAAACTTTCACTCACCGACTCTCTCACTAATTATTTCAAGGTCAGTCTCCGCATCGGTTTCCTTGATTATTTCAATGAATATCTTTTCCCTTTCTTTGAAGCACGTTATCCCGACCTAACACGAAAACAACTTACCCATAGCCTCAGCCTTAAGAGCATTGAAGAATATCTCAGAGAAAGCGACACAATTGCTATGGTCACCAACGAAGACGATCCCATTCTTGCTCCAGGTGAACTCGAGTATCTGCGAGAAGTATTCCAATCCCGGGCCAAGATCTATCCCCGAGGGGGCCATCTGGGAAATATGGCTTATAAGGATAATGTGGCTTATATGGTGAATTTCTTTTTAAACTAACCAAGGATAAATCTCAATGATGCGGCGCTCTACACTAATAAAAATAGTATTTGTTCTGCTGCTGGGTATCATTTTTCAGGGATGTGCATCTCAACCCCGCCAAGAAAAGATTATACCTCCTGAATATTCACTAAGCGAAATCCCAGAATCAAAAGAACTTCCCATACTCGATATTTACGATCCCCTAGAGCCTTTTAACCGGGCGGTATACTTATTCAATTACCAATTTGACAAGTATATTTTCCTGCCTGTGGTCAACACTTATGAGTTTATAACACCGGATCTTATTGAAAAGGGTATTTCAAATTTCTTTTCCAATATTGGAGAAATCAGCAATTTTACCAATACGCTACTGCAGTTAAAATTCTTAAGAGCTTTAAAGACCGCAACTCGTTTTGTAGTGAACTCCACTGTAGGTATCGCCGGCATCTGGGATCCTGCCACTCGCCTGGGATTTTTTCAGCACCGAGAAGATTTCGGCCAAACGCTCGGTTATTATGGTTTAGGATCAGGACCATACCTCGTACTTCCTATTGTCGGGCCTTCTAATTTACGCGATACCACCGGCTTATTCGCCGATTCGCTGGTTTTTAATACCATTGCTTTTGACCTTTGGGAGATTAGTGAATTTCAACCACCCTTTTATTTTGTACGGACAATCGATCAACGTCATCGCGCCAGCTTCCGCTACTACGAGACGGGTTCACCGTTTGAATATGATCTCATCCGCCTTTTATATCTAAAAGTAAGGGAAGCTGAGATTTCCAAGTAATTAAAAGTAGATCGTTACTAAAGTGCTATACCTCGCTGTACTGTTATTTGCTTTTTACCTCTGGCAGCTCTTTACCTTGCTCAGTGGACAACGCCAGTTATATCAACTTCCCCCTGAGCCCCAAGCCCCTCACCAGGGTTGGCCTAAAGTATCCGTTATTATCTCCGCAAGAGATGAAGAAGCAGAAATCGAGCAGGCTCTGCAGTCAGTTTTAGAAATGGACTATCCAAATTTTGAAATTATTGTGGTCAATGATCGCTCACGAGATCGCACTGGTATTATTCTGAACCAAATTAAAGAACGATATCCCCTATTACAAATCGTCACAATTGAGCAATTGCCAGATCAATGGCTAGGGAAAAATTATGCATTACATACTGGCGCCGCAATAGCCAGCGGCGAGCTTTTGTTATTTACGGATGCCGATATTCATTTTTCCACCTCTGCGCTGAAGAAAGCGGTAGGCGTATTGGAAAAACACAACCTTGATCATTTAACTTTAGCTCCTAGAGTCTATTCGCCCAGTTCTTTGGTAAATCTGCTAGTCGCTCTTTTTGCTAAAAGCCTTTCTTTACATGCCAAACCGTGGCTCGCCCGTAATCCCAATTCCTCCCATTTTATTGGATTTGGAGCCTTCAACTTGGTACGTCGTTCCGTTTATGAGCAGATCGGAGGGCACAGTAAAATTCCACTCCGCCCTGATGACGACATGATGTTCGGAAAGCTCATTAAACAAAGCGGCTATCGGCAGGATTGTTGGTCTGCCTTTGATGATTTGCGCCTGGCTTGGTATCCATCGTTCAAGGCCTTTATGCAAGGCCTGGAGAAAAATATTCTAGCTGGCGTAGATTATCAAGCAGGAAAGCTATTTTTGGGTTTATTATTTATTACCACCCTGGGCTTGTTGCCTTGGGGCATTTTGCTTGTAGGGGATTCGATTGCAAAATGTATTGCACTGGCCACGATCGGAGCTTCCATGTGGGGGTTTGGCCTCTTCTTTAGGGCCGCCAGTTGCCCTTTCTATCAGGTCCTGTTTGAACCGGTAATCCTCTTGCTCTATGTTTTTACACTGGCACGGTCAGCATTTCTCACTCTTGTTCGCGGCGGCATTTACTGGCGCGATACTTTCTATCCGCTTAGCCTGTTGCGAAAGAATAAGGTTTGAACGGCTATTGCCAGGACATCTCAAATCAATACCTGCAAATTGGTCAAGCATGGCTAGGTAAAACCGGTCAAGATATTAAGTCTCCTGACGGGTAGCTTGCCATTTGCCAATTGGAATCTTTTCCAGAGCAGCGACTCCCAGATAAGCCAAAGCCGCCCCTGCTAGGGAGAGCAAATAAGGCGTCGTCCAACCCGCAAAATACTCGCCCACAAACCACAAGACAGAGCCAGCAATAAGGGCTGCCAAGGCACTGGGGGTGCCTCCAATTCGGGTAAATAGACCCAATACGCCTACTACAAATACCCCAGCGGTACCGAAAGCTACGGCGGTCTCGATAAGTTCGTAGACCCCATTGGCCCGTATTGCCAACACATAAGCCAGTATCCCCAGCAGTACCACACAGAGACGAGCAGAACGGATTTTGGCCCGTTCACTCATGCTCCCTCTTAAGGGGACCACAACATTGTGAGAAATCAGCGATGCCGCCGCAAGCAGCGCGCTATCCACTGTGGAAAGGATAGCGGATATCAGTGCCCCCGCGAACAGCACGTAAAAAAGGGTAGGAAGATACTGTTGAGCAAGTTGAGGAATGATCTGCTCGGCATCTTCTAGACCGGGAAGCAGCCCTGGCCCAATAAGTCCAATGAATACGGGAATACAACCTATGGCTAAGTAGAGGGTCCCACCCAGTACCGAAGCCAAGCGAGCAGTCTCGGCGGAGTGGGCGGCTAGAATACGGGCGATGACTTCTGCCGCTAAGGTGGCACCGCAGATGGGTATGGCCCATGCCTCCACCACCTCAAGGAAAGACTTTTCCAAAGCACCGAAGAGCTGCAGCCTTTCTGGCTCAACTAGGGCAAGTGCAGGTTCTACCCCACCGGCAGCATTCAAAACAGCAAAAAAGAGAAGCCCCAAACCCAGCATGAGTGCTAGCCCCTGGACCAGATCGGTGACTGCAGTGGCTAATAGCCCACCGGCTACGGTATAAATAATCACGAATGCCGCTGCTGCAGTAATGGCCACCGTCACATCAAGATCAGAGATAGTGCTCACCACCTGCCCGAAGGCACGGATTTGTGCGGCGGCCCAAAGCGTAGAGCTTGGCACCACCAATAATACAAAAAATTTCTCTACTCCCGATGAATAGCGCTGCCGAAAAAAATCCCCAAAAGTAGTATAGCGCCGCCGCCAGAGGGGAACAGCAAACACCAAGCCCAACAGAATTAGGCAAATGGCGTACCCAAAAGGATCGCCCGAACCGCCTGACAGTCCATTCTCATAAATATTACCGGCGGCACCGACTACCGTCTCCGCGCCAAACCAAGTTGCAAATACGGTAAAGGCAGTGAGTCCCACGCCCAAACGCCGCCCAGCGAGCAAATAATCATCCTCACTCTTATTTCTCCGTGACACCCACACGCCAATTGCAAATTGAATGACCATATAAGCCATGACGCCGAGCAGTACCACATCCACCAAAGCTCTCTCCTAAAACATCTTGGTTTAGCCAGTCCAAAGGCCACCAAAAGCTACAAAATAATAGCAAATAAAGTAAAATTCTCGTATGTTAACTTTTTCCCCTATCATTCCCCCTCCACCAATGGATGAGCTGGTCAATTTTGTTGCCCAGCGTAAACGCCTATTCGTTCTCACTGGAGCAGGTTGCAGTACCGAATCAGGGATTCCCGATTATCGGGATGCCGAGGGGGAATGGAAGCATAAGCGGCCGCTGCAATATCAGGATTTTATCCGCAGTAAAAATGTCCGAAAGCGTTACTGGGCACGCAGTTTATTGGGCTGGCAACGCATTGCCCTGGCCCAACCCAACCCGGCCCACATTGCGCTCGCTTGCCTGGAAAGGGCGGGTTGGATCGACCAACTCGTCACTCAAAATGTGGATGGTTTGCATCAGAAGGCGGGCAACCGGCGAGTCCTGGATCTCCATGGCCGGCTCGATACCGTGGAATGTCTCGATTGCCCATGGCAGTGGCCCCGAGAGACTTTCCAACAGAGACTTGAGGAGAGAAATCCAGATTTTAAAAACTTTTCAGCGGCAACTGCCCCCGATGGGGATGCCCTCTTGGAAGACATTGACTTTAGCCAATTCCAGATCCCTCCCTGTGAGCAGTGTGCTGGCATCCTAAAGCCTAGTGTGACTTTCTTTGGAGAAGGCGTTCCCCCCCAAAAGGTCAAACAGGCCTATGCTTATCTAGAGGATGCCGATGGGCTACTGGTCGTGGGCTCCTCTTTGATGGTGTACTCCGGCTATCGTTTTTGCCGCGCCGCCTGGGAACAACGCAAACCCATCACAGCAATCAACCTAGGCCGCACCCGCGCTGATGATAAATTCTTTCTCAAAATAGCCGCCCCTTGTAGCCAAGTATTACCCGCCCTCGTTACCCAGCTAGGTATTTAGCACTCTCCAAAAATTAACGGCCTGAGCCAGAGGACATATAATTAAGGGTAGGTGTATCTAAACAATGAGCCATTAAGTCAGAGGAGGTAAAGTAGCCATGCCAACGCAAAGCCCCCCAGAAACCAAAGCACGCGCTTTAGGAATCAACCATGTGGCCTTGGAAGTAGATGACGTCAATGCTGCCTTGGATTTTTACAGCCAGATCGTCGAGTTTAGCTTGCGTGGGCGACACGAAAGCATGGCTTTCATCGACTTAGGCGATCAATTTATTGCACTAATGGAAAAACGTACTCAAAGCCCAGATAAACACCGACACTTTGGTTTGGTTGTCGATGACAAAAACACGGTCAAAAAAACCCTTGAAGCACTTAATGTTAAGCTCTTACCCGGTGAATTTCTCGATTTCATCGACCCCTGGGGCAATCGGGTACAAATCGTCCAGTACAGTGATATTCAGTTTACCAAAGCTCCCCATGTATTACGTGGTATGGGCTTCAAACAGCTTGACAAATCTGACGAAGCAGTACAAGCCCTTGCTGACAAAGGAATGGCCCCAGAAAAAATTTAGGCCAATAATTCAATACTCAAGATCAATCTGCAAGTAAATCTTGGAGGCCCAGACTATGGCTGAATATACTGTCGATATTACTTGGCAGGGAATCTCAGCCAGTCGGGAGAATTGATGGATAGCTCATTGCTAACGAAGCAAATTATTTTAATCTATTTAACTTTTTGATTTCTTTGTGCTCTTAGTGCCTTTGTGGTGATCTCATGAATTATCCAGATTAGGGGTTTGCCGGAAACGCTCACACTTATTCCGGCCTACTGGAGAACTGCAAAAGGCTCAAAAAACCCAAGGGGGCTACCCATAATCTTGGGGCCAGAAGATAGGCCGGAATAAGGCCTTAGGACCGTTTCCGGCGGGCGGGGTTTGCTGGAGAGACAATCGATTTTCATACTCCATAGAGTACAATACACCTACTCCATTAGCAGCCCAAAATTTAATATGAAACTTAGCGTTAAAGAATTCCAAGCCTGGGAAAATAAATGCATTACCCTTCTCGGAATGTCAGGCGTGGGCAAGACACGCCTGGCTTATATACTGCGTAAGCATAATTGGTTTCACTACTCTGGGGATTACCGTATTGGTACCCGCTACCTGGATGAGGCCATTCTGGACAATATCAAGCAACAGGCCATGCAGATTCCCTTTCTACGCGATCTGCTACGCTCTGATTCTATTTACATTTGCAACAACATTAATGTCGATAACCTAAAGCCGGTATCCAGCTTTCTCGGCAAACTTGGCAATCCAGAACAAGGAGGATTAGGTCTAAAGGAATTCAAACGCCGACAGGAGCTGCATCGGCAGGCAGAAATTGCGGCCATGAAGGATGTGCCGGAGTTCATTCGCAAAGCCCGAGAAATCTACGGCTACCAGCACTTTGTCAACGATGCGGGCGGGAGTATTTCTGAGCTCGATGATCCCGAGGTACTTCAGATCCTCGATCAACACACCCTCATCCTCTATATCAAGGCCACCGAAAAAGACGAACAGGCACTTATTCAGCGGGCAGAAAAAGGCCCAAAGCCCCTCTATTACCGAGAGGCTTTCTTGGATGAACAACTTATCCTCTATCAGAAAGAAAAAAACCTGTCCTATGTGGCCTTGATCGATCCCGATGAATTCGTCCGGTGGATGTTCCCTCGGCTCTTTTACTCCCGACTTCCCCGTTACCAGGCCATTGCCGATAAGTACGGGTATACTATTACCACCGATGAACTCTCCCAGGTTCAGGACGAAGCTGATTTTCTAGATTTGCTAGAAACGGTAGTCGGCAGAAAGCCTTAGTATTTTCATACCACCATAGAAAGCGGATAATTTACCCATGCCGTTGGTTGCCAATTCTGACTTACCGGCCTTTGAGCGGCTGAAGCAGGAGGGTGAAACCGTCATCCCGAGGGATGTCGCACTCCATCAAGACATTCGCGAGATGCATATTGGCCTACTTAATATGATGCCTGATGCCGCCCTGGCTGCGACCGAGCGCCAATTCTTTCGGCTGATTGGCGAGAGCAACCAGATTGCTCAATTTTACCTCCACCCCTTTACCCTGAAGGAAATCAAACGGAGTCCCGAAGCTACAGCCTATGTGGAACGATACTACGAAACCTTTGAGCAGCTTCAGACAGAAGGGCTCGATGCCCTAATTATCACGGGCGCCAATGTCACCCAACCCTGCCTTTCACTAGAGCCGTTCTGGGAACCGCTCATTGAAGTCATTGGCTGGGCCTACGAGAATGTGACCTCTACCCTTTGCTCCTGTCTTGCGACCCATGCTGTCCTTGAGTTCCGCTATGGTCAAAAGCGACAACGGTTGCCTGCTAAACGCTGGGGCGTGTATTCTCACCGGGTAGTCGATCGCTCCCATCCCTTAGTGCGGGGAGTTAATACCCGCTTTGATGTCCCCCACTCCCGCTTCAACGAGATTAGCCGCAATCAATTTGAAGCAGCTGGCCTTCATGTTCTGGTGGAAAGTGAACGGGGAGGAGTCCATTTGGCCGTCAGTGAGGACTTGTTCCGTATTGTGTTCTGCCAGGGGCATCCGGAATATGATAGCATCAGTCTGTTGAAAGAATATAAGCGGGAAGTCCTGCGCTTTGCCCAAGGACAGCGGACTCACTACCCTCCTTTCCCCGAAAACTACTTTTCCCTGAAAATCCAGGCCATATTGGAGGAGTATAAAGATCAAATGATTGAAGCCCAGAATAAAGGCTTACCCCTCCCAGAATTGCCAGAGCCGCTCATTATCAATTACTTAGATAACACTTGGCATGATACCGCCGAGGCAGTGATCAACAATTGGATGGGAAATGTCTATCAGATTACCAATAATGACCGTCGACTGCCCTTTATGGAAGACGTTGACCCCAATGATCCACTAGGATTGCGGCGGCCGGTTTAGGGTAAATTATCTTAAAATACGGTACAAAACCGAAACATTATAAGTTTGGTCAAGTGCTTAAGGGATCGAGCACGTGAGCCATGCCGCTGTGATTATAGGCTTATTGCCAAAGAACGCTGGGTCAAGAGCGTTTTCATGGCGAAACGCAAGTAAGGCAGCCCTCGCGCTTGATGCTCCACAAGCTGCGCACCCTCGCTAGGGGGTCGGTCGTCGTGCGTCCATGCACTCCTTCGATGAACACAACGTATGTCCTCGCCCGAGAACTTAGCCATTTTTGTCCTGGCATCAAGCCCGAGTGGATTGTTTATCGCAACGGATAGTGGCCCTGATCCAAAAACTGATTTTACAGCTTTAAACTGCATCTGAACGGGGAGACTCCCGATGACTGACCGAACACTCGATCCACCCTCGTTAACCATTGTCGGCATTGGCGCCTCGGCGGGCGGATTGGCGGCGCTAAAAGCGTTCTTTGCAAGCGTCCCCGAGGACAGTGGGCTTGCCTTTGTGGTGGTGATTCACCTCTCGCCTGAGCATAAAAGCCACCTTGCCGAACTCCTGCAACCCCACATCCAGATGCCCGTCGAGCAGGTGACCGAGACCGTGCCACTGGAAGCTAATCACGTCTACGTCATCCCGCCCGGGCGCAACCTCAGCACCATCGACACCCATCTGCGCCTTACGCAGCTGGAAGAAAAACGGCGCGAGCGGATGCCTATCGACCACTTCTTCCGTACTCTCGCCCGCACCCACAACGGCCACGCCATTGGCGTTATCCTGACCGGCACGGGTGCTGACGGGACCCTCGGTGTCAAGGAGCTCAAGGAAATGGGCGGCCTCACCCTCGTACAGGACCCCCTTGAGGCCGAGTTCGACGGCATGCCCCAAAGCGCCATTGCCACTGGCCTGATTGACCTTATCCTCCCTCTCCGGAAGATCCCCGAGGCCATCCTGCGCTTTGCCCACACTAAGCCGCACGTGGCGATGTCCGAAGAGGGGGAAGAGGTCAAGGCCGAGCAGCGTCAGCTCCTCCAGAAGATCTTCGCCCAGATCCGCGCCCGCACCGGCCGCGACTTCACCTACTATAAACGCTCCACGATCCTGCGGCGCATCAAGCGGCGCATGCAGCTGGCCCATATCGAGGAGCTCGCCGCTTATATAGACTGCCTGCAGACCCAGCCTAATGAGGTGCGGACCCTGGCCGACGACCTCCTTATCACCGTGACCAACTTCTTCCGCGACCCGGAGGTGTTCGAGACGCTGGAGGAGGAAGTCATCCCCCGGCTCTTTGAGGGCAAGGGCCCCGATGGCGATATTCGCCTCTGGTCGGTGGGCTGCGCCACGGGCGAGGAGGCCTACTCGCTGGCGATCCTGCTGGAGGAGGCGGCGGCCCGCTATGAGGCGCAGCAGGGCGTGCGGCCCCGCCTGCAGGTCTTTGCCTCGGACCTGCACGAGCACTCGCTCGAGAAAGCCCGCGATGGGTTCTACCCGGGCGATATCGCCGCAGACGTCAGCCCAGAGCGGCTGCGACGGTTCTTCCATCGGGAGAACGGGGGCTTTCGCGTAAAAAAGGAGGTGCGCGAGCGGGTCATCTTCGCACCGCATAACCTGCTCGGGGACCCGCCGTTTTCCCGGCTCGATCTGATTGCGTGCCGCAATATGCTGATTTACCTGCAGCGGGAGATGCAAAGGGACGTGTTCGAGCTGTTCCACTACGCCCTCAAGCCGGGGGGCTACCTGGTGCTGGGCATGAACGAGACGGTCGACCGTGCCGACCTTTTCCGCCTTAAGAACAAGCGGCATTGTCTTTACCGCAAGCGCAATGTGCCCACGCCCGAACCGCACCTGCCGGTCTTCCCCTTAGCGCGCGCCCAGAAGCTGGTGGCGCCGCCTCGACACGGGGCCGAGGCACCTGTCAATTACAGCGCCGTCTACCAGCACATGGTGGAGCGCTACGGTCCACCGAGCCTGTTGGTGAGCCCGGACGACCAAGTGGTCCAACTCTCCGCACCGGCGAGCCGCTACCTCGCTCAGCCCGGTGGGGAGCCCACGCTGAATGTGTTCAAGTACCTCCGCGAGGAGCTTCAACTCGAGCTGCGGGCGGCGCTCCATAGAGCGCGGGAGAAACGGCAGGTCACGCACACGAAGCCCGTCCCGGTTGCGCTGGGCGACGACACCCCCCACCCCGTCGTCCTCCACGTCCATCCGGCGCTGGAGTTAGCCCAGGAAGGATTCGTCCTCATCCTTTTCGATGAGCGCGCGCCGACGTTCGGCCCCAGCCAGACGCCGTCCGGGGAAGGCGAGGCGAGCGACGCCCGCACGGGCGCGCTTGAGGCGGAACTCGACCTGACGAGGCAGCGCTTGCAGGCCATCATTGAGGAGCATGAGACCAGCCAGGAGGAGATGAAGGCCGCGAACGAGGAGCTGCAAAGCGCCAATGAGGAGCTGCGCTCGACGCTTGAGGAACTGGAGACGAGCAAAGAGGAACTCCAGTCGATGAATGAGGAGCTTCAGACCGTCAACCAGGAGAACCGGCATAAAGTCGAAGAGCTGGGCCAGCTCTCAGGCGACCTCCAGAATCTCATGGCCGCGACCGACATCGCCACGCTCTTCCTGGACCGGGACCTGCGGATTCTCCGGTTCACCCCCAAGGTGAGCGACCTTTTCAACGTGCGCCTGACGGATCGCGGCCGCCCGCTCTCGGACCTGACTCACCGCCTGGGCAGCGGCGATCTCATTGATGACGCCGTGGCGGTGCTACAGCAGCGAACGCAGGTCGAGCGCGAGCTCGAAGATAAAGCCGGCCACTGGTATCTGACACGCGTACTGCCCTACTGGAGCACAGCAGAGCGCATTGAGGGGGTGGTGATCACTTTTGTCGATATCACGAACCACAAGCACGCGGAGCAGGCAATCCGTAAAAGCGAGGAGCGGTTACGGCGGATGATCAATATCGAAGGCCTCGGGGTGATGATTTTCGACCAAAAGGGCACCATCATGGATGCCAACGAGACCTTTCTGCACATGTTCGGCTATAGCCGGGCCGAAGTCGAAGCCAAGGCCCTGACCGGGCGCACCCTGACTCCGGTAGCGTATATTGCTCGCAGTGAGCAGCAGCTTCAGGAGCTGGCGCAGACTGGCCGCATCGGACCTTATGAGAAGGAGTATCTGTGCAAGGACGGCTCGCGCTCATGGATGCTGTTTGTCGGCGCCAGCCTGGGCGATGGCACGGTCATCGAATACTGTATTGATGTGAGTGACCGCAAACGGGCCGAGGCCGCGCTGCAAGAGACCTCCGCGCAACTTCGCCGCCAAACCGCGCAGCTCCAAGAAGAAGATCGCCACAAAAACGAATTTCTTGGCCTGCTCGGACACGAACTGCGCAATCCTCTGGCGATCATCAGCACCACCCTTGAACTGTTGCAGCGCACCACCGTCCCACCGGATGAGTATCATCAGCGGATCGATCGCATCAAGCTTCAGGTAAAGCATCTACTGCGCTTGGTGGATGATCTTTTAAACATCACCCGCATCAGCCGCGGCCAAATCCACCTGAAGAAAGCCCCGCTGAACTGGATCGACAGCATCCTGGAGGCCGTGGATCAGGTCCGCCCCCAAATCGAGGCACACCACCATCGGTTAACACTCAATCTGCCAGAGCGGCCGATCCGGATGGAGGCGGACCAGGAGCGCCTCACTCAAATCGTCGCCAACCTGTTGAGCAATGCCGCTCACTACACTCCGGACGGGGGAGAAATCACCCTGAAGCTCGCGCGGGCCAATGGGGAGGCTCTCCTTCGCGTGCGGGATAATGGCATCGGCATTGCCCTGGAAGACTTGCCGCACCTCTTCGAACCCTTCCACCGCCTGGAAACCAGCACAGAACACTACCGGGGTGGCCTGGGCCTAGGTCTGGCCCTGGCCCGGCAACTGACCGAACTCCACGGCGGCCGCCTGGAGGCCTTCAGCGCCGGACACGGCGAGGGCAGTGAATTCACGGTGCGCCTGCCGGTCTTGCCCGAGGGGCCGTCCGTCGAGCCGGTTCCGCCACCGCCAGACCCCCAGACTGAAGTCCCAGTCCGGCGCATCCTGCTGGTCGAGGATAACCAAGACGCGGCCGAGTCGCTGGCCACGTTGCTTCAAGCCCAGGGCCATGCGGTGCAGATTGCTTCCCGGGGCAGCCAGACGGTCGAGGCCGTGCGGACATTCCATCCGCAGGTGGTGTTGCTGGACATCGGCTTGCCCGATATGAGCGGTTATGATGTGGCTCAGCGACTGCGTCAGGAACCCGGTTTGGAAACACTCCCCCTGGTGGCCCTGACCGGCTATGGTCGGGAAAAGGATCGGCAGCAGGCCCAAGCGGCCGGTTTCGATGGCCATTTGCTCAAGCCCGTGAGCCTGGAAACGCTGCAGGCGCTCCTGCAAGATCTTTAAACTTCACGCTTATCGTTCTGAAGAGAACTCAACCGACCCGTGGGAGGGGCTTGGGTGGTGGCCTTGAATTGACGACGATGCATACCCCCTAAAGGGGTCTTCAATAAGGACGGAAGCGAGGTCAGAACCAAACCGCCAGAGAACATCTTTCATGCGACTAATAGGTACACCTTTACTCGAGCTGATGGTAAACGTAACCTAATGTTGGAACATGGCTTAGCCACCATGGGCTCTAGATCAAGCCGGTAGATCAAACAAGCCGCTCCTTTTGCAGTATGAGAAGCGGTTCACTTTTTAGGAGGGGCAGACGATGCCAACTAATTTTTTGCGCTGGCTGAGGATGATATTGGCAATGATGCTGGGCGCAACGCTCATCGCATTAGGTACAGTTAACGAAACACAGGCCACTGTGTTAATAGCCCCCAATGCTTTGGCAACAGAAGAGGGCAACGCAAATAACGCGGCACCATTTACATTTTCATCACGGTATCAGCAAGTTTTTGAGGCTTCCGAGTTTTCTTCCCTCTCTGGACTAGCACTCATTACTAAAATCTCTTTCCGTCCTGATGCGGTCTTTGGCCAAGCTTTCTCAGCGACAATCCCCAATATTCAGATCAGCTTTTCTACCACAAGTGCAGTACCTGATGAGTTAAATCCAATTTTTTCCAATAATACCGGGTCTGATAACAGGCTTGTTTTTAGTGGATCGCTGTTCCTATCGAGTGCATTTACTGGACCAGCAGCTGGACCCAAGGATTTTGATGTATCTGTTAATCTACAAAACTCATTCCTATATAACCCCGATGATGGCAACCTCCTGCTCGATGTAAAGAACTTTGCAAATAACTTCTCTGTAGCCGCTTTTGATGCTCATAACCTTGTCGGCGATTCTCTGTCACGCGTATGGAATGATAGTGATGTGAATTCAGACACTGCCTTTTTTGGAAGCGGAAATCCCAATGATTTTTCAAATTCACTCGGATTAGTAACGCAATTTACCTTTACTCCAGTCACCGAACCTGCCACCCTTGCGCTCTTCAGTATTGGTGTGCTTAGTCTACTCGGCTGGCGACGAAACCTAACTGCATAAGATGGCGTATTCACCAACTAAAAAGCCACTCAGAGGCGGCGTTTGGACGATCCTCAACACCGAAAAAGCGGTACGAATTATTGTTCTTTTTTTATTTAGCTTGTTTGCCTCTCAAGCCAAACCGCCAATCCCTTTGCATTTAAGTTAATATCCATTCCAAGTAAAGCATCACGTTGACTGTCATCTTGGGGAAAACCATGGGCATCCAAACGATCCCACAGATAAGCGCGCAGTCTATCCTTAATGGCTGTTAGCCGATCGTCTTCTTCCACACAATCCCTTGTCAGGGTGACGAAGGCCTCAAGATCCCGGTGTAAATCTTCGGCTAGCCGCTTAAGATCGGTCACCTGACTGTAATGGGTCAGATAAATGGCTTCTGGCTCATATCCCATGAGACGATCAATGGAAGCATGGGCGGCGTCCGGATCAAAATGGATGGGGGTGGTAGCGGGAAAAATAAACGCTCCCTGGGGAGTATCCAAATCCCGGTAGGAAATACCAAAGGTATCACCGGCGAATATGCTGTGGCTATCCCCATCAATGACGCAGTAATGGTGTAAAGCATGCCCCGGAGTATGGATAAACTCCAAACGACTTTCCCCCAATTCCAGACATTCTCCCTCTGCTATCGCAATAATGCGGTCAGGGGGGATGGGGACAACCTCTCCGTATAAGCGCCTAAATACCTTGTCCCCATAAACGGCCCGGGTCCCTGCGATAAGTTTCTCAGGATCAGCAAGGTGGGACGCCCCCCTGGGATGAACGACTACTTGAGCCTGGGGCAATTGCTGCACTAGTCCACCCGCACCCCCCGCATGGTCCAGATGAATATGAGTCAGCAGCACATAATCGACCTGCTGGGGGGCAATTTGCAAAGCCGCCAACGCCTCCATGAGGCGGGGAATCGAGGGCGCTGGCCCGGTATCTACAAAAGCAGCCCGCCCTCCCCGGAGAATAACATGACTGGCATCCAGCTTGGGGCGCACAAAACCCGTATCAATAGCGGTGATGCCGTCAGGAAAAGGAGTAAGGTACGCTTTCACCGGAGTTCCTAGTGTCCCGAGGTCAATTGCCACTCGTGGGTCAGCTTTATGGCCTTGGCAACTTGCGACGTATTCATATCCTTAGCCAGGGTGTCTCTAAACTTGGCTGCGTTTTTATCTCCTTGTTTCGCTGCTACGTTGAACCAGAAGTAAGCTTGTACATAGTCCTTTGGTACCCCTTGCCCTTCGCTATACATCACCCCAAGGTTATTTTGTGCCTCCACAATTCCTTGATTGGCAGCCTCCTCATACCATTTAATTGCCTCTTTTCGATCCTGGGCAACCCCATAGCCATTATCGTAGATAAAACCTAGATTGAACTGAGCTTCGGGATCTCCTTCTTCCGCTGCCCTTTTAAACCAATAAACAGCTTTGGGGACATCTTGGGGCACCGATTTTCCTTGATAGTACATCACAGCCAGGTTGAACTTAGCACTCACATCCAGCTGTTCACTAAACTTTTCAAACCATCTTTGGGCTTCTTCCGGATCTTGGGGCAAACCATATCCATTGGCGTACATCAGGCCCATATAGAACTGAGCATTCATATTTCCCTCTTCGGCAAGGGGCATGAATTCCCTCAGCGCGGTCTCATAATCTTGGTTATCATAAGCCTCCCTTCCGGCATCCACATCCGCCTGGGCCCCTTGAAATAAACCTAAAAGTAATACCGCCCCGACGAATTTCCATACCCCGGTGGCATTTCGATAATGAACTCTAGTGTCTTGATTCATTGGTGACTCCTCTAACCCTATCGTCGTGTATTCATGATTTGCCATGAACCATCCTGTTGTCGTCAAGCCATTCCATAAACCTGCTGTGCTTTCTCTCCAACGCTGGCCGTAGCGTAATATTCGCGGCAGTAGCGGCCTTCTTCGCCCGGCTGGGTATCACCGGTATAACCTCATTTGCCCCCGGGCTCTTTGCTTTGTACTTGTACTCCCCTCTCCCGGCACGATATTTATATTCCCTTTTATGCTTTTTATCACGTTCCTGCTTATAACTGTCATGGGAATCAGCGAACATCAGGCTAAAGGGGCCTAGAATTGTGGAAAAAACAGCAAATGAGAGCATTATTCGGCCGCAGAGTTCCATTTAACCTCCAAATTTTGCTCAGGAGCAGCCAACCTCTTGCAATATTAGATTAATCTTTAAGCTGCAGATTAAGCTGGAGTGAGCTAAAACAGGACTTGAAGAAGGTACTCCCACAATCAGTAAGCTTTTGCGTGTTGATAACAAGTTTGCTAAAAACTATCCGAAGTATTAATACATAAATTATCCAGGAGATCGCTAAAACGAGTACGAATATGAAAGAAAAAAGACTTTGGTATGGTTACCTTGATGCGGGCCAGAAGAGTACATTGGTCGTACTTGATCCTAGCCTCCAAACAGGCAATGAACAAACGGTCTATTTATTCAACCTTGCGCGGGGAAAAATTTTGGAGTATCAACGCCAGATTGTCGAACCAAAGCTGCGGGAATTAAATTCCGAACAGGCAACAGCTACCAAGCAGCTTAAAACGGCTTATACCCAAGCCCGGCGTAATTTTAAGCCTCACGATAGTCGGGTAGTCCAATTTCCGGTACGTGGCTCATCGACTAAAGAGACCAAGGAGCAAGAAACGCTAGAAGAGTTGACCGAATTTATAGGAAGCAATAACGAGGAGTTTACCGAAACCGAGGATTGGTTCGACGAAAACTCATAGCCTTCACTGACTTGAGCGTTAAGGCGTTGTTAGCAGCCTGGTGGCCCCCTTTGGGTCTATACACTAAGACAGCGCCTTATTCCCATTTAAGTATTAAGGTATGATGGCTTCCCTCTTTGACCTGGGTACCTAGCTTTTTCCCTTCCCTGGTGAGGGTCTCTTGCAGCCATTGCCGGTCCTCCCTAGAGGCCCGGTTGAGGCGAAAGTGTTTGATCTGAAGAGGCACCATCTCCAAATGGCACACCTTTCCCGTCCCTGCCTCCATGCTAACAAAATACATTAAGGTCAACTCACCCCGATACTTTTCGTAACCGCGAATACCTTCATAATCATTCAAAAAATCACCACACCCATACAGAATGGGGCTCTCTTGATAGATTTCGATCCCTTTGGGATGATGAGAGGAATGACCATGAATAATATTCACGCCCGCTTTTTCAATCAGTTGGTGGGCAAATGCTCTTTGCTCCGGCGGGATGTAATAGCCCCAGTTACTGCCCCAGTGAATAGAGGCGATGACAATATCTCCCGGCTGCTTTACCTCTCGGACACTTTCCGCAATAGCGCGGACCGTTTTCTCTGAAAAGCCCTCTAGTAGATTCACGCCGGCTTTGTTCTCCGAGGCAGCCCAATCTGGCGGTATACCGCTGGTCACCGACCCCAAGGAAAATACCAACATCCTGCCCTTCCCAGCCACCTCCATGATTGCTGCCGCTTCCGCCTGATCAAGGTTATCGCCTGCACCGGCAGTGCTTACCCCCGCCTTCTTCAGTGTTTCCAAGGTCTCTGCTAGTCCTGCATACCCCCAATCCAACACATGATTATTGGCTAGCACACAACAGTCTATCTTTGCCGCCGTAATGCAAGGGACATTCTTGGGATGCATTCTGTAATTGATACCCTTGGGAAGCCAATCTTCACTGGTGGTGATGCTGGTCTCCAAATTGATGATTCGTACATCAGGGGAGGCCAGCACCAACTCCTCAAGAGCATCGCCCCAAATGTAGGCAAAATCTACGGGTTTTGGGATCGGACCATTGACCTTTTCCGCAAATCTGACATAATCCGTCGCCGTCTCCATATAGGGCTCATGGATAGCGGGAGGATTGGAGTAAGGCAATATCTGATCAATCCCTCTCCCCGTCATCACATCACCGCAAAGAAACAGAGTAATAAGGTTGGAATTCCCTGGCGGTCCAGGTGCAGCAGGTTCCATGATCTTGAAAGACAGCGTTTGTGGCAAAATAGGCGAGGCGTTTATCCTTTGGGGGTCGACACACAAAAAACAGAATGCTTTGTAAAGCGATCTATTTTTAATCTCTTCCCTCTCCGCTTTCCCCCCGGGGAAAAGCGTAAGATAGGCTGTTTATTCCCTGTGGCTAGCTCCCATTCCAACAAACAAGTCAAGCTATAAAATTTGCACTTGGTCGCTACCGTTCAGGCATAACCGAGCACAACCGCGCCCAAATAAACGGCACTCACCCCTGCTAGACTTCCCCCCATAAGGATGGCCCAAATTAACCCGGTGCGGATTCCCACAATGCAAATTCCGATACCCGCCAAAAGCGCATACAGGGCCGTTCCTACCAGCATCCCCTCATTGACCATGGGGGCACCTATTTCACCAGTTATAGCATCTTCTCGATAACGCATGAAATCCTACTCCAAATTTGCAGGGGTCAACAGGAAAAAACGAAACACCTTTAGGACTCCCCCTGACAATAGATGGACATAAGGTACGGCACTGCTTTCCAGTGCTATTCAGCATAACCCAGGCCTTTGCCGCGCGAATTACGGGCATAAAAACTGAGTTCGCCTCTAGGAACAACCACTATTCCTGAGGGGGAGACATGATATCGGCGGGTATCTTCTTCAACATCATAACCAATCTGGGTATCCGGTTCAATAATGTTATGACGGTCAACGATAACCCGTCGCAGCCGGGCGCCGCGCTTGATTTTAGAATAATCCATAATGATGCACTCCTCTAACTCTGCTCCTGCTTCCACCACGGCTTCCCGGCGGATGATACTGTTATGTATCCGAGCGCCTTTATGAACCACACTGGCAGCACCAAACACGCTATTCTCAATTTCACCTCCGAGAATCCGAGTTACCGGCCCCTGGTAGTTACTGGAGAATATAGGCCATTGGGGATCAAAAGCATTGAAACGAGGCTCCTCCCCTAGCACATCTTTATGGGCCTCAAAATAGGCGTCAATGGTTCCCACATCACGCCAGTAACCTACTTCCTCATAGGGCTTAATCCCTGGAACTTCATTGCGGGAAAAGTCATAGGCAAAGAGACGGTGGGTCTTCAGCAACCGGGGCAGAACATGATGCCCAAAGTCCGTTTCACCTAAGCGGTGGCTTTCCATCAGCGCCTCTACCAACACCCGGGTATTGAACAAGTAGTTCCCCATGGAAGCATAGGCCCGGTTGGAATCAGAAGGCATCGATTTAGGCTGCTGAGGCTTCTCCTGAAATTGGTGTATTCGACCATCCTCATCTGTGGCGAGAATTCCAAAATTGGGTGCTTGCTCCATCGGTACCGGCAGGGCGGCAATAGTGACATCGGCTTTTTGCTTCCAATGAAACCAAGCCATCTGCCGTACATCCATTCTGTACACATGATCGGCGCCAAATACGGCCACCAAATCCGGCCTATGGGGTTCAAGTAATCGGAGACTCTGATAAACCGCATCTGCCGTGCCTTTAAAAGTGAGTGTATCCTTGTGCATCTGGGGAGGCACTGCTGTGACGAACTGATCGGGGAGCAAGGGGGAAATCACCCACGCCCTACGAATATGCTCGATCAGGGACTGGGGTTTGTATTGCACCAAGAGGTAAATAGAGCGGATTTCAGAGTTAATCAAGTTACTCAGAACAAAATCCACGAGCCGGTAACGCGAGCCAAAAGGGACAGCGGGTTTGCAGCGTTCCGCAGTCAAAGGATAAAGACGCTTACCTTCCCCCCCCGCCATCACAAAGGCAATGATTCGTCCCCCGTATCTTTTCTTCCTCATCCCTCAACTCCTTGGTTTCTATCGGGGCTCGTGCGAAAAAACAGGGTCTGCATCCACCGCCCATTCACACCCCTAGGCAATGGGCACAACCATCTATTGCTGTACTTTAATCACCAATGCACACCAATAAACGCCCATATTTATTTAAAACTATAGATGATAGGGCTAGAGAGCGCTGAAAATAGCTAGCGCCTGGCAAGTCGTTCAGCCTCACGATGCACAACCTCATTGCCAAAGTGCAGTACCAAGGAACACAGGGCCCGGCGCAGGACTTCAATTACCTGAACCCGGCCTGAGAGGCCCAAGGCCGAGGCCGCTTCTTGCCAGCTTCTCTTCTGCAATACTTTGACGACTAAGGCGTTTCTCTCCGCTTCCCCCAGAAGTGCCTCGCTCTCAGGGTCTGCAAGTGCCCTCCAAGTGAGCTCCCAAATGGGGGCGATACAGACCTCATAGACACGCCGACCAAAGGCAAAAGCCAACACATCAGACCAGTCCTGAGGGTCCAAGGGGAGTGGACTCGTTTGGGCCCCACGGCGCAAGAGGAGGGCGGCAAGATGGGGTTCCAACTCCCGTAGCGGATCGGCAAGTTGATGTGGCAGATGCACCAGGAAACGCTCCCGGGCCCTTTTGACTAGCGCCCGACCTGAACTGGATAAAGGGTACAGAACAATGGCAGAGTGGGCCCCGCTGGTGGCTCCCCGCTTCACGCTGAGGCGCACCGACTGAAAATCCAATCGTTCCCAAAAGCGAAGCAATTCGCCAGTCGCGCCGAAACTACTCCCCAGATAATCCCAGCCTTCAGCGCTTATCTCCTTGATGATCCTATCCACCAGGTGAGTCCCCAGACCTTGGCCCTGAACCGCGGGATGAACCGCAATACGCATGATCCGGGCACAGCGCAGCCTGGGTGCCTGCTCCAATCCCAAGTGGGCTGCCAGGGATTCCGGGAGTAAATGCCCATGGGGTCGAATGCGCCCTTCCCAAACCCCTCTAGCTGTTTCCTTATCGAAGCCGCCCTCTGCGGCAAGCAAGGCGGTAGCCACTACATGCCCCCGGTAGCGCGCTACATACACGGAAAGATTGGGACCATCGAGCAAATGGCGGAGATCGTAGGGCCGGGTCTGGTAGTGGGCCAGCACCAGCAAGCCGAAAAGTTCAGAAAGGGTGGTTTCATCTCTTACCAGGGCATCTCGATCCAACCGTTCAACCGCAACATTTCCGGGGCTTACCGACGCGACTGCCGAATCTGGCACCGCCGTAGCATCTAGCAGCAAGGCCCGAAAGACGAAATGCTCCAAGGGATCTCCGGATTTCCAGCGGATGGGCGTCTCCAGCCGCAGCCCTTTCCATCCCCGGGTCCGTTCATCCAGCAGTTTGTGAAAGCGAAGGGCGAAGCCCCGCCCAGTTCCCTCATAACCATGAACGGTAGTGGCAAAAGCAATTCGAGAGTAACGTTGGAGCAAGCGTTCCAACAAAGGGGTAGGGATGGTTGCCGCCTCATCCACTAACAGCAAATCCGCAGGTCGGGAAGTCCGGATAAGATCATCCGGGGGGGCGAATGCCATGACTGCCTCCGGGAGATGGAGCGCTGCTCGGGAAGCTATGGCTTGGGGCAATAGCCGTTGGGCATGGCGGAACACCGGCTCTACCGCATCCAACCGCGGTCCCGTGACGATGATGTGCTTGAGCCCCCGCTGCAATAGCCGCGCCGCCGCAATCCCTAGGGCCGCCGATTTGCCCCGGCCCCGGTCCGAGGTTAACACCACAGGCCGCCGCCGCTGTCCAGTCACCACCTTGACAATCGCCTCCACCGCCCGCCGTTGATCCTCGGTGCGGCACGCCGAATCCGCTGGCCTATCCGAGAGGTTTTGGTCGTTAGTTTCCCTAGTCCCTGAGGCAACCAACGGGATACTGGGGAACACTTTTCCTTGCTCGATGACGATCACCCCTTCGGCTTTGCGGAGAATACCCACCAAGCGTTCCAGAAAACGCCCCGTGACCTCTGTGACCTGATAGGGCGCCGTCACAATGCGGGCATGCTCGGGATCATTGAAGCTTGGCCATGCCGCCAGGGGCGGGGTGAGCAACAGCAGCAGCCCGCCGCCCCGGATGGCACCGGTGATGATGCCGAAGGCATCCAAGTCAAAACCGCTGTAGGCATCAAAGACGATGGCATCGACTTCTTGCCCCAGCGACCGGTGCGCCTTGGCTGCCTCCATCCTCCAGGCGTTTTCGGCAGCCTGGGCAGAGATCCACAGAACCGATTCCAGGGAAGTGTTAGCCAGACTGGCTTGCGCGGCTTGCAAACACCACGCCCAGTCCCCAGATAATACCAAAGCGCGCCGATGACCGCTCGCCTTGGCCGCCGTTACCAGGGAAGCAGTCATTTTCCTGATATTATTCACGACTCGAGGGGAAAATTTGCTTTCTTTGTGCCCTTCGTGCCTTTGTGGTGATCTCATGAATTATCCGGGCTACGATCCCTGTTAATTATTCACAAACCCTTTAACATTTTAGTATTGAGCAATGGCCAAAGTTCGGCAGGCAGCACAAGACATGCACCAATCAACGCCTTCCCTATCCCCCCAGGATCTTATAGATCTTCGATGGGCGCACCGACACCTGGAACACCCTTCGTTTGCCGCACGCTTGAGCAATGTCGTGGGCACGCCTATTGAGCAGGGGCTCAAACTCTTACCCAAAAGCTGGCACCAACATCTCCATGAGGCAGTGGAGTTTAGTATTCGTCGCGCTTTGGATATGACAATTAGCTCCATGGGGGGCATTCCTCCCTCCGCTGCTCATGACCACCTGCACAAATTTATGGCAATGGGCAGTGGCGCCATAGGCGGCCTCTTTGGCCCGCTTACTCTTCTAGCCGAATTGCCCATCACCACAGCCCTCATGCTGCGGTCTATCGCCGATATCGCTCATAGCCAGGGCGAAGACTTAAACACCCTGGAAGCAAGGCTTGCCTGCATGGAGGTCTTTGCCCTGGGTGGCCGTACCAAAGAGGACGATGCTGCGGATACGGGCTACTATGGCATTCGCGCGACCCTCGCCTTCCACTTTTCTGGCTTGCTGGACTACCCCAGTACGGCGACCAAGCTACCTGCCGCCATTAATCTTATCCGAGCTACCGCGGCACGTTTCGGCGTGGTCATTCCCGATAAGGCGGCTGCCCAGATGATCCCTGCCGCCGGGGCAGTAAGTGGCGCCCTATTGAACTTGATCTTTATGCAGCATTTCCAGGACATGGCCCGGGGCCATTTCATCGTCCGTCGGCTGGAGAGAAAATATGATCCTGAGACGGTGCGAGTTGCGTACCAACAATTAACTCAAGAAGAAGCTAAAGTGCGGCTGCGGGACCTAAAGGCTTCCCCTCCTGGTACCTAGTACCCACAAGGTTCAGGGATTACCCCTGGGCAAACTGAGTGGCTAAATAAACCACAAATATCACCACCGCTAACAAAATTGCCCAGGTTAGGGAAACGATAAATCGACTCATATTCTCTAACAAGCGGTCCGAAAACCGCTTTTTCTGCGCCTTTTTTTCTTCCAGGGGTTTAGTCATTGCTCTGCCACTCGCAAACTTAGGGAATTGAATTATATTAATTTTACTCACTAGCCCTGTTGAGCGCCGAATTCTCTGGGATGATCATTACCACCCACCAGCCAATCTTCCTTCCTTGGCCAGGCTTTTTCTACAAGGGGCTACGGACCAATACCCTAGTACTTCTGGATCAAGCCTAATTTCCCCTGGGCTGAAGCTGGATGACCCGAAACCGGCTAAAAAGCGATCAGGGCGAACTCTGGCTCAGGGTCCCGGTGTGGAAAAAAGCATTAGATTTGCTCTTAAATTGTGGCCCCAAAAGTAGAGAATCCCACCTATGCCCAACCCACCGCCGGATCAAAGCCCGCAATGTGCGCAATTTCACCCGCCGCCTCCAGATACGGTGGCGGGACTATTGCGCCAACAAAATCAGCTTTGCTGAATTCGATGCCAGTGTCCAAGGATGGATTAATCATGTGCGTACGCCGATACCTGGAGATTACGGCGGCATCTCCTGGAGCGGCCCCTTAAGCGCTCGCTCGTCTAGCCTAACCTTAATCTGCAATGGCAGCTTTACCCCTTCCCCCCTTGCGGGGGAAGGCGGGGATGGGGGTAATTAAACTTGTTCATCATCCACAGTTACCGCCACTTTTTCACCAAGGGGGAGGAAATAGAAAACAAAGAATAAGGAGTTAATGGCCTTTACCTACCCCTTATACCAATTTCATGAAAATTTGCATTGTATAAGTCTAATACAAACAAACACTTACAGCCTTAATAAATTGCATTCTTTTGTTAAATTGGTATTACTATGCGGGAAAGGGTTAAGAGGCGCGTTCCCCCCTTGCATCAGTTATATTTTTCCGTGGCGCCCTGGCCCACCGGGTACTCATGACATAAGGGATGCTCCCCTGATTATTTCGGCCGATTAAGTGCAATGATTTCACCGAATTTCATGTATTCATTGGCCCCCAGACGGCCGATGGGATTGAGCCCATCGGCATGGACCTTGACCCTGCCTTCCTTGCTGCTGCAAATTGCATCATCGACATAGAGGGTACGGACACGGCCGAAAATCAAAGCTTGGGGGCCACTGCCGATTTCCTGAATCTCATAACACTCGCAGCCATAAGCCACTCGCGCTTCTTGAAGCCGTGGCAACCGCGACCCTGGAAAGGGAGTCACCGCCAGGCCAAGCTGCTCCACTTCCGAGGCCTCAGCGGGCAAGGTCACAGAACTGGCGTTTAGTGCCTCCAACATTTCCAAATGGGCAATGTGGACCACAAAATCCCGGCGCTCCTCGATATTCACCCAACTATCCTTACGGGTTCCATCGGTTTTTTTTCCCACTGAAATGAGAATCAGGGGCGGCTTGCTACAGACCGCGGTGAAATAGGAAAAAGGGGCCAGATTATAACTCCCGCCGGCGCTTTCCGATAACACCCAGGCAATGGGGCGAGGAATTAAGGTCTGGATGAGATTGAAATAAACTTCTTTCGGGCTCAGATTATCCAATTCGATATGCATGATTTTTTGACGCTATGGGCAATACATTTTGATGCGCGCCCCCTGAGGGCATCCTTCGGGTGTCCCGATTCGCTCCCGGCGAATCGGTGACGAAGTAGATTTTTAAATTTATTAAAATTTTTGCCGAGATACTATACTGACCATGGAAAACTACACGATACCGGTACTAGGCCGCAATCTCGGCCTTGCCAAGATAGTGGACTCCCCCAGGCTAACGCCCGCTTTTTATAGCCTCCCTGATGCGGTGAACATAACTATTCATCGCGTGATCCCTAAAAGCTTCCTGCCCCAGCTTATCTAGATCTCGGGTAGCACCTTGGAAACTATTCCGCAAACGCTTCCAAAGCGGCAGATCCGGGCTGAGCTTCCCCTCCGCATCAATATAGATCAAGCGCTCGGTATGCCAATAGCGTAATCGAGGGCCGGGTAGAGGCACGTGGGGCACGATATCATTATTATTGATAAACCGGATCCCCCGCCCTTCAAATGCCTGATCAGCGATAGTGGTCAAACCCCCACTGTCTCACCATCGGCTCGATTATCGCCGAATCTTCGTAAGCCAAGTTGGAGGCACACGCAAGGCCCAGGGCATTGTGGGCATGATAGCTTTCGGCACGGGGTTGGAACGGCGTTTCGGTAGGGTCAAAAACATAGTCTCTAGCGTCCATTGTTTTTATTCCTCTTATGCTAAGCTTTCTAAGAATTAAGATTAGACCGATAGGCCAAAAAACCATGGTCCAAAATGTCACCCAAAAGTTGATTGCTAATCACTTGATTTCCGGCGAGATGGAACCCGGCGCGGAAATCGCTTTGCGCATTGATCAAACCTTGACCCAGGATGCCACCGGCACACTCGTGATGCTGGAATTCGAAGCCATGGGAATTCCCCGGGTCAAAACCGAACTCTCTGTCCAATACGTCGACCATAATCTCATCCAGGAAGACTTTAAAAATCCGGATGACCACCTGTTTCTGCGCAGTGCCTGCAAAAAGTTCGGCCTCTGGTACAGCCGTCCGGGTAATGGGGTCAGCCACCCCGTGCATATGGAGCGCTTCGGCGTCCCAGGCAAAACCTTGCTGGGCTCGGACAGCCATACCCCCGCCGCGGGCTCCCTGGGGATGCTGGCCATAGGCGCAGGGGGACTGGAAGTGGCCATGGCCATGGCCGGGGAGCCGTTTTATATGAAAATGCCCAAGGTGTGGGGCGTCAAACTGACGGGTCGGCTTCCCGATTGGGTGAGCGCCAAGGACGTCATCCTGGAAATGCTGCGCCGGCACGATGTCGATGGGGGAAGAGGCAAAATCATCGAATACTACGGGCCGGGCTTGGCCAACCTGACCCCCATGGATCGTCACGTCATCGCCAATATGGGGGCCGAACTTGGCGCCACCACTACCGTCTTTCCCGCCGATGGGGCGGTAAAAGAGTTTCTCGAAACTCAAGATCGGGAGGAGGCCTGGGCGGAACTGGTGGCTGACCCGAATGCCGACTACGACGAGCACGAGGAAATCAATCTCTCCGAACTAGAACCCCTGATTGCCCTCCCCAGCAGTCCGGGCAAGGTGGTTCCCGTACGGGAAGTGGCCGGCCGGGAGATTTATCAGACCTATATCGGCTCATCCGCTAATCCAGGCCTACGAGACTTTGCCATCGCGGCCCTGATTGTGGATGGCAAACAAGTCCACGACCGGGTATCCTTCGACATTAATCCCACCTCGCGGCAAATCCTGGAAAACCTGATCTCCCTGGAACTGTTAGGAAAGCTCATCCACGCGGGAGCCCGCCTCCATCAAGCCGGCTGCAATGGCTGCATTGGCATGGGGCAGGCACCGGCCACCGGACGCATCAGTCTGCGCACCGTCCCTAGAAATTTTCCTGGACGCTCGGGCACCAAGGAAGATCAAGTCTATCTATGCAGCCCGGAGACGGCTGCCGCCTCGGCCTTGACCGGAGAAATTACCGATCCGCGCAGCCTGGCCATGGACTATCCCCCCTTCCGGGAACCGAAGTCCATCCGCATTAATATCAGCATGCTGTCCCCCCCGGCTGAGAAAGGAGAAGAAATCGCGCTGGAAAAAGGCCCCAACATCCAACCACTGCCCCCATTCGAGCCACTCCCTGATGATTTGGAAGGCCCGGTGCTGTTAAAGGTCGGTGACGATATCTCCACGGATGAAATCATGCCGGCTGGGGCCAGGGTACTGCCCTTTCGCAGCAATATCCCGGAGATCAGCAAATTTGTATTTGAACCCATTGACGAAAATTACTACCAGCGGGCCATGGAACATCAACAGCAGGGCTCCTGGGTCGTGGGTGGGGAGAATTACGGCCAGGGGTCGAGCCGGGAGCATGCGGCCCTGGCCCCCCGATACCTGGGTCTGAAGGCGGTGCTTGCCAAGAGTTTTGCCCGGATTCACTGGCAGAATCTGGTCAATTTCGGCATCTTACCGCTCACCTTCGTCAAACCGGATGACTGGGAACGCATTGAGCACAGCGACGTCCTCTACCTTGCCGATGTCCGCAATGCCATCCAAAGGGGAGAAAAACTGACAATCAGCAATAAGACCAAACAAGAAGACTACGAACTCAGGCATTCAATGAGCCCTCGGCAGGTGGAGATGATCCTGGAAGGCAGCCTTATTAACCTAATTCGTAAGAAACAATAGCCGCCAGTGGACAAAGGAAATAATTTTACCAATCGCCTGGTCATCATGGGGGCCGCCGGCCGTGATTTCCATAACTTCAATGTAGTCTATCGGGATGATCCCGGCAGCCAGGTCGTTGCCTTCACGGCCACTCAAATCCCGGAAATCGCCGGACGCCGTTATCCCCCTTCCCTGGCTGGCCCCTGCTATCGGGAGGGCATTCCCATTGTAGAGGAAGCCACCTTGGCCACCCTCTGCCGTCAAGAATGTATCGATCAAGTGGTTTTTGCCTACAGCGATGTGGACTATGCCCATGTCATGCACCAAGCCTCCATCGCCCTGGGCGCAGGGGCAGATTTTCTGCTCCTGGGTCCCGAACGCACCATGTTACAGACGGACGTGCCGGTCATCGCCATCTCGGCGGTGAGAACCGGCTGCGGCAAATCCCAGACCAGCCGCTGGCTTTCCCAACTACTGAGAAAAAAAGGATTGCAGGTAGCAGTCATCCGCCATCCCATGCCCTATGGAAACCTGGCGCAACAGGCGGTACAGCGCTTTGCCACTCCTGCGGATCTGGAATCAGCCCACTGTACCATTGAAGAACGGGAAGAATATGAGCCCCACCTGGCGGCGGGCAATGTGGTCTATGCAGGTATCGATTATGCCCAAATCCTGGCTCTGGCCGAAAGGGAAGCCGATTTAATCCTCTGGGAGGGGGGCAATAATGATTTTCCCTTCATCCGCCCTAACTTGCACATCGTGCTGGTGGACCCCTTACGTCCCGGAAGCGAAACCAGCCATCATCCAGGGGAGGCCGTACTGCGGATGGCGGATATCATTATCATCGCCAAAGTTAATTCAGCCGCCGAAGAAGATATAGGGCAGGTTACAGCTATGGCCCGCCAAATTAATTCCACCGCCACCCTGATCCACGGCACCTCCCAGGTGCAACTGGATGATCCCGAAAGAGTGCGGGGAAAGCGAGTCCTGGTGGTGGAGGACGGCCCCACGATTACCCATGGGGGAATGCCCCATGGCGCCGGCTATGTGGCCGCCACCCAAGCCCAAGCGGCAGAGATTGTTGATCCCCGCCAGGTGGCGGTAGAGAAAATCGCTGCGGTTTATGCCCAATACCCCCATATCGGGCCGGTACTCCCCGCCCTAGGTTACTATCCAGAACAACTCCAAGCCCTGAGGGAAACCCTCAATGCCGCCCAGGTGGATGTAGTGGTCTCAGCAACCCCCTGTGACCTAGACGCCCTAATTGACCTTAACAAACCTATCGTTCGGGTGCGTTATGAATTCGCAGAAGCCGGGGAAGCGGGGCTGGGCCACTGGATAGAAATATTCCTCCAGGAGCAAAAGTTAAGACCCAGGGATTAATCCCAAGCAATTACCGTTCCCGCCTCGCCGGCCAGGATGGCTTGGGCGTCCTGGAGCCGGCCAATGCCGGCAATGCCCCCCGTCTCTTCCACAAATTCACAAGCCGCTTGGACTTTGGGTCCCATGGAGCCAGGGGCAAAGGAAAATTGATGCAGGGTCGATGGTGAAATACGCCGAATAGGTCGGGCCTGGGGCTGTCCCCAGTCCTGCCACACGGCCTCCACATCAGTCAACATCAGGAAGGCATCCGCTCTCAATTCCCGCGCCAAAAGGGAACTGGCTAAATCCTTATCAATCACCGCCTCTATGCCCACCAGACGGCCCTCTTCTTGACGCACGGTGGGGATTCCACCACCGCCGGCGCAGATCACAACCACGCCTCGGCTCACCAATAGCTCAATCACGCTCAATTCCAGGATTCGCTGAGGGCGCGGGGACGGAACTACCCGGCGATATCCCTTGCCCTCCCGGACGATATGCCACCCCTGTTCCTGAGCCAGCCTTTGGGCCTCAGCTTCCTGGTAGACCGGACCAATGGGCTTGGTGGGGTTTTGAAATGCCGGATCACTGGGGTCGACCTGAATCTGAGTCAGCAGGGTCGCGCAGTGGCGGCCAGAAGGGAGTGCATTGCTCAATTCCTGCTCAATCAGATAGCCTATTTGACCTTCAGTTTCTGCATCCAGGATATCCAAGGGATAAATTTCATCGGGCTGATAGGCGGCGCCTTGGAGGGCCAGCAATCCTACCTGGGGACCGTTGCCATGGGTAATGACTAATAGATGCTGGCCAGCAATGGGTGCCAGGGCGTCGGCCGCAATCCTCACATTGCGACGCTGATTCTCCGCCGTCAAAGGCTCGCCGCGGCGAAGTAGGGCGTTACCTCCCAGGGCAATAACGACACGCACCGTTATTTACTGAAAATCAAGGGGAGAAAAAAGGCTGAAGGAGCCAATTGGGCTGGGCATATTCCACATGAGGATTCGCCTCCAATTCAAAGCATCAAAAACGGCAAAAGCCCACCCCTGTAGGCCGGTAAACCAATCGCTTTCTCGCCTAGAATTCCCATGCCCGTCTCCTTAAATATGCATTCATATTTATTTAAGATTTCCTGGTCTTACGCTGATAGCTCAAATGGTTTTATAGACCTCCCCCGGCTATTTCTCTACCTGATTTTTTCGAAAGAATCGAACAGGACAAGATTCTCGCCACCACCTCCCACTCGAAAAATCCGGGATGTTGTAAGATTCCGCAAAAATAACTTTGGATACGGAATAAAACTCGTCAAGAAACTCTATGAATTTTCAACTCAGCCCCCTACAAGCTTTAATTCTGTGGCGATTACTGACCAGCGAAGGGCAAGCCTACCTGGCCGATATCCGGCCCAAGCCTAAGCGGCGCGACCGAAAAGCCCTGCTAGAGGCTGGATTTATCGAAGAAGAATGGCGCCGCAAACCCCGCGGTGGCCGGGCGATCTATGTGCAGTTGACCGATAAGGCCTGGGCCTGGGCAGGAGACCATATGGATGCTAAACTCTCCCACCAGTCTCCCGCTGCCGGCCCTATTTTTCAGGCCTTTCTTACCCGATTACAACCAATCTTGAAGCGCCGTCAAATCACCCTGGCAGAGATCTTCAGTTCAACCCAAGAACTTCCCCCTAGGGAAGCTCCAGAGCAGCAGTTACAGGAAGCCTATTTCCATCTCTCTGGCGGTAAAGGAAATGTTCGGGTCCGCCTGGCCCAACTCCGACAAAATTTAGAGACGATTCCCCGCTCTCAACTGGATGGGTTGCTGCTGAAGCTACAAGAGGAAGGAAAATTGGTGCTGTCACCTCTCGATGACTCCCGGGAAATTTCAGCAGCGGACCAGGAGGCAGCCCTTAGCGTGGCTGGATTTAAACGACATATTGTCTACATGCAGAAGTGAACTAATGGATCAATGTAAGGCACTGAAGGCGGTTAATTTTGATTGGACCATGCAGTTGAAAAGTGTATGGGATGACTCGACGTTTCACACGCCTGGACTCCATCAAAACTTGCGAACTGAACTGATTGAAATTTTGCACAACAGAGCGGGGGGCAATGGTCAGAATCCCCTCGGACAAGTCATTACCGGTCCGGCAGGGGCCGGAAAAACCCATTTCCTCGGTACCCTGCGCCAGGAAGTCGCCACCCTCCCGGCCTGGTTCGTGTTGGTGGATATGACCGATGTCAAGGATTTTTGGGAAACAGTATTGCTGGGATATACCAACTCCCTGCAGCAGGCGACATCAGGGAATCGCCCCCAATTCCATGACCTCCTGGAACATCTCCTCACCCCTGAGATTAAGGCCCCAAACCTCCGCCGCGCTCTCCATCGAGCCGGATCTCAACCGGCACCCTCCCCCGGCCTTGTGCAACGACTGCTCGCTTTCCTGCGGGGGAGCAAACCTCAGCACCGAGAAGCGGCAGATACCCCCCTAACTCCTCGGCAAATCGCAGAATATGGGGATGAAGACCTGGCCAAAGTGATAAGGCACACCCTCAACCGTCTAAGTAAACGCTATCCCGAGGAGATCAGAGAGCACCAAGACGCTCTCCGCGCCTTGATGCTCCTTAATTCTAACGATCTGGAGCGGTCCAACGTGGGCTATAGCTGGCTTCAGGGAATGCCTATCGACCAGACGGACCGGCAACTCTTCGGCTTTTTATGGCCCCAGAGAGAGGCTTCCGAAATCGTAAAATCCTTGTCCTGGCTCATGAGTCTCTATCGGCCCACCCTGCTCGCCTTTGATCAACTCGATGCCATTGTGGCCCAGCACCATCTTACCGCCGGGGCTGAACCCACCACCCCGATGACAGCGGAACAGGGAGCTTCCCAAGCCATCATCGAAGGGATTGCGGACGGCTTCATGGCCATCCGGGATAGGGTTTACCGCACCCTTACGGTCCTGGCCTGCCTGGAGGCTAGCTGGGAAATACTGCGACAGGGGAGCCTGGCTTCGGCCACCGATCGGTTCGACTCCCCCCACACCCTGGCACCCATCAACAATGCCACCCTGGCTGAGGAAATCGTCACTCTCCGCTTGGCTGAGGCCTACCGCGCTCAAGGTTTTACCCCTCCCTATGCGAGTTGGCCTTTCCAGCCCCAGGTCTTTGCCTGTGCCGCCACGCTCCTGCCCCGGGAATTACTAAAGCGTTGCGAGGAACACCGGGTTCAATGCCTGAAAAAGGGAAAAGTCATCGAGTTGACCGATTTCGAATCCCCACCAAACTCCTTTGAAAATTCAGACAACCTTTCCACGGAGTCCGGGCTTGATCAGTCCTATGAAGAGTTCTGCCGCCAAGCCCCCCTACAGGAACTGCTGGCCGAGGAAGCGGAAGACCAAGCCCTGTGCGAGTTGCTACAGACAGTCTGCCGTTGTTTGCTGCGGGAAAATCCTCTACCAGATGACAGGGAGGCCGCGGTAGACACTGAATTTCCAGGAGATAAAAACTACCGTTCCCTTCATGCCCGGGTTCGGCTCATGGATGCTAGCCAGGGGGATCGGGAGCAACATTATTGTTTTCGGGCCTTACAGAAGACTCATGCCGTCGCCTATCAAAGTCGTCTCAATGCGGCTCTCACTGCTTCCGGGATCGATCCCCAGCTACCTTTCAGAAAACTAGTCATACTCCGCACCACGCCACTGCCCCCGGGCAAGGTTACCCAGGAAATCACCGACAAATTTCTCCAGGCGAAGGGCCAATTCGTTGCGCCTAATGAACAAGATCTGCGGGCTATGTGGGCACTCTACCAGCTTGAGCAGCAAAATCTGCCTGACTTTGAGGCCTGGCTTTGCAAACACCGCCCGGCCACCCACCTCCAATGGGTGCAAGAAACCCAATTACCCCAGGATTTCCCTGAAAAATCGGCCCCCCAAGACACTCCGTTAGACCCAGGGGCAAACACAGAAGTCTGGACAGAATATCTGCCTTCTCGGCATGAAAGTCCCAAAGCCCCCACGCCCCTCTACCCATCCGCCCTCCCGGTGGGGCGAACCTTATCCAACCCCGCCGAATCAGTAGCCATCTCCTTGCCAATGCTCACCCAATATACTGGGGTTCTGGCTGGCAGCGGAGCAGGCAAAACCGTGCTTCTCAAACGACTGGTGGAAGAGGCGGCATTGCTGGGAATCTCCTCCATTGTAATAGACCATACCAATGGGCTCGCCTCTCTCGGGGATAGCTGGCCACAATATCCCGACTCTTGGACTCAGGAAGATAAGGAAAAAGCTGAGCGCTATCATGCCAAAGCCGAAGTCATCATCTGGACTCCCGGACAAGCCGCCGGCAACCCCCTGAAACTGGAACCACTGCCTGATCTTGCCTCTCTGGTAGAGCATCCAGAAGCGTTGGATCAAGCCCTTGAGATGGCCCAAGCGACCCTGAAAGACATCGTTGCCCCAGGAGAATCCGCCAGTTCCCATTATAAAATGGGGGTTCTCACTTCGGCCTTGAAATTTTTTGCTCTCCAGGGAGGTAAAACCCTGCCAGACCTTATCGCTATCCTCTCTAACTTACCGGCGGAAGTGAGTCAGGGTATCTCCAGCGCCTCTCGTTTCGGTAGCGAGATGGCCCAGCGCCTGCAAGCGGAGATAGAGAGTAATCCTTTATTCCACCAGGAAGGCCCGGCCCTCGATCCCAGCTTTCTCTTCGGGGACGCTGCCCTGAAACAACCGAGGGTTTCCGTCATCAACCTGGCTGGCTTACCTAGCCTCAGAATCCAGCAGCAGTTTCTCAATCAGCTGGCCATGACCCTCTTGAGCTGGATAAAACAACATCCAGCGCCCCCCTCTATGCCGGTGCAGGGATTTTTGGTGATGGACGAGGCCAAAGAGTTTATCCCTGATGAAAAATCCGTGCCCTGCAAAGAAAATCTGCTGCGAGTGGCAGACCATGCCCCTACCTGCGGCCTTGGATTGATTTTCGCCACCCAGGCACCCCAAAATATCTACCAACCAATGATGGCCAACTGCTTCACCCAATTTTTTGGAAAAGCCAGTTCACCGGCTACTATCGAAGCGGTGCAGGAACAGCTCAAGGCACGCGGCGGAAAGGGTGACGATATTCCCACTCTAGAAGCCGGCCATTTTTATTTCTATACGGAAGGAATGCCGGCACCAGAAAAAATCGCCGTCCCCTGGTGCCTTTCCTATCATCCGCCCAATCCTCTAGAGAAGACTGAAATTCTCCAACGGGCGGCGGCTTCCCGTCCCCATGCTAAAGATCCATAAGACCCGTTCCCGGATATTCCTCTGGGGCTGGGTGTTTTTGAGAACTCGTTTACACATTCACCGAGGACCCTGTGAAAAAATTTGATTTTTTTTTCGAGAAAACTTGCAAAGTAAATACTTTTATTCTTTAATAAGAATTAAGAATACAGGTTTGAGGACAGAGACCTGAAAAAGGAGCATGAGGCATGGTATTGCGGGTTACCGATTCAGCTTTAAAAGCTTCCATGAGTGGGGACGCGAAAGCCTTCCAATGGAGTAAGGAAAAGAGTGCTCTCTGCCAAAATACCTGGAAATGTGTTCTGTCCAACGGCCTTCGGGTCCTAGTATTGGGTCAAACCGAAATCGCCCTCCGAGCCTGCTACCCCCTGAGGGCTCACCAAATAAGCACGGGGGATACCGAGCCTTTTGGCACGGTATGGCGTCCCGTAAACGGCGCTGATGTGGCATGGTATGTTGGACACCACGGCCATAAAGCCTCTGGGTTTGTTCAGAGGTTGTTTACGAGAGGTTCCCTTCGATAGCATCAAGCTGGCCCAAAGAGTATTTTCTTTGGCCTTTAGCCTCGAGATCATCTCTCGAGGCTTTTTTTTCCCCATCAAACGGCTACCGGCATGAAACCAGCTCGGTCTGGTGGCCCTTCCGTAAATAAAAACACGGGCTTATATCCAAAACCTGGGTAACGGGGCACAGCCAGGAGATGACTGCAAACGGTACCAAAACCATGGGGGAAATCTAGATTCATGGCGGCATAGGGTCCATCCTCCTCTGGGTACAAGCGACTTGCCAGCAAGGATTGCCAAGCACTCCAGGTCCCCTGTACAGGGTCCGGCACCTGAGCGCTTCGGAAACGGGGCAGATAAACCCGGATGCGGGGGACCGAGGGATCATCCAGCTCACGGGCGGTCAGCATATGCAGTCCCGGTGGAATCTCAAAGACTTCTACCTGTTCCTGCCGCTCGCCGCCCAGGTTGCGAAGCCAGAAACCAGAGACCGGATCCCCAATAAATAGATTGAAACCCCGATAGGCCCCTGGCGCCAAATCGGCAAGCGCCTTTGCCGCTTCCCCGGCTTCGGCATGATCTAAAGCTTCCAACACCAACTCCCCGCGGCTGCGCTTGTCTGTCGCCGGACCCAAGGTCCCCTCCCGGTTCATGACCGCCGCCACCACTCCATGGTCGTTGATCCCCAGCCAACTGCCGCCGGCCTGCCAATCCAGACCCGCCACCACTTCAGACCGATCTTCCCAGTGCCGGCCTGGAGGCGCCCAAGGCCGATCCCGCATCTCATCCCGGTTGCCTGCCACCAGCAAAGGCCATTCATGATTCGGCCGTCGGAGAATAACCAGCGTGCACATCAGTCTGACAAGGGGGTTACCGGGCGCCGTGCTCGCTTCTGCTCCCCGCGACGCCGTTTCTTATCCAGGCGCCGTTGTTTAGCCGCCCGGGAAGGCTTTGTTATCCGTCGGCGTTTAGGCTTTTCTGCTGCCTTCTGCAGGAGTGCAACTAAGCGCTCAATAGCATCCTGACGATTGCGTTCCTGAGTGCGAAAGCGCTTGGCGGTGATCAGCAATTCGCCTTCCTTAGTCAGCCGATTTCCAGCTAACTTCAGCAGTCGACTCCGGACATCCTCTGGCAAAGAACGGGAATGAACCGCGTCAAAGCGCAACTGGACTGCGGTCGCCACCTTGTTTACATTTTGGCCACCAGGACCGGAAGCAAGGATGAATTGGAAATGCAGTTCATCCTCCTTAAGCTGAATTTGAGGGGTGACGCTAATCATCATCGAAAAAGTTGTTGTGCTACTCTGCGGACATAATGCGAGGACCCTTGGGCTCAGGCGCTGGATCATTGAACTCTTGGGCAATTCTATCCAGAGCCGGCCAGGCTCCTTAGCGTTAATTCTCACGGCTTCTTAGTTACCTCCATGAACATACATTCTGGAAGCCCTGGAATTTCAGCCAAATATGCCTGATCTTCCGCTCTCTAATCTATGAGGGTTTTATGCTGAGCATTACTCCCCTCCAGTGATCTTATATTTTACAGGCATAGAACAGACTATGCCCAACTTAGATGACAAAGTATGCAGAGTATGCAGTGATTTCATTTCGTAAAGCTTAGACCACGAATTGAATATTACCACAAATCTATAAATAGCAATATACAAGACCTGACCCCTTATGCTGACCCCTTATGTGCGCGATCGGCACGCAGCAAGGCGGGCTGCTCTCGCCGTTGCTCGCCAATATCCTGTTGGATGACCTCGACCGGGAACTGGAACGGCGCGGTCACCGCTTTGCGCGCTACGCCGATGACCTGGTGATCCTGGTCAGAAGCCAACGCGCCGGTGAACGGGTCAAGGCCAGCATCACGGCGTACCTGACCGGCACGCTCAAGCTGACGGTCAACGAGCGCAAAAGCCGCGTGGTGAAAACCAACGACTGTACCTTCCTCGGATTTACTTTCTACGGGAGCAAGCTGCGTTGGTCGAACCAAGCCTTCGAGGATTTCCGGCACAACGTCCGAAAATTGACCGGTCGTAGCTGGGGCGTCTTGATGGCCTTTCGGCTTCACAGGCTCGCCCAATACATCAGAGGCTGGATGGGTTACTTCGGCATCTCGGACTACTACCGGCCTGTTCCCGAACTTGATCAGTGGATACGCCGGCGTGTGCGCATGTGCTATTGGAAACAGTGGCGCTATGCACGAACGAAAGTGCGTCATCTTTTGGCATTGGGAACGAGCAAACGTCATGCGATCTTGACGGCGATCAGTAGCAAAAGTTACTGGCGCCTCTCCAAAACGCTGGCCACACAAACCGGGATGACCAACCAATGGCTGAAAGACCAAGGGCTGATATCTGTGCGTGATCTGTGGATGAAGGCACATGGCTATGTTTGATTATTCTGGTGTGCTTCCCTTCTCATGAACCGCCCTGTGCGGACCCGCATGCAGGGTGGTGTGGGGACCGGGAGTTAGAAGCTCCCGGTTACCCGATTAGCACTCAACGGCACACCCTCACTGAATCGCCAATGAAGCGCAAAAGTTCGTTCTCAACTCCGTCAATCGGTCTTCTGCAATAGCGTTGGACGTCAGCGCCTTCATAATTTCAATAGGCTTCTTATCGTCTCGTGGAACCGGGAGGCCGAGGAATGCCTCAAGACAGTTCTGAAACTTGACTGGTGGCGCTAGCGAAAAAGCGTTGGAACTGTTTTCAACTAGGTCGTTCACGGCGCCATAAAACTCAACATGAGGCCCCGCATTGTTGTCGTCGTCGAGCATAACGCCATGGGGAATGCCGAACACGTCGAGTAAAGCCAAATATCTATGGAAATTGAACTTGCCGAGGACATCTATCACGCAGATTTTGTGCGTGCTCAAGTCATGCCAATCATTGGCAAGCAAGTAGTTAAACAAAGCACGCTCTGACGCCCCCTCCACCAGGAGGACCTTATCTGCAAAAAACATCGACGACCGCTCGCCATCCAGCCACAACTGGAACCGAAAACGCTCTTCTTGGACGGCTATATCGGCTTGTGGTGGATCGGCAATCATGCGCCTCGCCCTAGCTTTCTTGTTGTCCGCGATGGCTGGATCAGCCTCAAACGCGGTGAGCGCAGCGAGCAACTCCCCACCGCGCTGGAACACCTGATCAACTTGATCCTTGGAGGGCTGGTAGATCTGCGTAGTGCCGTTGCTTCTGTCAACCCGAGCTATTTGCCCAATGCTTTCACCGGCTTTACCCGCAAAGATCGGAGAATGGGACGTGACGATTACTTGCTGGCCAAGCTCCGAACTCAACCTTCGCAAGTGAAACGCCATACATTCCTGCTGGCTAGGATGAAGGAACGCTTCTGGCTCCTCGAAAAGCACCAAATGAAAATCGGGGTTGAACTCCTTTTCTTTAGGCTTTTTTTCTTCCCTAAACGTTGGAGCAAGTCGGATCAGCTCGTATATCACCGACCGCTGGAATCCATGGCCATACTTATCCAGATCGAATGCGGCATTACCCAACGTAGTATCCAGGAATGCAAATTTCACCAGAGACTTTGTAATGTCTTCTGGGGCGACGGGGTTTACGGATAAGTCAATCTTGATCTTCCAGGGCTCGATGGCAGAGTTGAGCGGGCGGGAAACTTCGTTCAAAAAGCCATTCTTCTGATTTGCCTCGATGTTCAATTCCTCGAACGCATCTGTAATCTTCGCAAATGCCGGGCTCTTAGCAACAACCTTCTTCAGTAGAAAGTTGAGCATGTTGCGCAATGGCGACGGGCCACTCATCTTTGTGTTCTCGGCAGGAGTACTCAGAGCCGGAACATAAAGAACTTCTCCAACCTTTGCGGAGCTTACGTTCTTTGCGCCATAGAAAAGATTGTCGAGAATCTTTCCGTCAACCACGCCGTAAATGTTGCTCTGGTTAGCCTTTACTCGGTCTTTTTCATTAGATTTGAAATACCGTCTAACCGTGAGAAATTTTCCGCCGGTAGCTGATTTGTACTCATCTGCCAACCCGTCCCACTCATCATCTGTCAGTTCAAACTGCAATTGCACCCAAGACTCTGCGTCTTTGGCTCCAATCTTTGGAAAGTCATGGGACGACCATTTCTCATCATAGAAAGCCCTAAGGGCGTTTAGAACTGTACTTTTACCTGCGTTGTTTGCACCAACTAGGAGCATGTAGTCATGGCCCCGAAGCTCCCCGTCGATGATTGATCGATAGTTGTGTATGCGGGCTTTTGTGAGCTTCATTCTCCCTCCTATTGTTTTTATTGAGTGCTAATCGGGGAGTTGACTGGCGGGTTCTCCTGCATACATAGAGGCACAGCGTCTGATTATGCGGGAGGTTCTGCCAGTCGAACGGTTGTTCGCGACGCGAAGCGGCGCAGGCAACCGTTTGGCACAGTCAACTCCCCGATTCGCGGCGCGAACGCTTGGGCTCACCGGCAACCAAAAGCGGAGTGGCTTGTAGCGAAGCGGAAAGCCGCGTAGCTTTTGGCTGTCCGGTGTAGCCCATTGTTAGATTTTATATTTGTCATCACTCAACACATCTTCAAGCTCAGGGATTGTTAGGCAACCGTTATTACCAGCCTCTTTTCTCGCTCCTTCCAGAGCAATTCCTACTACGCTAGACTTCGAATCAATGATTGGACCGCCACTATTTCCTTCGCGAATAAGTGCATTAATTTCGAATTTTCTAACCAAACTTTGTGTGTAAATTTTCGCAACCTTGGTATCGACCATAAAATAACTGTGTCCAGGTGCATATGCCGGAAAACCCAGAAGCTTAACATCCTGACCCATTTCTACATTATTTGCAGACCTCGAAACACTGTGTTTAGGTGGTTCTTTTCCTTCTTCAACCAGCAATGAACATATCGCAATATCTCTATGCGAGCATATCCTTTCAACCCTCAACTTATATTTTACTGTTGAGTCGTCATGCTTGAATGCCTCAAGGTCTTCAAATATCTTGCCTTTTTCCGATACTACGTGAGCACAAGTTACAATTCCAATATCTTCTAATTGGAATCCACTCCCTTGTGGAACCATAGCTTCGCCTTCCTCATTGTCATAACAAGCTTCAATTACCCATAATGCATTTATTGCATTTTTCTCTGGGTCGCTAGGTACTTTAATTTTGAATTTGTGCTCATCCGTTACTAGGTCATTGAATTGAGTAGCCAATTTTATGTATATTGGATCTCGTTCCGTTTTGACACTTCTTAGAAAGGCGAGCTTGCCTTTCACAACATGCAAAAATGACTTTGGTTTCCCGGAAGCTCTATATCTTGTATCATATTTTTCATTAAAATCCTTTTCTGCTAATTCATATCCATGCTTTCTCCACGCATGTAACATTGAAGACAATTGCCTAACATATTTTCGTCTTACATTTGTGAGTTCATTTACCGTAAGGCCTGTGACTTCCATTCTAGAAAGCCTGCTGCACAAGCGAACTTTGTCATAATTTATAAAAAATCCATTTTCTTCGATAATATGCGTTAAGGCATGACCAGGGGCTGCTTCGCCACCTCTTAATATAACTATTTCTTCTGGCAGCCTGCCTTTAGTGGTGGTAAATGAAAAGCTAATATCATCTGCATATCTCGTATACGTCCCATTTGTCATCTTCGCCAAACTTTGCAACTGCGTATCAAGCTTCCACGCGATCATGTTTGAAAGGATTGGTGAGGTTGGCGCACCTTGTGGAAGTGAATTATCAAAACAACAGATTTGAGCGAGGATGGTCGCAATACTGTTATTAAAGTTGAAAGGCGATGACTTAAACAGGTTTCTTATTCTTCCGAAATGTATTGAACCAAAAAAGTTTGACAAATCAATATTGAATATGAATCTTTTATCTAAATGCCGTTCCGCGTTTGTGACGATACTTTTATTCTTGGCAAATCCATGTGCAGATGGTTTTGATGGATATATTTCGTAAAACAGCTCTTTTAATTCACTTTGAATTTTCTTTAATTTTTTTGAAGGAGAGGCAATTTCCCTATGCCCGCCATTCTTTTTAGGTATTTGGAACTGATGGTATTTATATACGCCGTCAGTTTTATATATTATTTTAGTTAATTTGGCATAAGACATGCCAAACATACTGGCCAGCTCATTATGTGTAGTTATTTTTAGAAAATCTTCTTTATTCATAATAGGGTGGAAGGAGGTCTGGTAATTTCTCTTCTAAAACTGAGCGCATCCAGAGAGTCACAGTAACCATGGGCTCACGGTAAGCGTATAAGAGACACCTTTATTTGACCGCCGCAGATAGTCAGCGGAAATTAATTCCTCCAAACCTCCTTCCATAACTCTTTTTTAAATCTAACGCCTAAGTAAGTGGCCGGCCGCTGTTTGTCCGGTCCAAGCGCGCTTTTTGCGCGTGCTTGACTGCCTTGTTAGAAGCTTTTTATTTACTAGGTGTTGCACAATTTCTTTTTTCATTCATTTGCTTGGAAAAATTGTACTCAACAACTTGTAGCATAATTCTTTGTTGATGATCTTCGTCTTTTGGGTACCATTTAACCCAGCTACCATCTTCTTTTTCAAGAACGTAATGCTCCAGGTTTTTAGATTTAAGAAGGCTTATTAGCACTACTGTCCCATAAACTTTCATGAAAACTGCACTGATGCCTGAAGAGATAGAACTTCCGGTTCTGGCGGATCGCCTCGCAGCAGTGCTTGAAGGTCGCGCCGCTCAAACAGATTGAGCTGGAGCAATCGAATCATCTGCTGAAGAGAGCAGTTTATTTTGCTGACGAACTTGAGATAAGCGAGCAACAAATAGGCACAAAGGGCGATCCAGAGTTGGGTCATGACCGCGTTTTTTGAGGTCCCCAAGAAACGCTTGATTTTTAGATTTTGTTTGATCCACTTAAAAAACAATTCGATCTGCCAGCGAGATTTATAGATTGCCGCGATAGTGCTGGCGGCAAGATGAAAGTGATTGGTGAGAAAGTAATACTGGATGTGGGTTTCGGTATCTTTGAATCCGATGCGGCGTAGAGCGATGGGGCAGTTTTGGGCCTTGGCACCGGTCAGTTCGAGGGTCTGATCGCTCGTCAGGCCCTTGGATTTATCGACTTTACGGCGGTCAACCACGCGATAGCGGGCCTTTTTACGTTGGCGCGTGACAAAAAAGATGCCCTGGGTATGGAGTTGATGATACCAGGCATAATCAGTATAGCCCCGATCGAAGACCACGATACTGCCTTTGGGTAATGCCAAAGTACGGGCCACGGTGATATCATGGACTTTGCCGTCAGTGACGGTCATCAATGCAGGGAGCAGCCCGTCATGATCCAAGCCAAGGTGGAGTTTGACAGCGCCTTTGGTGGTGCGAAACCTGGCCCAAGGAAAGACGCTCAGACACAGATCGAGAGTAGAAGCGTCAAGTGAGTAGAGTTTGTTTTTGAACCGGAAACCGTGGCGGGGAGCGAGCCCTTGACAGCGGGAAAACAGTTTGGTGAATAACGCTTCGTACAGGGCATAGGGTTGTTTCTCATTGACCCGGGCCAGAGAGGAGCGGCTCACCGGCACGGCACCTAAAGGGTAGAGTTTTCTGGCCTGGGCAGACAGATTACTGACTACATCACGCAAACTCGTGCGTCCTGATAGCTGTGCCAGGGCCATGGAAACAAATTGTGACCAACGGGTCATCTTGCGTAGTTTCCGGCCCTCGTGGTGTCGATTTGCCAGCACCTCGAATTCATGTCTCGGAACTAGTTTGAGTAGCTGAGAAAATACGGTATTATGATGCGCCAAGGCCTGAACTCCTTCTTGTTCTTCAATGACTTGTCGTGATTTCATTGTATCAAAACAAGTGGGTTTTCAGGCCTTTTTCGTTAATTCTTAGTGGGACAGTAGTGATTTATTCCATATTTATGCCGCAACAACTCAACTGTGAACACGTGCCGCCAAAGTAGTTGGTAAAAGACGTCAAGCTTGACCCCAGCATTCTCGAAAAAATTCAAAATGTTAGAATTAGAAATATAATTCAAGGACAATGTCTCCGGTGGCAACTCGATAATATGATCTTCTAAATCAGATAATTGCCTAAGCAGCGCACTCTTTCCCACTCCTGTTCTGCCAGTGATAACCCGCTTTGGGTCATCGCAGTCCCGCAAAATATGCAAATCACCAGTATCGACAAAACAACTCCTTAGATATTTCTGATCTTCCTCTGCATCCGCCGCACCAATGTTTATATGACGCTTAAAAACATATTCTGGCCTCACTTTAGTTTTTGCCATTTAAATATCTTCCTATGCAGATACGGCATCTTACTAATAGACAATCTCAGTGTTATCGTGATAATAGGTAGATTAAAGAAAAAATATCGCTATTATTTCTCCAAAATCAAACGTCCCCGCTCGGTGAGTTCCCGCCCTTTTGTTGTCAGGGAAATCGCTTCCAATTGGAGCAGGTAGGGTTCAATCATCTGGGTGATTTCTTCCCGTTCAACCGGAAGGAGCGAGACTAGTGCGCTTAATCCTCTAGGCCCGCTTTGTAGAGCTTTTAGATAAGTATGATCAAGTTGCCGTAGCCCATGGGTATCCACCCGCCAGCTCTCCGTGGATATCCGTTCCAGTCCCATTTCATTGAGGGGGTATTGCTTTTCATCAAACAGATGGTGACTTAGCATTTCCTCGGCCCGTTGAATGGCAACCCGAGGATTTAACCGGCCCCGTTTAGCCAGCCCCACCAGGAAGGATTCTTCCACGGTTTTACCGGATTTTTGAAAAACCGGCTTAATGATGGCGGCCACCTCCTCCGCCGTATAGGGTACGAGGTCGATGATTCGAAATCGGCTGAGAAAGGGGCTGGGAAGCAATCCTGGAGTGGTCGTTGCCGCCAGCAAGGTGGCATTTTTAAAATCGCCCACTACTTTTTTGCCAACCGCCCGCTTCTCCTTGGGCTCAAACATATTCAAAAAGGCATCCGCATTGCGGCGCAATTCATGCACTTCATCGAGAAAGATCACCAGGGGAGGATATTCCAGCTTTTTGAGCCCGGATTCGGTGCCCACTTCAATAGGCTCTTGCCCATTTTTTTGCAGGGTTTGATTAATTCTCTCCAGAAGACTGTCCACATCCCGCACTGTCGTTGCAGGAACATCTACTAGAGGTAATCCCAAGGCTTTTGCCACCCGCCGAGCCAGTTCGGTTTTACCCAAACCGCCTGGTCCAGAAAACATTAAGTTGATCGGCATTGTTGGGGGATTGCTTTGTTTCAATGCCAAGGTGCACTCAATTTTTAATCGCCGCACCGCAGCGTAATTACCTATGTAGCCGGCAAACGCCGCCTCGATTTTCTCGGCGAACTCCGATTGCGTCCCGGAACTTTCCTTTTCTAAATCAGGGGTAACGCGAAAAATCTCCAGTCTTCCCGTCTCGAAAGCCGGCCCTTTAACGGCATTGAGCAGGTGCAAGTAAAATAACACCTGGGCAATTTGCAGTTCAATCTGTCCTTGCAAGCCAAACTTGTATTCCCATACCTCCGGGCGCCCCGTCTCCCCATTCAACATGACCGCATCCGGCTTGCCTCGAAGATGTAACCGCTGGCCTTTCCATTCAATCTCTCCTTCCATATAACTTTCCGTGTCTAGAAAAAAGGCGCTGGGGGAAAAATGATCCGCATCCACACTCCCAAGTTTCTTGGCGATATCCCCCAACCAGAGCTTGATGCACTCCACGGCCAAATCGGAACATTCAAATTTCTGGGGATCTCTCAACAACCCCGATCCTTGAATAAGGGGAAGCAATCGCCTTGAGAAAAGAATGCTCCAAAGATAATCTACTCGCTGTTCTTCGTTATCCTTGACCAAGGCTTCCCGTAAAATCGGGGCGCCCTCGCGACGGAAAAATTTAACCGACTCGTGAATCCACTGGTGAGTCAGAAGGCCGGCTTCTTTAAAGGAGACGAAATTGCTTCGATTTATCCCATCAAGAGAGGCGGCAACTCGCTCTCGATAGCAAGGCAAAACAATTTCCAGAATTTGCTTGGCACGGCTGACCGTCAGGGAAGGAACTCCCCGTTTATTCTTAGCAGGAGGATGTTTGGCCACATGGGAAAAGAGCGCATCGAAAATAGGCGGTTCAATGTGAGCCCGAAGCTCCGGACCCAGTTCCAGGGATAAAAGCTGGGACTTAAGCATAGACCTCCTCCACAGACCAGATCAGGATCTGATTCTCCTCCACGGTGTCAACATCTTCCGGATAGCGCAATAAATCGTGGCAGAGAGGCTCCGAGGCAATGGCCTTCCTTAATTCTTCTGGCGTCACTTCCAAGTTATGGATAGTTTTTAACCGGCGACGGAGGCGCTCAAAAATCAGCCAGCGGTCTGATTTCATGAGGGCTCTGACCGCACTCACTAAGTCCTGGGACGGCACTTGAATTTGGGCTTGAATTTGAGTAGGCATTGGCATGGGAGGGAGGGGCAGAGTTGAAGCGGAAACAGAAGCAGAATGGGGATTAACCAATGCCAAGATTTTTTTAGCCACTTGGCTCTGGGCAAGTGTTGGGATTTCCCCCAGACATTGTTTGATATTTTCAGGAGTTGGAGGCGGATCGGTATTCAAGCCCGCGAATTCTTGTTCCCGCAAGCTGGCTAGAACTTCTCCCAAGGCATAGGCGTCACCGATTTCCGGTCGTGGTAAATGGATAAAGATTTTATCTTTTTGAAATTCAGTCAGCCGCTGGCTCGTGACTTTTCCAGAGATAGGGACTTTACCGTCTCTAATAAGTACGCTTTCCCGAGGGAGAGGCATGACCTTTTTCATAAAATTGGGAAACTGCGCCCCTTGGTGGATATGGTGACCCAGGAGGCGCACTTCACAGCCATCAATTTTTAAAAGGATATCTGTTCCCCGAAAATTTGCTTCAGAGGCCAGGGGTCCCAGGTGGGACTCAAATGCCCGCCCTTCTGCCGCGCAAAGCACTTCCAGAACTTCACAGAATCTATCGGCCAGGATGTCTTTGTTGATTTCCAGCTCGTTTTCATCAATCTTTGCCCGGGCCTTATCAAAGGCCGTCTCAATTTCCCCTCCCAACTTAACGGGCTTTTCCACTTGGCCACGGGTAACTGCCGAGTACCTCGCCTTGGCCTGGCGTAAAAGTTGGCGTGGGTAAAGTGGCGCGCCCTCTACCAGTTCCCTCATATCTGTTTCCCCCAAAGGATAGAGGGGATTATTGATACCCTGTGCTATTCTCAACCGCACCAATTCAGGTGTTGCCAGCCTGAGTTTTATCAGCGCCTCCTTTTCCTTAAGATCCCCCAAGGGTTGTAAGGCCACCACAGGAAGGGGCTCTTCCAGTCGGTCCCGGAGAGCCGTGCTAAATTGGCTTTTCCAAAAATCGAATTTGTCATCTATCAAACTCACCACGAGATACCAGTGCTTGCTCTCGTCAATGAGGGCAAAGAACAAATGTTGAAAGGCATCGACAAGGGCGGGTTGGGTCATCAAATCAAGCTGGTCGAGAACCAGCACGATGGGGGTTCCCTTAGGGACTGTCGCCCGGCCCAGCCGGCTTAGAATTGGTAATTTCATTTCTTCAGGCAGGGGTTCCCTTTGCCCAATGGCGGCCAGTTCCTGATCGATTAAATTCGTGGACCCGGCTAACCAACGAAAGGCCAATTCACTTCTTTCGGGATGGAGAATATGGGCCAGAATACGGGCCAGATCCGGCTCCTGGGGGAATTGTTGGGTGACCAGGTAGTGTTGGGCTTTAGAGAAAAACAGTTCCGGGTCTGCCTGGGCGGCTTCATGGAACTCATCTAGGGTGCCGTTAAACCGAAAACCATCCCTGAGCAGTTCATATAACAATCCATGGAGCTGGGTGTAAGGTTTGACTTCGCCATTTAGGCAAGGATGCTTTAAGCCGCCGATGACCTTGCTCAATACCCAACTTAAGATCCCCTCGGCACGGGTGGGCGGGTTAGAGGCAAACGTAAAAATGGCCTCATGCCCCATCCTCCGCCGCAAGCGAGAGAACAGGTGGGATTTGCCAGAACCCCCGTTGCCGACCAAGAAACGAACCCGGGTATTGTGTCGAGGATCCTTTTTGACCTGAACAATATCATCGGTCAATGCCTTAAAAGGGCCTTGATTGATGGTTTCAATATCTTGAAAACCGTTCTCCTCTTCAGCCCAAATTTCATCTTCATTGACTGAGATGCTCAGGAAGGGATTAATAAAGCGGAATTGCTCATTCATGGCAGCTCCCATCAAGACAAGAGGGTCCAGTAATAATTAAGCCGACCCTCGAAGTTCCGGCGCAAAACAGAAGTCTCTTCGGCAGAGAGATCCCGGGGGCTATCATGGGGAATCAAGGCAATATGGCTGCGGGCCGCCATCCCCTCCAATAGCTGATGGAAGCGATCAGGATTTGGCAAAACGCCGCGCTCTTGGCACCATTGCCTATATCGTTGCCAGGTCCAAGGAATGGGCATCGACCGCAATCCCTCCCTTTGCGGAAGATCCTGTCCATACCAGCGAACGAGTAATTCTTCCGTTAAATCCTGATCCAGCAAATTTGCCGGGGGCGGGGAAGAGATCCCTTCTTTCCCATCTAAAAATTCGAGCAGAGTGGTCAGATCCAACGGCTTCTGGCGGTATGAGTTAATGCCAGCAAGGAGCCTCTGAAGGGAATCTTTTTGGGCTTGGGTGATAAACTCAGTAGGTTGTGGCGGCTGGATTGAAAAATAGACCGAGTTGCGCTTTCGCCATTGGAATAAATCCTTGGCATGGAGCAAATCTCCAACGGCCTCATCCAGGAATTTCACATAAGCTTTAGGCACACTACCCCGCAGGGAAGCCTCCGTCCAGGTGGGTTTGGCGTTAAACTGCTGGTGAAGTAATTTATCTTTAAGATACTCGACCGCAGAGCTGCCAAAATAACAGGGAGTAGCATTGCGTCCGCCTCGGTGAGGCGGATGGCAAAAAACTTGATGACGACGAACCAACTCCTCCAAAGCGGATTCCAACTCTGGTTTTTTGATTCTAATGTCTAGCTTTCGAAGCTTGGTTGCCAGGGTGGATAGGGGCGTAGGCTTGGGAAGTGCTTTGACGTGCTGAGCAATGAATTCTAAGGTCAGCTCATCCATAGTCATATGGGTTCCTTAAAATATTTTTTAGAATGATCTCCATGTTTGCCTTTGATAAGAGGGTTACCGCAATAAATCGGCTTTTAAACTCTTCTTATCGACAAAAGATAGAGCAACATAAACTCAGCCCCTCTTCGTGCCCACAGCGCACGCGACTTGTTGGCTCTTAGGGACGGTTGCGCTCCTTATGGGCGCAGGCAAGGCAGCACGAAACCCAGCGCATTCTGCTCAAAATTTTTGCCGAGATAATTAACCAAGAAAAATAGGGGTATTTTAGCCACAGCCCCAAATTGATGATGGGTAGGAGCGGCCTTCTGGCCGCGGATACCAAACCGCGTCTTGAAGGCCGCTCCTACAACAATTACACCGTGGGAGGCACCATCCCATGGTGAAAGATCCAAGCCACGCCATAGGCAATGGGGGCAATAATCGCAAACAGAGCAATGGCGTAAAGCAGCGCCAATTTGCCCATCCCCTTGAGCTTGCTAAAGTCGGTGATCACGCCGATGCTGACAAAGGTCAGCATAAACATCATCTTCCGCATGGGTCCTTCCACCACTTCAGCGCCCTGGGTCGCCGTCTCGCTCAATTCAGGACCCAAGGTGGCAATTGCCATATAGACAAACCAGGCCAAGAGATAACCCAAGACGAATTTGGGGAAACGATGCCAAATTTCCATCACTCCCACCTTAGACTGCCCTGGCTGGCGCTCCACCTTGTAAACCCAAATTAGGGCCAAAAGAAAAGCCCAAACACCGATAAACATGTCAATCCAGATTTTGGTCACGATGGAGGCCGTCAGAATCCAACCCTCTTGCCAGACCACCCCCAAATTGGCTTCAGCATTGGCCCGCATGAGTTCATCAAGAATAGCGCCAGCAGCCGCATCGGCCCCGTCGGTCTTGACTGTCATGCCCATGGCAGCCCCGTTGACAATAGGCTGATTAGGCGCCACTGCGGTATAAAAACCGGGCAACACAATGAGCTCAATCATGGCAAAGATCACGATCAGCATAGAGACCATGACTGGCAATACGGGACGGGCCCGGATGGCGCCAGCAGTGGCAATAGCGGCCGAGACCCCGCAAATGGAAATGCCTGAGGAAAGGACTGCCGAAGCTTCACGGGAGAGGCGAAACACTCGCCGGCTGAGAGTATAGATGATAGGCCAAAATAATAAATAGGCCACGAAGGTGGCGGCAATACCGGCAAGGGCCAGTTCAAAGGTAAAGCCCGCCGCTTCGATGGACATGAGACCAATCTTGATCCCCAGATAAACGATCGCAGTCTTAATGAACCATTCCGGTTTGGCCGCTTCCTTCAAAAACTCGGCAAAACCCTTGAAGAAATTCCCAATAACCAGGCCGACCACCAAGGCCAGCATGTAAGAGAAACCTCCCCCCAAGGAAAGTCCCCAGGACAAACCATACTTATCGAACTCGTTAACGGAGGCCTTAAAGTGGGCTTCGTGACCCATAATCCACACCGCCCAGGTCATGACAAAAAGGAGGCTCCAACCGGCAAAAAAGCGTTTTAAATCGAGTTTCATGGCGGCCGCCCCGAGACAGGTCAGAGCAGTAAACACTAAATAAGTGACCAGTAAGGAAAGGAGCGGGTGCCACTCTTGGTAACCGGTCACTTTCAAGGCTTTATCCCAAGAAAAATCTCCCCACACCCAGGTCCCGGTTTTTGCCATCCAACCGACTAAATCCCAACCCCAAATAGAGGTCAAACCGGCCAGAAACATAATCAAACCTAGCCAGACCGCCCACCAATCTTCAGTGGTGGCCATACCGGAGTACCATCTCCGATTAACTCCAGCCATTGATACTTCCCCCTTTTTTCTTCTTACTCAGCAATCACCCGTCAATAATCCGGCGATTGGAATCTCAGGTTTTCCTGCGGCAGTTTTATGAAAGCTACAGGCGCAGCAGAACATAGCGGTTGAAATAATGATAGGCATATTGCCGGATCCACGTGGGTATGGTGTCGTAATCAAAACCCATGAACACCGTCACCTGACTAGATGCTGGAAAATCCCCCCTTTCCCGCAGGCACTGGATAAGGTCTTGGTCCAGTTCAAATAAAGTCCGACCACGGGCTTCCAGGGTTGGGTGGCGAACAATCCAGTAGGTACCGTCATGGATCAGGCTAACTTCCAAATCCGCTTTCATTACGGCATCACTTTAGGAAAGCAAAAATTGATTAATCAAAAACCCGAGTATTACTAGAGCAACAATCCCAACACCAATGCTCCAGAGACATAACTGGGTTTCCCACTCCGCCCAAGGTTCAGATTCTCCAAGCACTGGTTCACTGAATTCCCCTTTGCTACTAAGCTTCGAGACGATTTGCTCCTCGGTGGTTTTCTTCCCGTTGATTTCCGCCATAGTTTATTCCTCCTGGATAAGGTTTCTATATATAAGCCAACCCCATGCTCGGTGGCAACCTTTACCATTCTACTCAAAAAGTTAGATCGCAGTATTGTCCCCTGACGCTTCTCGGTTTAGTCTGCTCACCTTAGAAGAGGATTATCATGGGAAATAAGCATCCAAACCTGCAACCTTCAATACCCTTCTCTGGGTTGTTTAAAGCGGCATTAGAAGCCTGCGCCGATCGTATTTATATCTACGATGGGGAGGGGCGTTATCTCTACGCCAACCCTAGCGGACTAGAGGAACTTGGCTTATCTTTGGAGGCCGTGATTGGGCGCTCTTGGCGAGAACTTGGGCTGCCCACCGGCATTATGGAGCGCTTTGAGAATGATCTCCAAACCGTCATTACTTCTGGAAACCCCCAGATTAGCCTAATCATTTATTCCCGGGATGGGGGTAGTCGGTACTATGAATACCTACTCAGTCCCGTTAAGAACACCGCCAATACTGTTCAGATGGTCGTCGCCACCGGGCGTGATATTACCCCACTGATTGAAGCAGAAAAACAAGCCCAAGAAAATCAGCAGCGCTTTCGTAACCTTTGCGAAGCGGCACCTGATGGGATCGTGCTAGTCAACCCAGAAGGCGCTATCTCCTTGGTCAATACCCAAACCGAGAAGATCTTTGGCTACCCCCGGGAAGCACTGCTTGGTCAACCCCTCGAAAAACTTATCCCCGAACGTTACCGTAGACTACAGAAGCATTACCGAACCACTTACCGGCAATCGCCGTCAACTCGGGAGATGGGTATCGGTAGAGAACTTTACGGCCTAAGAGCGGACGGAACTGAATTTCCTGTTGAGGTAGCCCTGAGTCCTTTCGTATCCCAAGGGGGCACTCAAACCATTGCCATTATTCGTGACATTACGGTGCGAAAGCGGGCCGAGGAGAAAATTAGAGGACTGAACCGTTCCTTACAACATAAACTCCAGGAGCTAGCGAGAGCAAACCAAGAACTCGAGGCTTTTAGTTACTCGGTCTCCCATGATCTGCGCGCGCCCCTCCGAGCCATGAGAGGATTTAGTAGGGTTCTTTGGGAGGATTATGGAGAAGTTCTGGACGAAGATGGCAAACACTATCTCAGCCGGATTCAAGGAGCCAGCCAGCGGATGGGATTGCTGCTCGATGGCTTGCTCCAACTCTCGCGCATCAACCGCCACGAACTCGACCGTTCGAAACTTAATCTCTCCGTCTTAGCCGCTGAAATCGTCAACGAACTCCGTCAGGAGCAGCCTGAACGGGAGGTGAACATTGACATTCAACCGAACATGATCGCAGCGGCTGATAGTGGACTGCTCCGAATCTGCCTTGAAAACTTGCTTTCAAACGCTTGGAAATACACCCGAGAGCAAAAATACCCCCACGTGAAATTTACCTGTCTGGAAAAGGAGGGGGAGCAAATATTTACCATCAGTGATAATGGGGCGGGTTTCAACCCGAACTACCAGTCCAAGCTGTTCCACGTTTTCCGGCGGCTACATAATGAGCACGAATTTGAAGGATTAGGTATCGGTCTAGCGACAGTACAACGTGTGGTACACCGCCATGGGGGGACCATTTGGGCTGAGGGAGAAGAAGGCCAAGGTGCTTCCTTTTGTTTTACGCTAAGCCCCCTTAACCTTAAAGAGAAGAGGCGATGAGTAAGGAGAAAATTGTATTTTTGGTCGAAGATAATCTGGACGATCAGCAACTTTGCCGATTTGCGGGACCAACTATCCCCAGGGCTGGGGGTTAAACACACCCGCCAATCCCGGCTCTACCGCAGGCGTTGTCACCGAAGTTTGTGGCTGTGGGCCACTGGTGGTATGGAATAGGGGGTGCTGCAACATCTCCCCAATAGCCATGGTCTCGATAAACTCCACCCCCCAAGCGGCATATTCCAATGCCTTCTCCGCCTCGGTAATCTCATAAATAGCCCAGCTCCAGGGGTATTGGGCAAAATCTTTCCATCCTGGAGGAATGCGGGTCCAATTGCAAAATACATATTCCGGGTTAAGCCTAAGGGCGGCCGCCAGATCCCAGGAAGAGAGAACCCAACCAGTAGCCGCCATTCCCCCTTCCCTGGCAAGGGAAATGGCCTGAGCTTCGAATGAGATCAGGACGCATTGGGCCTTCACAGGCTCCAAAACACTCAACACCTGGGATACTGCCTTTTGAATTCCAAAACGTTGTAGGCTCTGGGTCTTAATCTCCACAAAGGCAGTCACCTGGGGAAACCCTTTTAGCCAAAGGACAATATTTTCCAAGGTGGACAGCTGCACCTCCGGAAAAGAGGGACCAAAGCGGGCGGCTTCGTTGACACAAATATGCTCAAGATCGGCCGAATTCATCTCGAAGATAGATCCTTCATGCCCTGCAGTACGCAGGAGGGTATCGTCGTGGAGCACCACGGGGATCTCATCAGCAGTCAACTGCACATCAAACTCCACCCAGCGTGCGCCAGCACTGACAGCAGCATCTAGACTTAGCAGGGTATTCTCCGGAAACGCTTTGGCATAACCCCGATGGGCAATCAATTGAGGTATTTTCATGAATAGTCGTCCTTTGGAGATGGCTGGACCATCCTGCTACTCATATTCCCCTTTTATCTCCATGGATAATAGAGCAGAAAAAATGTTCGAGCTAGGCCCCTAAAATTTAACACTAGCTCGCGGCCTCCTTTACCCTCCGCGTCAAGCCCTATGAAGACAAAGGCTTGTAGCGGATACGGTGGGGCTGATCCGCGGCCTCCCCCAAACGCCGACGGCGGTCCGCTTCATAATCGGCATAGTTACCCTCGAACCAAACCACCCGGCTGTCACCTTCGAAGGCGAGCATATGGGTGGCAGTACGATCGAGAAACCAGCGATCATGGGAAATCACAACGGCACAACCAGGAAAGTTTAAGAGGGCCTGTTCCAGGGCTCGCAAGGTTTCCACATCCAAGTCATTGGTCGGTTCATCGAGAAGGAGAACATTCCCCCCGGTGCGAAGCAGTTTTGCTAGATGCACGCGATTGCGTTCCCCCCCGGAAAGATCTCCGATACGTTTTTGCTGATCCGAGCCCTTAAAGTTAAATCGCCCTACATAGGCACGGGAGGGAGTCTCATAGGTCCCTACTTTGATAATATCTTGACCTTCCGAAATTTCTTCCCACACGGTTTTACTGGCATCCAAAGCTTCCCGGCTCTGATCCACATAAGCCAAATCAACCGTCTCCCCCAGCCGGATTTCACCGGCATCCGGCTGCTCTTGACCCACAACCATTCTAAATAAGGTGGTTTTACCTGTGCCGTTAGCGCCGATGATTCCCACAATCCCCCCGGGGGGAAGGCTAAAACTGAGATCATCAATGAGTAAACGATCCCCAAAGCCCTTGCGCAGCCCCTGGGCCTCCACCACCACATCCCCAAGACGGGGGCCGGGCGGGATATAGATCTCATTGGTCTCATTACGCTTCTGGTATTCCTGGGAGGTGAGCTCTTCAAAGCGGGCAAGGCGGGCTTTACTTTTAGCATGCCGCCCCTTTGGATTCGCAGAAACCCACTCCAACTCGGCCTTAATTGCTTTAACCCGCGCTTCTTGCTGCTTTTCTTCCAGTTCCAAGCGTTTTTCCTTTTGCTCTAGCCAGGAGGAGTAGTTCCCTTCCCAGGGTATGCCATGGCCACGATCCAGTTCTAAGATCCAACCTGCCACGTTATCTAGAAAGTAACGATCGTGAGTCACCGCCACCACCGTCCCCGGATAGTTCTCCAAATAGCGCTCCAACCAAGCCACCGATTCCGCATCCAGGTGGTTGGTCGGTTCGTCTAGCAGCAGCATATCCGGTTTCGAAAGAAGCAATCGACAAAGGGCCACACGCCGTTGTTCCCCTCCCGAAAGATAGGTCACCTCTGCCTCCCACGGCGGGAGACGGAGCGCTTCAGCGGCGACATCAAGCTTATGCTCGAGCTTCCAAGCATCCGCCGCCTCAATGGTATCTTGGAGTTGGGCCTGTTCCTCAAGGAGAAAATTCATTTCCTCTTCGCTCATCGGCTCGGCAAATAGCATGCTGATCTCGTTGAAACGATCCAACGCGGCTTTTATCTCGGCAACGCCCTCTTCTACATTACCCCGGACATTTTTCTCCGGATCCAATTGAGGTTCTTGAGAAAGGTAGCCAATCTTGAGACCTTTTTGGGGAATTGCCTCACCCTCGATATCCTTGTCAATTCCCGCCATAATTTTAAGCAAGGTGGATTTTCCTGCGCCATTGAGACCTAACACCCCAATCTTCGCCCCCGGGAAAAAAGACAGGGAGATATCACGCAGAATAACCCGCTTCGGTGGTACTACCTTGCCCACTCGCTTCATACTGTAAACATACTGAGCCATCAAATTGCCTCGTTAATGGTTAAATCAAATGAGAGTTTTCAGTTTCTATAAAAAATGCCGGCATTTTGCCGGCATTTTTTATAGAAACTGAAAATAACGGTTAGTGCTTAAAAAGGAATCCAGGACTTCTTGCGGGTGTAGTGGACATAACCTATGCTAGCACCGGCACGCCAACCTAAGCCCGTACGAATTGGGGCGAGAATAAGATCGCCGGTTTGTTGGTAATTGACGCTAACCCCTCCCACCAGATAAAGGCTTCCGTCTACCCCGGGAATCCGTTGAAAAAGATCATCAGTATCTTTGAGATGATAAACCAAGGTAAAAACCTTGGAAAGGTTGCCGCCAAAATCAAACCCCACCGAGGGACCTTGCCAATAGACTTTTTTTGTCCCCTTTCTTTTGGTATGCAAAATCCCTTCACCATAACGCAGCCCTATACCAATAGCGCCGCTACCCTCCGTCCCCGTAATATAGCCATTGGGACGACCCTGTTCTTTGAATACTTTCTCTATAGCTTGGGCAAGGGCCTTCGTGGTTTTACCAAAAAATTCCGAGGCCGCATCAATAATTGTCTCTTCTGAATAAGTCTCATCCTCTGCCTCGTCTTGCTTTTCAGTTGCGCCCACTGTCCCGCAAGCCACTAAAAATACTGCTAATAAAATTAAACGCCAAAATTTGACCATTTTCTCTAGTGATTGAATACGTGATACGCGCCGTAAACCTTCGCCCCTTCGGGTAAGGGGAAAATCACTACCAATAATACCAGAAAGGATAAAAATGATAGGGATAGTAAGAATAGGGATAATAATAAGGATAAGGATAATAATATCTCGCCTCTCTAGGCTCCCACAAATGATAGGTTCTCACTTGCACCAGGGGAAACAAATAAGGGTATTCTCCAATTTGACCTTCGACAAGCTTCTCCACAGAACCATAAACTGTCATCCCTCGCCCTTTCTGATAAATCACCGGTTCTAAGAAACCCTCTACCTGGGCCCAAAACCGTCCAGGGCTAAAATCTGTCTCTTTTGGCCGCCCGTCATTGCCCAATTCCCGGGCGACAATTTCTATTATCGTGGTTTCTGCTTTGTTCTGAATACTGGCAATGGTTCCCCCCCAGCGTACAATGCTTCCTTGGTAATGGGCAATATCTTCTTGAACTGCGTTGAGGCTCGGGCTTTCCGGAGGTGGTTGCCGAATCATCACAGGGACTTGGCTAGCGCAAGCCCCAAGGGCTAGGAAAATAAAGGCAAGACTTATTCTCCACAGCATGGTGGTCCCTCTCCCGCACTTAACCTCCCTGTTTGGACTTATCAGCCAAATAAAGGTTCGATCAGCAATAAAAAGCTTTCATAAGCCACCAGCCCTAAATAGAGCAGCAGAAAAGCATAAATAAGCGATTGCACGCGAAAGAGACCTAACACCATAAAATTGTGATGTATTACCAACCATACTAGACTGAGCGTGGTAATCGCCATTTTCACTCCCGCAAAGAGGTGAGTGCTCATGTTCATCAACATAGCCATAAACGGATTGATCTCCACCGCACCTCGCTGGAGCAAAGATAAGGTGAGAATCGCATCCATAAAACACAAGCCTAAGATCACCACGGTGAGCCATAACAGCTGGGCTGGATATTTGTCCAGATAAACCCCAATGAGATCCTCTTGCCGCCTAATCTGACCACGGCGCCCCCGGCATCCCCAGTAATTAAAGTGGGGGAGCGAAGTGGAACGACGCTCCTGGCTACTGCGGCGATTGAAATGGATATTAGTTTTTTTAGCAATGACATAACTCATTGGCTTTGCTCCAGTAGACAATCAGTAAGCCTCTAGATCCTGCTCATAGCAAACAATAAGCCAAAATATGAAAATTAATTATTAATCAATAAATTATGTTTATATATTAAAGTTATTTATAAATAATTATGGAAAGTTTATGTAAAAATTTATGACAGGCTATTTTCCTCATCCTCCCAAAAAATCGGAAGCGGTCATTTTGCTCCATGGCATCTGGATGAAGGGGTTTTGTCTGTATCCTCTAGCCAACCGCCTTAGAGCACAGGGCTACCGAACCGTCTGTTTCAGTTACCGCTCCCTCCGAGATAGCCTTAATGAAACGCTTGTTCATCTACACCGCTGTATCGAAAATTTAGAGGCAGAAGCCATTCACTTCGTGGGGCACAGCTTGGGAGGGCTTTTAATACAGCAGCTATTAGAAAGATATCCTGAACAACGACCTGGAGGAGTGGTGGCACTTGGTACGCCCTTTGCCGGCAGCATCGTCGCCCGGCAACTTTACAGCCACCAGCCGGGCCGCTATCTTTTAGGACAAATCATCGAAGAGGGATTACTCATTGAAAGCGCCCCTCCCTGGGAATTTACCCAAAAACTAGGAATTATTGCAGGAGTTCGGGGCTTAGGCATCGGCCAACTGATTGCGCGTTTGCCCCAACCCAATGACGGGACGGTAGGCGTTATAGAAACAAAATTGTCGGGGATGACGGATCATTGCCTGGTCAGGACTAATCACACGGGGTTATTATTCTCCCCTGCCGTGGCACAGCTTACCGGGACTTTTTTACGCTATCATCATTTTACCCCCTAAAGCCTACTCTCCATACACGGTCACCGTGACCCGCCGCCGTTGGCCTGAGAAACGGTGTTCCCAAACATAAACCCCCTGCCACGTACCCAGGGCACAACGGCCATCCGTGACCGGCAGATTGAGTTCTGAGTGGGTCAGGACCGTGCGCACGTGGGCAGCCATATCATCTGCGCCTTCTTGCCTATGGGTAAACAAGGGATCGCCATCAGGCACAAGGCGACTTAAATAGGCCTCCAAGTCATGCCGCACAGCCGGATCCGCATTTTCACAAAGCATCAATGAAGCACTAGTGTGATGAATAAAGACATGACACAAGCCCGTCTTGATACCGCTACTCGTAACGATACGTTGCACCTGGTCGGTGATTTCCACCGTTCCACGACCTGGCGCCGTTATCTCTAACCTTTCCTGGATTATCATCCGCTCGATTCTGCCAGAGAATACGTTAGCGTCAACCCAAAACGCCCGCAATCGCTATCCCTGAAGAATAAATACTCCAGCAGGTCACACCGCACTACTGACTTCAGCAGTAGCCGCTTGCTGGCACTGTTGTAGAATCTCCCGTACACAACGACCACACTTGCCACAGCTACTCACCACACCTAGTTGGCGCCTTAAATCACGAAGATTATTAGTGCCCTGCAAAATTGCTTCTTGCAATTGCTTATCGGTAACGGCACGACATATACACACATACATGGCTTTAGTACCCTCTGTATCTTCCCTACTAGAGATCTAATTATAAATGCGAATGATTGTCAATACTAAATTAGATTTTTTTAGCCAGAACTTACGCAAAAGGACCGGAGTCGTCACATCCGCGAAGGTGGATATCCAGTTTTTTCCGATATAGCGTTTCAGGCTTCCGCCTACTGGGAAGCGACAAATGACGTCAGTCTTGAAGTATTAAGGGAGGGATGCCTTGTCGAGCAAATGCTTAAAATCCCCTTCGTCTAAGAGGGCGATATGGAGGTCTTTTGCTTTTGTCAATTTAGAACCGGGATTAGCACCGACGACCAAATAATCGGTATTGGAAGAAACGCTGCTCGTCACTTTGCCCCCCAGAACCTGCAAACGCTCCTTGGCCTGCTCCCGGGTCATGCTTTCCAAAGCCCCCGTCAACACAAAGGTCTTACCGGAAAGGGGCTGGGAAATTGGCCTTTTACCTTCTTTTTCTGACCAGCAGACCCCTGCTTCTCGCAAACGCTGGATCACCTGGCGATTGTAGAGTTGGCGAAAAAAAGCGGCAATATGAGTAGCCACTATCGGGCCAATGTCCGTCACCTCCTGAAGCCTCTCTTCACTGGCGCTTTCCAAAGCTTCCAAGGAACCAAATTCCTCCGCTAATACCTGGGCAGTGGCTTCTCCCACCTCACGAATACCCAGCGCGTACAGAAAACGTGATAAGGTGGTGTGCTTGCTGCCCTCAATAGCATTCATCAAGTTAGCCGCCGACTTTTGCCCCATGCGCTCTAGGCCAGCAAGTTGCTCCGCGGTAAGGTGGTACAGATCAGCCACATCCTTAACCAGCTCACGTTCTATAAGCTGATCCACCAACTTGTCTCCCAAGCCGTTGATATCCATTGCCCGACGCGAAGCAAAGTGTTTGATCGCTTCTTTGCGTTGGGCCGGACAGTACAAACCACCGCTACAGCGGGCAATGGCTCCCCCCTCGTCTTTGATGACCTCAGAGCCACAGATGGGGCACTGGGTAGGCATCTGGAAAAGGCGAGCATCAGAAGGACGGTGTTCTAGAACCACCTTAACCACCTCGGGGATCACATCCCCGGCCCGGCGCACATAAACGGTGTCACCAATCCGGATATCTTTACGCCGGATTTCGCCTTCATTGTGCAAGGTGGCATTACTTACCGTGACACCGCCTACAAATACCGGCTGGAGCCGGGCAACGGGAGTCAGTGCCCCGGTGCGTCCAACTTGCACCTCAATACCCAAGATTTGGGTCAACTCCTCCTGGGCAGGAAATTTGTAGGCAACCGCCCAACGGGGAGCGCGGGCCACAAATCCTAAGGCCTGGCGTTGATCGAAGCGATCCACCTTGAATACCACGCCATCGATCTCATAGGGGAGCTCATCACGCCGTTTCAATAGCCGTTGGTAGTACTCTCGGCAACCCGCTAGTCCCTCCACCACCTCCGCCTGAGGGGGGATACGCAAACCCCACTGCTCAAGGCGAGCCAAAATCTCGCTATGACGCTGAGGCAATGTCCCCTGTTCCACTTTGCCAACTCCATAACAGAATATCGCCAGGGGCCGGCTAGCCGCGATCCGAGGATCCAATTGGCGCAAACTGCCCGCGGCGGCATTACGGGGATTCACAAAGGTTTTTTCGCCCTTGGCAAGTTGCTCCCGGTTAAGTTGCTCGAACCCTTCCTTAGGCATATACACTTCACCGCGGACTTCCAACAGGGAAGGAATCTTCTCACCGCGCAAATGCAGGGATACGGTGGGAATAGTTCGAACGTTGTGGGTGACATCCTCTCCCGTCACACCATCGCCCCGGGTTGCCCCCTGCACCAGAATCCCTTCTTGATACAACAAACTAACGGCAAGGCCATCAAGCTTAGGTTCAGCCGCATATTCTACCTGTTCCATCCCTAAGCGCTCTTTGACCCGCCGATGAAAATCGGCCAGCTCTTCTTCACTGAAGGCATTGTTCAGGGATAACATGGGGATTTCATGCTTGACCTCCCCGAGGGCTTCAAGAGGCTCAGCCCCCACTCGCTGGGTGGGCGAATCGGGAACGACCAACTCCGGATATTGGGCTTCCAGATTCTGTAACTCCCGCATCAAGCGGTCGTATTCGCTATCAGGAACTATTGGATTATCAATAACATAGTAATTATAGTTATAGTCATTTATTAACTTACGTAACGTTTCTATGCGCTCCCTCGCTTGGGTCGACACTGTCATGATATCCCTTGGCGTATGGACGCTATAGGGGGTGTCTAATCACACGCCCATGGAGCGGCGGGTCCGATTAAAGGCCAGAATACGCTCTCGTATCTGCTCAATTGCCTGGGTGGTCAGTACATTCCGCCGTTCATCTCGGACTTCTCCATTGAGCTTTTCAGCCAACAGCTCGGCCGTCTCCAACATGGCATCGAAGGCGGCAAAACCGCCTGCCGGTCCAGGCAAACGCAAAAACAAAGTAAGCCCGGGAGAGGAAAAATGGTCCATCTGCTCCAAATCAAAGGATCCCGGCTCCATGATGTTGGCCACACTAAATACGGCTCGCCCTCCAGGCGAGTAAGCATGATAAATATTCATTTCTCCATGCCGAAGCCCCTTGCCCTCCAAGACCTGGACGATATCGGTGCCTCGAAACATACTCTTTCCCCGCGCTACTACCGTCAGTACGATGATAAGCTCAGGCCCCAAAGTCTCAGGCGGGGGCGGAGGAGATTGCGATTCAGATTGGGATTTTGTTTTGAACCACTTTTTCGGTAGGGCAAACCGGCTTTTTTTAGCTTCCTTAGTTGACATAACCTCAGTGCGCTCCGGTATTTTCTCAGGATGGTCCTCTTTAGTTTCCTCTACTAGGGTAGCCAAACCATCCAGATCCTCCAAAAATTCCTCTTCTGGTCCTCTCGACTCTTGGCTTCCCCCCGGGGGTTGAGAAGTTGGACTAGCCTCAGGTTCCTGGGGCGAAATCTTAACCTCTTGAGGGGGTTCGGTAGACCCTGCTGGAGCCTCTAAACCCTCCTCATAGGCACCCAGTGTTGGCATGCGTCTACGCCCGAGTTCCTGATCGCGAATTCCTTTCCGTTTAGCTTCCCATTGGCTATAAAGGTAAACCACAACAAGGACTAAAACACCGACTGCAAGCAACGCCAGGCGTAGATCATTCATAAAACTCCCTCACTAAACGGCCGCTAGTTGCACGGCTTCATCCACATCCACCGCAACCAAGCGTGAGACGCCAGGCTCATGCATGGTTACTCCCGTCAGCTGGTGCCCCATCTCCATGGTAGTCTTGTTATGAGTCACCATAATAAATTGCACCTTTTCTGACATTTCCTTCACCAATTCACAAAAGCGCCCCACATTGGCATCGTCAAGAGGGGCATCCACCTCATCTAACATGCAAAAGGGCGCAGGATTGAGTTGAAAAATAGCAAATACCAGCGCTATTGCAGTCAGCGCCTTCTCTCCCCCTGAAAGCAAATGGATAGTACTGTTTCGTTTACCGGGAGGGCGCGCCATGATCTTAACACCCGTGTTTAACAAATCATCATCATTTAATTCTAAGTAGGCTTTCCCCCCCCCAAAAAGCTTGGGAAATAGGGTTTGCAAACCGCCATTGACCTTATCAAAGGTGTCCCGGAAACGGCTGCGGGTTTCACGGTCAATGCGCTGAATGGCATTTTCTAGGGTTTGCAGCGCTTCAGTTAAATCGGTATATTGAGAGTCCAAGTATTGTTCCCGCTCCGCTTGAACCCGGTATTCATCAATAGCGGCCAGATTAATGGCACCTAGGCGCTGAATGCGCTGGGCAATGCGCTCGCATTCTCCTTCCAGGGCAGTCAGTTCACTGCCTGCAGGCATATTCCCTAATATTTGCTCAGGGTTAAAGCCGTCTTCGTGCAATTGTTCTCTCAGAGTCTGTGCCCGCACCTGAATCGCTTGTCCATCAACGCGGAGCCGCTCCAAAGCGGTTCGCTGCTCCTCGATGGCTTTTCCAATTTGGCGCTGCTCCTCTTCCCTGGCTTGCAACTCGGCTTCCAGGGTAGTTACCTGCTCCCGCGCCTGGTTTAACTGATGCTCGATCCTCATCCGCTGTTGCAAGTGGGTCTCCAGCCTAGCTTGCAGTTCCTGCAGGGGCCCTTGGCCACTCGCCAGAGCGGCTTCCAACATTTCCCGACGCTGGATCAGCTTGCTGTACTCCCGACGGGCCTGAGCAGTGGCTTCCTGGGCCGATTCCAAGGTCACCTGGAGAGTCTGCCCTTCCATTTCCAATCGATGGAGGGTATCTTTTGCTGCCCCCGCCTCAGTGCGAACTTGCTCCACCGCCGCCCGCAGCCGATCCCGCTCCGCCACCAGCCGTTCTCGCTCCTCGGCAAGGTTTTCCATGTCTATCAGCGCTTCTTGGAGCTGTTCTTCGGCTAGTTGCCGCTCTTGTTCATTTTCAGCCAAATAGAACTGAAGCTCTTCTAGTTCCTCCTCCACCCGCCTCCGGCGAAGACGCTGCTGTTCCTGCTGGGCCTCCGCCCGTGCCAAGGCGGACTGGTGCTCTCCTAGTTTCTGTTGCAACTGGTGCGTTGCATCTTGATGCTGCTCCCGTTCGCCCTCTAAGGCATGAAGACGACTACGGACGCCCTCTAACTGTTCCTCAAGGCTCTCCACCTCCTGCTGGCATTGGGCAACTTCCTGTTGCAAATTCTCTATCTCCCGCCCCCTGGCCAGCACCCCTGACTTCTCATCGCTCTCTCGGACCAAGCTTAACCAGCAGGAGCTAAGCCAAACGCCGTCGCGGGTGATGACCGATTCCCCCGGAGCAAGGCGGGCCCGCAAAGCAAATGCCTCGGCCAGGGTTTCCACCGCGTAAATTCCCCCCAGTAAGGAATCCAAAGGCCATGGAGCCTGGAGCTTGCTTAACAAGGGGACTCCCGCCTCCGCTCGGTTGGCCTGGGCTGAAGCGGCTGTGTCAAACAGGATAAGAGAGCCAGCTTCTAAATTCAGAACCTTATGGGTCAAGGGCTCCAAGCCTGCCACGCAAACAGCTTCCAGGTACACTCCCAAAGCCCGCTCTACCGCTTGCTCCCATCCCGGCTCAACCCTCAGGACCTCTGCCAAGCGGGAACTCTCCGCCAAGCCCTGTTGCTCTAACCAGGCACCAACTCCGTCCTTGCCGCGGCCAAGGGCAGCCTGCTGTAGCGACCGCAAAGAGGTCAAATGGCCCTGTAAATGGTGCAAATGTCCTTGCTGGCTATGGAGTTTCCTAGAAAGTTGCTTCTCTTGCTCTCGATGCTCGGAAATCTGCGCAGTAGAACGGGCAAGCGCTTCCTGCTGCTGGGCCACTTGTTGCTCTAGGATAAACCGCTCTTCTCGTAACTCATCCACCCCCTCCCCATCATCATTCTGGCCCAGTTGATGGGTCTCCTCTTCAAGGCGGGCCCGGCGTTGTTGCAGTTGCTGTTGCTGTCGTGCTAGCTGCTGTTGTCGGCTACGCTCCACTTGGGCCCTCTGGGTCGGCTCTGCTGCCCGCTGGTTAAAACTTTCCCAATTCACCTGCCAATCCTGCATGGAGGCTTCCGTAGTCTCCAACCATTGCTGGGCGGCCTGCCATTGTTGCTGTGCCCCTGCCTGGGATTCCGCATGGCTGACCAGGGCTTGCTGAGTCTGTGCAATCAGCGCTCGCTTTTCCTCTTGAGTCTGTTGCACCTGTGCCAACTGATGCTCTATCTGCTCCTGCTCCTGCTGGTGCTGCGCCCACTGCTCCCGTTCATGGTGAAGTTGCTGTTCCAATCGGGCAATCTCGGTCCCCTGACTATAGTAGGTCTCCTGAATTTCAGCCGCCTTATCCCGAGCTTGATGGAGCGCGTCTCGCTGCTGTTCTAAGCGGGCTTCTACTTGCCGCAGATCCGCTACGCGCCCCTCCAAGAGAGTCTCTTTTCGCTCAATGTCCTGGTTTTGTTTGCGTCCTTCCTCATCCAATGCCTGCCAACGCAGGGCCTGAATTTGAGCTTTGATTTCCCGTTCTAACCGCCTAAGTTCTTGATACTTTTCTGCATTTTTTGCTTGGCGCTGCAAAGTATTGAGCTGCCTTCCAATTTCCTCTCTTAAATCATTAATGCGATTAAGATTTTCTGTGGTATGCTGCATGCGGTTTTCAGTCTCCCGCCGGCGCTCCTTGTATTTGGAAATCCCCGCGGCTTCTTCCAGAAAAACACGCAGCTCCTCAGGCTTAGCCTCGATAAGACGAGAGATCATGCCCTGTTCAATAATGGCATAACTCCGTGGCCCCAGGCCGGTCCCCAGAAAAATATCGGTAATATCACGGCGGCGACAGCGGGCATTATTAAGAAAATAATGGGACTGGCCGTCTCGACTAACCTGCCGCTTGATGGCAATCTCATTGTAAGTGGCATATTGCCCGCCTAGGCTCCCCTCACTATTATCAAACACCAGTTCCACGGAGCACTGACCTACCGGTTTACGGGAAGTCGAACCATTAAAAATCACATCAGCCATGGAATCGCCGCGCAAGTGCTTGGCTGAACTTTCCCCCATCACCCAACGCACGGCATCAATCACATTGGACTTGCCGCAGCCATTGGGACCCACAATGGCTACACGGTTACTGGGCAAGGGTAAACTGGTGGGATCGACAAACGATTTAAAGCCAGCGAGCTTGATTTTCTTTAGGCGCATGGCATGGATTTAAGCGATAATAAAACCAAATTTGAAAGACGCAACGCTAACACAGAGACAGCAAGATGCCTAGCCAACCGAGTCGAGAACTTGAAACCTTTCCCAACCCCTTCCCGGAACGAGACTATACCATTCGGATCAAAATTCCAGAGTTTACCTGTTTATGTCCGAAAACGGGCCAGCCGGACTTTGCTACCTTGCATCTGGAATATGTCCCCGACCGCGCCTGTGTGGAATTAAAGTCCCTCAAACTTTATGTCTGGTCCTATCGAGACCAAGGCGCCTTCCATGAGGCAGTCACTAACCAAATCCTAGATGATCTGGTCGCTGCCTGTACTCCCCGATTTATGCGCCTTAGGGCTGAATTTAATGTGCGTGGTGGCATCTACACCACCGTGGTGGCTGAATATCGCCAACCCGAGTGGAACGCCCCCCAGGTTGTCCGGTTGCCCTGACATGTCCGAGGATCTTTTTCTTGGAATTGACCTAGGCACTTCAGGCTGCCGAGTGGTTGCTATTAACGAATCAGGGGCTGCCGTGGGTCGCAGTCATGCCTCCCTGCCTCCTCCCCAGCGTCAAGGGGAAATCATTGAGCAGGATCCCAAGCAATGGTGGCAAGCAGTTCAGCAAGCTCTCCGCAGCTTGTTTGCTTCGGTACCCGCCAGCGCAGTTCGGGCCCTCGCCGTGGATGGGACCTCCGGCACGGTATTATTAGTGGATGCAAAAGGGAACCCTCTCACCCCCGCCTTACTCTATAACGACAGCCGCAGCCGTACCGAAGCACAGCTCATTGCCGAACAAGCGCCTCCCAATAGCGGGGCTTTTGGCGCCACTTCCAGTTTGGCCAAACTCCTCCACTTACAAGCCCGCCCCGAGGTCCGCCAAGCCGCGTATTTGCTCCATCAAGCAGACTGGATTGCCTTTCGCTTAGGCGCCAAATTAGGACTCAGCGACGAAAATAACTGCCTCAAAACGGGATACGATCCCCGTCGGCGAGAATGGCCCGCCTGGCTTGAGCAGGTAAGAACACGCTCTGAACTCCTGCCCTCGGTGGTCCCTCCAGGAACGATTATCGGCACGGTTCACCCTGCCCATGTTAAGGCCTTGGGACTCTCCCCCAAAGCGGCCCTGGTCGCGGGCACCACTGATAGTATTGCTGCCTTTCTGGCCACCGGTGCGGGCAAACCAGGTGATGCCGTCACCTCCCTCGGCTCTACCTTGGCCCTCAAAATAGCCTCTGAGCACCCCCTTTTCAGCGCAAAATATGGGGTCTATAGCCATCGCTTGGGCAACCTTTGGCTAGCTGGCGGTGCCTCTAATAGCGGTGGCGCTGTCCTGCGGCAATACTTTACCCAAGCCCAACTCGATGAGATGACGCCACAGCTACGGCCGGAACAGCCCACGGGGCTAAGCTATTATCCCCTACCGGCTCAAGGCGAGCGCTTTCCTATCCCCGACTTCCAGTATCCTCCTCGTCTCACTCCTCGTCCCCCCGATGATCTTATCTTTTTCCAGGCTATCCTCGAAGGCATCGCCCGTATCGAAGCGCAAGGATACCGGCAACTCCAGGCCCTTGGCGCTCCTTTTCCTCAGCAGGTGAGAACTACCGGTGGGGGAGCTCACAATCCCGCTTGGACCCAAATCAGGGAACAAATGCTCAAGGTCCCCGTCACTATAGCGAGTGAGACCGAAGCGGCTTATGGAAGCGCATTGCTGGCACAGCGGGCTTTGACCTGCTCTTCAGGCGCAACAGCGCCGTGCCCCGACTTAGATAATTTATGACTAGAAGATAAAAGGAATCAACCATGGCTACTCAAACACTTGTCGGTGCGAATTACCTTTTACGGGGGCTTTCCCTTATCCATTGTCCTGGTTTGCGTCTCTACGCCTATATTCCCCTGGCCATTAATACGCTTCTTTTTGCTACTCTCATCTGGCTGGGGGCAGCCCAGTTTGGCACTCTTATTGATGCGCTGCTGCCCCAGTGGTTGGATTGGTTACGCTGGTTGCTTTGGCCACTGTTCGCCATCACCATGGCCGTTGTGGCCTTTTTTATCTTCTCCATGCTCACCAACCTGATTGCTGCTCCCTTCAACGGAATGCTGGCGGAAGCAGTTGAGCGGCAGCTCACCGGTCAGGAGATTTCTCAATCAGGCACCTGGAAAACATTGCTTCAGGAAGCGCTCCCCGCCATTTGGATGGAACTGAAAAAGATCGGTTACTTTACCCTGCGGGCCATACCCCTCCTAATCTTATTTTTCATTCCCGGGCTTAACATTGTAGCTCCTTTCCTGTGGTTCGCTTTCAGCGCTTGGATGCTCACTCTACAATATATGGATTACCCCATGGGGAACCATGGAGTCACTTTCCCTGAACAAAGGCAACAACTGCAACAGCACCGCTTATTAGGGCTAGGATTTGGGGGAGCCACCATGCTAGCCAACTCTATTCCTTTGGTAAATTTTCTAGTGATGCCCAGCGCTGTCGCAGGCGCCACTGCCCTCTGGGTAGCCCAGCTAAAACCCCACAGCCCAGAGCAGGAACGTTCTTCTGCTACCCAAACCGTTTCCGACCAACAAGAAGATGTGACTACTGCCTCTTCCCATGAAGGCCAGGCAGAAACCCGGTAAACACAACTAAATCCATGATTTATTGGGATATCTAATTAGTGTATTTATAATGGCGTGATAAATAAATTTTAAATATAAATATAGGCCATCCATGTTGGACAACGGCTGATAGCGAGTCTGCTAAGGAAAATGCGGTCCTCTCCGATTAAACTGCTACTGATTGAGGACAACCCGGGCGATGCCCGGCTTGTGCAACTGGCCCTGCAAGAGGCCAAAGAAACCCAGTTTGAGGCCACCTCAGTAGAACGGCTCAGCCAAGCCCTACCATTACTTCATAAGCAGCCATTCGATGCTATTTTATTGGATCTATCCCTCCCCGATGGTCACGGCCTAGACACCCTGAGCCGGGTGAAGGAAGCCGCTCCTCAGCTCCCCATCGTGGTACTCAGTGGCCTTGCCGATGAAGAACTGGCAATTGAAGCAGTGAAACGGGGGGCTCAAGATTATTTAGTCAAAGGACAAAGTGACGGCCAACTTGTCGGACGGGCTTTGCGCTATGCCATGGAACGGAAACAAACGGAAACCGCATTGCGCCAAGCCCAGGACGAATTAGAGCAACGTGTCGCCGAACGAACAGCTCACTTGAAGGAAGCAAACCGTCAACTTCAACAGGAAATCTTGCAGCGCAAACGCACAGAAGAGTTGCTTCGCAAAGAGCGGGACTTTACTTCTGCAATCTTGGACACCGCCGATGCTTTGGTGGTTGTCCTGGACCACCAAGGTCAGATTGTCCGCCTCAATCGAGCCTTTCAAAAAATCAGCGGATATTCGTCCAAAGAAGCTAAGGGGCGGTTCTTTTGGGAATTCACCCCCTCCCCAGACCAGACAAAAAAAGGAGTCGCAAAAAAATTCAAACAATTGCAAGCACGAAATATTCCCAAAAAATATGAAGACTATTTACAAGCTAAAGCTGGAGAGCGGTATCTCATCGCCTGGTCGAGCGCGGCACTACTCGACTCCAGGGGTGCCCTGGAATATGTGATCTACACCGGTATCGACATCACGGAGCAAAGACAGGCCGAAGATCTGGCCAAGCAACGTCTATTAGAACTGGCTCATATTTCACGCCTAAGCACGCTTGGGGAAATGGCTGCTGAAATTGCCCACGAACTCAATCAACCCCTGGGGGCTATCACCACTTACAGCGATATTTGTTTACGCACACTTGAACCATACGCCCCAGCGTCTCAAGCTCTGCGGGATATTCTCGAAGAAATTGCCACCCAAGCCGAGCGGGCAGGCAAAATCATTCGCCATCTTCGCAATTTCGTCCGCAAAAAAGAGCAACAGCGGATACTTGTGGAGATCAATGAACTGGTTCGGGAAGCGGTGAATATCATGCAAGTGGAAGCGCGCTGGCAAAACATCGCCATTGAATTGGCCTTGCAGACGCCCCTTCCCTCGGTCACAGCCGATAATCTTCTGCTTCAGCAGGTGCTCTTCAATCTGGTGCGCAATGCTTTCGATGCCATGATCACAGCCCAATGCAAAGAGCGGAAACTCAAAATTCAGACTTTAGTGGTCGGCAAAACAGCGATTGAGGTACTGGTCCAGGATACGGGTCCCGGCTTATCTGATAACCTCAAGCAGAAAATATTTGAACCTTTCTTTACCACCAAACAAGAGGGCATGGGAATGGGGCTATCCATTTGCCAATCCATTATTGAGGCCCACAGCGGTCAGCTTTGGGTCACGTCCAACGGCCATAGCGGTACCACATTCCAGTTTAGACTACCGATTACCCCTGCAAAGGATAATCATCATGCTACCTGAAAACACGATATACATCGTGGATGATGATGAGGCAATGCGTAAATCATTAGCTTTACTCTTAAAGGGAGAAGGTTTTAATGTAAAGACCTATGCTTCTGCTCAGACCTTTCTTGAGAGCGGGGAATTCCCACTCACGGGATGTATTCTACTCGATGTGCGAATGCCAGGCATGGATGGATTCGAGCTGCAAGAGCTGTTGCCGCAACGGGGAATCCACCTCCCCGTCATTATGATCACCGGCCATGCCGATGTGCCTATGGCCGTTCAAGCAATGAAATCGGGGGCCAAAGATTTCATCGAAAAACCTTTCCGCGCCCAAGCTTTATTAGACCGCATCCATAAAGCCTTATCTGAGGGGAGTCACCAGGGGCAGCCCCAAGATGCCCCTAGGGAATTTCTAGCCCGGCTTGAGTGTTTAACCAAGCGGGAGCGGCAAGTCTTCGAGCTGTTGGCAGAGGGCAAAATGAACAAGCATATTGCCGCCGAACTGCACATTAGTATCCGAACTGTCGAGGCCCATCGGGCCAAAGTCATGGAGAAGCTTAAGGCGAAATCCCTGGCCGATCTAGTCCGTCTAGCGGTCTTAGAAAGATCCTAACTTGCCGTTTGCGCTAAGCGAGCATAAGCAAATAATTATTTTGAAATTAAAAAGTTATATTCAAACGTCCACTCCCTCTTTATCACCTTATCCGTAGAATTACGGATAGTCGCTGCTAGGGTTTGCCCTTATAAAATAGCTGCGAAATAGGTCAATAATGAGAGAGAGTAGCAGCGATGGTGAACGAAAAATTTCCCTCTTCCCAATCGGCAAATCCCCCGGTCACTTTGGTCGATCATGAAGAGATCGAAAATAGCGCCGATCCCACCTTAGAGGCTGGTTTTACTCTAGAGAACCTTTATATGCGAGATGCCGGCAAAGCCCCCCTGCTAAGCGCCGAAGAAGAAAAACATTATGCGCGATTGGCCCAAAGGGGAGACCGCAAGGCCCGTGACCGCATGATTGAAAGCAACTTGCGCATGGTTGTAAAAATGGCCACCCGTCATGTTAGCCGGGGCCTGCCTTTGATGGATTTGATTGAAGAAGGCAATCTTGGGCTAATTCACGCCGTGGAAAAATTTGATCCCGAGCTTGGCTTTCGGTTTTCCACCTATGCCAGTTGGTGGATAGAACAGGCCATAGAACGGGCCTTGATGAATCAAGTACGAACCGTTCGAATTCCCGTTCATGTTTTAAAAACCATCCGCCGCTATCAACGGGAAGCAAAACGGCTGGGGCAAACCCATAACACCGAACCGCGCTTGGAGGAAATCGCCAAAACACTTAACGAACCCCTGGAGAAAATCCAACGCTATCTGAGTTTCCAGATCCCGGAGACTTCACTCAATGATCCCCTAAGCGAGAACAATGAAGATTGTCTTGCCGATTTACTCCCGGATGAAAGGAACAACCCGGCCATTCTATGGGAAATTTTCGATAAAAAAGCCACTATTAATCATCAGCTATCGCAGCTTACTGAGCGCCAACAGGAGGTCCTTAAACGCCGTTACGGACTCGATGGATATGAAGCAAAGACACTTGAAGAAGTCGGTCAAAGTATTGGGATTACTCGCGAGCGGGTACGACAGATTCAGCAAACGGCTATCAAGCGGCTGCGGGCGATGATTGAAAACGAGACTTCAAAAGAAGATAACTGCACAGTGGCAATGTGATACTATGGGTTAGCGCCGTATTAGCGCTAATTCATATTTTTACCACGACTTCCAAGACTGATTATAGAATGTCTAACCCTTGTCCCGATGAAATAATAGCGGAAGTCCAGATCCCTTTTCGTCAGTTACTGGATGCGGCCCCTGATGCCATGGTGATATCCGACCAGTACGGTCGCATTGTCCTCGTGAATGCCATGGCAGAACACATGCTGGGCTATTCACGAGCTGAACTCATTGGCCAACCCATTGAGATCCTAGTGCCTGAGCAACATCGTGCCGGTCATGGACAATACCGCCAGGAATATTACCAACATCCCCGCACTCGCCCCATGGGCGAGGGCCGAGAACTCTATGCAGCACGTAAGGATGGAAGCCTTTTTTGTGCTGAGATCAGCCTTAGCCCTATGGAAGTTAATGGTAGCCTTTTAATTACCAGTGCCATCCGGGACATTACTGAACGCAAACAGATACAAAAGGCCCTAGAACGGCAAACCCAAGAACTCACTCGCTCGAATACCGAGCTCGAACAATTTGCCTATGTGGCGTCCCATGATCTCCAGGAACCCTTGCGGATGGTGAGCAGCTATGCCCAGCTGCTGGCACGTCGCTATCGGGGCCAACTGGACTCAGATGCCGATGAGTTTATTGAGTTCATGGTGGATGGAGCTACTCGAATGCAGGCGCTTATCAATGATTTGCTGGCCTATTCCCGGGTAGGCACGAAGGGTAAGCCCTTTACTAGGACGGATGGCAACCAGATCATCCAAAAAGTCCTGGAAAGCCTTAGATTCATCATTGAAGAAACCCATGCCCATCTTGCCGTCGAGCCTTTGCCGGTTTTAATTGCGGATGAGGCCCAGTTAGTACAGCTGTTTCAGAACCTGATCAGTAATGCTTTAAAATTTCGGGGGGAAAGGACACCGAAAATTCATATTAGCGCTAAAGAAAAAGGAGACCAGGTTGTTTTTTCTGTGGCCGATAACGGGATTGGGATTGAACCCCAATACGCCGAACGGATTTTTTTACTCTTTCAGCGCCTGCATACTAAAAAGGAATATCCCGGCACGGGGATTGGCCTTGCCATTTGCAAAAAGATTGTGGAACGCCATGGAGGACAAATCTGGCTAGAGTCTAAGCCAGACGAAGGCACCACCTTTTTCTTCACCCTGCCGTTACCAGCAAAAGAGGAATAGCCGCCATCAATGAAAATACCCGCGACCAGACAAGATATCGAAATTCTACTCGTAGAAGATAACCCTGGTGATGTGCGCTTGACCCAGGAAGCCCTCAAAGAGGCCAAAATGCAGAACCAGCTCCATGTGGTGGAAGATGGGGTTGCGGCAATGGAATTCTTACACCAAGAAGGTCAATATGCCGATGTGCCCCGCCCGGATCTCATTCTGCTGGATTTGAATCTACCGAAAAAAGACGGTCGCGAAGTCCTCCAAGAAATCAAACAGGACCCTGTCCTTAAACGGATTCCCGTGGTGGTCCTTACCACTTCCCGAGATGAGGAGGACATTTTAAGAAGCTATGATCTACACGCCAATTGTTATGTCACCAAACCGGTAGAGCTAGACGAGTTTATTCAGATTGTGAGAAGCATCGATAACTTCTGGCTCACTATTGTCAGGCTGCCGGGTGAATAAGTTTTTAGAACGGCCTTGAAGAAGTGCAGGGACGCACGACGCCCCCCTAGCGACGATGCGAAACGCAGTGGCGCACGGAGCCGGAGCGCGAGGGCCGCATGACATGCTGTTGTTGCCGTGTTTGGCTCAGACAGCCGAAAGCCCGTAGTCATAACCATCCCCTCTTTGGATGAGTTTGAAATGCTTCCAGTTGGCCGAAATCTTCCCGGCCTTGGCCTTGATATCAAAAGTGCCGTTAGCCCGGATGCTTGCCAGTATTCCGGTGTGTATACCCTCATACTTGCCTCTTGGTTGCGAGAGCCTTACTAGATCACCCGTTTGAAATCCCTTCACCCGTTTGCACCTCCCAGCTTTCCCTCGTGGAAAGCCATATTTATCGGTGAGCACAACTTGCCGTGTGCCGCGACCAGTGGCTTTGATATGTAGCGCCCGATGCCCTTTGGTGATTGTCACTTGCTCACCGCTTTCGCCAACACACGCGGCATCAATCCAATGGTCTTTGGCGTAGCCCTGAGAAATCCTGTTTTTCTTGGTGCGTCCACCCCTCCAAAAAGAAGTCGGCAGCCCTATTGACTGAATAACACCCCCAATGGCGTAGCGGGTAGCATTGACCGCGGCGGCATCTTTTAAAGGCCGATTGGCTTTGGATTGGATCTGAGGATACCCAAACTCGGTGGCCGTTTTACTGTTCTTCTTTTGATTGCACGGAGTACAGGCCAGGGTTAGGTTAGATACCCGGTGACTGCCACCTCTAGATCTAGGAACGATGTGTTCAACTTCCCGAGGGGCGCTATTCTTGCCACAGTAGGCGCACTTTCTACCCCATTTCTCCAGCAGATATTCGCGCACCTCATAGCCTTGCAGTTCCCCTTGTTGATACTCAACGCCGTTAATTTCAGGGTTCTGAATTTTCTGCATATCAAAGCGTACGGTTTCAATGTGGCACTCAGAAATGGGCGCTCTATCGAGTAAGCGGTTAAACCATGTCGAAACATTCTCAACCCGGGATCGCAGTGAAGGCGCTAGCCAGCCTTTGGGGCGGGTTCTATTCAAAAACCGGGGCGCACGGTAGCGGGTCTTTCTGCCTCTGCGGCCTCGGCGCAATAGGCGCCGCTTCTCTAACCTATCGCGTACAGACTGCCCTCTGTGCTCCAAATTTGCACCCCATAACACCACGCGCCCCTGTTGAGGGAAATTGCCCACTAATGCCAGTCCTGTGGTTTTGCTGCCTGGGTCAACCTTGAATCCAACCGGCTGAGGGCTAGGGTCTACGCGATATTTCAATATGATGGTAAACGGCTGCATTCGATACACGGCAGCCTTCCCCTCCCGCAACAACCGCCTAGCTCTTGAGGGTCTGCACGGCATCAGTGGTGTTTTATCAGTGTCTAATATAAAAACGCTATTCACTTTCGTGACTCCGAAAAGTAAGGGTTCTCTCGCCAATGTTTGAAGGGTCGTTCAGTCTCGACATTCGCTCGTGTGTCGCTCCGTAGTTCATTGCCTTTGACCTCGTGCCTGGGGCTGAGAAATGCACCCCAAGGTGAGTCGCTTTCGCTTCATCCTCAAACGTAGCCCCAAAGGGCTGAGGCTGGTTGAGCCAACCAACTCATTCGAAAAGTTCAGGACGAACTTAGAGAATTAGTTAGGCGACGACTCAACGATCGCGCCAGAACCACCCCGAGAGGAGATTTTTCACTTAAATTCGGCTCAATCAACCCTCTCTTACTCCCGCAGGGACAAAAGATCGGTATTTCCTCCCACCGCCGCCGTATTAATACTCGTCGAGCGCTCAGTGGCAAAGCGCAATAGATAATGGGGGCCACCGGCCTTAGGCCCCGTCCCCGAAAGGCCCTCTCCCCCAAAGGGTTGCACGCCTACTACGGCACCGATCATATTGCGATTGACATAAACGTTGCCCACTTGAACTCGGTTTTGGATATAACGAACCGTTTCATCCACTCGGCTATGAATTCCCAGGGTTAAGCCATATCCGGTCCGGTTAATGGAATCAATCACTTCATTGAGCTGCTGGGATGAATAGCGGATAACATGCAAAATAGGGCCAAAAACCTCACCCGTCAGTTGGGTCAAACTCTCCAGTTCATAGATCCGAGGCGCAAAGAAACAACCCTTTGGAGTATCTTCAGGCAACGATAAGCGGTAAAGCAAGCGCGCTTCCTGGTCCATTCGTTGGCAGTGGGCTTCGAGGCGTGCTTTGGCTTGCTCATCGATGAGAGGACCTATATCGGTTTCAATCCGTCCCGGATCACCTATTCTTAGCTCCTCCATGGCGCCCATCAGCATTTCTAATATAAGATCGGCCACCTCTTCTTGGAGAAACAACACCCGCAAGGCCGAACAGCGTTGACCGGCACTATTGAAGGCTGAACTCATGACATCCACCACCACCTGTTCCGGCAAGGCGGAGCTGTCCACGATCATGGCATTCTGGCCGCCGGTCTCGGCAATGAGCGGCACTATGGGCCCCTCACGCTCCGCCAATATCCGGTTAATGGCATGGGCAGTCTCGGTTGAACCCGTAAAGGCAACGCCACTAACCCGGGGATCGGCCACTAAAGCCTGGCCTACTGCCGGACCTTCCCCTGGCAGGAGGTGTAAAACCCGGGATGGAACACCCGCCTCATGTAACCATTGGATCACCAACGCTGCGATTAGGGAGGTCTGCTCAGCAGGTTTGGCAATCACTGTATTTCCCGCCGCCAATGCAGCCGCCACCTGGCCGGTGAAAATGGCCAGAGGAAAATTCCAAGGACTGATACAAACAAATACACCGCGCCCATGAAGGGCTAACTCATTATATTCACCCGTGGGCCCTGGTAATCTCTTG